>PMYB01000128.1 GCA_003170915.1 Bryobacterales bacterium | reverse complement strand
GGGCGATTTACCGGCGCGCTGGGCGGCGCGCTCGACATTGACGCCATGCTCGTCGGAGCCGGTGGTCAGCACGGCCTCATAGCCCTGCATGCGCTTGAAGCGCTTCACCAGGTCGGCCACGATGGTGGTGTAGGCGTGGCCGATATGCGGCGCGGCATTCACATAGTAGATGGGTGTAGTCAGGTAGTATTTCATCTCGATTGATTCAAGTACTCGCAGTTCGCTTCGGCGATAATCTGTTTCAACGCCACGCCGGATTCGAGCGCCAGCTTGCGGCAGTCTTCGTATTCCGGCGCGAAGGAGCCCTCGCTCGAAACCTTCATGCGCACTTTTCCGAAGCGCGTTTCCACTTCGGCGAAGGTGCGCGATTGGACGCGCCGCTCGGCCGGATAGACGCGTAGTCCGAGGGTGGATGTTTCGGCGAAGATAAGCTGGGCGAGCGCTTCACGCTCTTGCGGCCTGGCGATGACGTGCAGCAGGTGGCCGGGCCGGCCCTTCTTCATGAGCACCGGCTGCAAAGTGACATCCAGCGCGCCGGCTTCGAGCAGCCGCTCGGCGGCGTAGGCGAGCACCTGCGGGTTGAGATCGTCGATATTGGCTTCCATCACCCAGACGTTGAGTGCTTCGTCGGCTCCGGTGGGTTCACCGAGAATCGCGCGCAGCACGTTGGCCTGTTCCGGAAAATCGTGGCCGCCGGCGCCGTATCCGGTGCGGGTCACCTTCATGGGCGGCAGCACGCCGAACGAATTCGCCAGAGTGGCTACTACGGCCGCGCCCGTGGGGGTGGTCAGTTCCACCGCGGGGCCGCGCGCATAGATGGGCGCATTGACCAGCAGGAGGGCCGTAGCCGGCGCGGGCACGGGCAGAAGGCCATGTTCGGTCTTGACCGTTCCGCTGCCCACATTGAGCGGCGAGCAGACGATGGCGCCAATGTCGAGCAGGTCGAACGCCAGGCAGGCGCCCACGATATCGGCGATGGAATCGGCCGCGCCCACCTCGTGGAAATGCACTTTCTCGATGGGCACCTGGTGGACCTGCGCTTCGGCCTCGCCGAGACGGCGGAAGACGGAGATGGCATTGCGCCGGGCGCGTTCGGAGATGTCGGCTTTTTCGATCATCTTGACGATGTGCGAGAGGTGCCGGTGAACGTGCGCCTCCTGCACCTGCACGTGATATTTGGTGGCGCCGATGCCGCCGCGCTTGACCTTCTCGAACGAGACCGTGGCACCGCTCTCGAGCGAGGCGATGGCGTTGGAGATGGCGTTGTGGTCCGCGCCGGCGTCCGCCAGCGCGCCGACCAGCATATCGCCGCTGATTCCAGAAAATGCGTCCAGATAGCAAATAAGGGGCACTTGTCTAATGGTGGCACAAGGCTCGGGTGTTGTGCAGGCGGGCCTTGCCAGGCGATGGACTGGGGCGGCAGTGCAGAAAGTTGCGGAACGAACCCAATTTGCGGCCGGGGTGCTGATGGCACAAGGCTCGGGTCTTTTGCGGGCAGCCCTTGTCGGCGATGGACTGGGGCGGCAACGCGGAAAATTGCGGAACGAACCCAATTCGCGGCTAGTGTGCTGATGGCAAAGGGGTTACATCCGGGGTCGAGGGGGCGCCAGGTGTGGAGGCGATTCTCTGCAACTTGTTTGATCGATGACATAAGAAAAAGGACAGGCGGAAAGCCTGTCCTACTTTGAGAGTAGCATGGGAGTGGGCGGGGGGAAGGCGGGGGAGATCGGCATGTTGTTGAGAGGATGGGAGATGGGAGTTTTGGGAGGAGCTGTGATCGTTAAACGGCCGCAAGGGCGGGAGCAACGTAGCAAGAGGTGTAGTCGGAAGTCGGCTCATAAGGGTCTTTGATAGTGGACACGAGTTTTATGGCGTCATCGATGAACATCCGCTCCATTAAGCTGACTGCTCTTCTCATCCTCTTCTGTGTGAACACCTGGGCTGCAGCCGCTCGGCTCATTAGTTACGTTACCTATCTAGGCGGCTCGTATACGGACACCGTGGCTGGAATGGCGGTGGATTCCACGGGTTCCGCTTACGTTGCCGGGACCACCTCATCGCCGGATTTTCCACTCACGTCCACCAGCCTCGGTACGCCCTCTACAAACAGCGGGCGCGCCTTTGTTACCAAATTCAATCCGTCTGGCACTGCCATCGATTTTTCGGTTTGTCTTTCCGCGTCGCGTGCTACCGCCTTCGCGCTCGATGCAAGTGGCAACATATATCTTGCGGTCCAGAGGCTTGCTAACCTTCTTTCCTTTGCCGTGGTTAAGCTTGATCCCACTGCGCAGAGCGTTCTCTACACTACGGCAATCGGCGGCGCCGCGGAATCGATGACAGTTGATGGGGCGGGCGACATTTATGTCGCTGGCGCCGCCGGACCGGGTCTTGCCACGACTCCCGGGGCATACCAAACTCGGTATCCCGGAGGGCAATGCCCAAGCGGCAATGGGACCGGTCCGTGTCCCAACGCATTCATCACGAAGCTGTCGCCTTCAGGAAGTTTGGCGTGGACCACTTACCTGGGCGGCTCGGGTCCGGATGATGCACATGCCATCGCCGTCGATGGCGCGGGGAATGTATGGGTGGCGGGCGAAACTGTTTCGCCAAATTTCCCGACTACTGCGGGCGCGATCTCGCGTACCTTCCATGGCGAAGTAGATCTCGGGCCGCTGCGCTACGGCGATGCGTTTGCTGCCAAGCTTGATGCCAGCGGCAGCCATCTGCTCTATTCCACCTACTTGGGCGGCAGCGGACCTGACGGCGCGTTGGGTATTGCAATAGATGGAACCGGTGCAGTATACATCGCCGGGGGAACACAATCGACCGATTTCCCCACCACATCGGGCGCGCTCGCGACGACCTACAGCGGCGACAATTCAAATCAGCCGCCAAGCCTCACCGGCAACGGATTTGTCACAAAGCTCGATACCTCCGGGCATCTTGTTTACTCGACATTTACCGGCCTCACGAACGGCTACCCGACACCGATTGCCGTGGATGCCGCCGGGCAGGCATACGTAAGCGTGGTCAGTGTGGCTTCGTCGTCCCTCATCCAGCGGACTTGCGCGGCGCAATCAAATGCCGGCGTTATCGTCATTAACTCCACTGGTTCCGCAGTAGCGGCCACTTCGCACATCCCTGGCGCGTACCTTGCTTTGGACGGCAAGGGTGGTCTCTATTCAGCGGGCCTGACATATTCACTCGTATTCTTTTCGACTCCGCATGCTTTCCAAGCCGAGTACGGCGGCGGGGATTCCGACGCGTTCGCCGCGAAGGTCGACTTTTCACAGCCCGCTGGACCTTCACTGGGTTCGGTATTGAACGCCGCCAGCTTGGTTCCTGGCTACGGCTCGCCTTTTGCGTCAGGCGCAGGAGCGGTAGCTCCGGGCGAGATTGTTACTATGTTTGGTAACGGTTTCGGATCATCCAAGCCAACGGTGAACTTCGGCCAGCTCGCAGCGACGGTTCTATATGCATCCGACTGCCAAATCAATGCGGTCGTTCCGTTTGAAGTTATTCCGGGCCTGGCAATCCCTGTGACAGTCCAATCGGGCGAGCAGACGTTAGGACCGGTGAAGCTCCCCGTAGCGGCCGCAGCGCCTGGCATATTTGCCGTGAACGGAAGCGGTACCGGTCAAGCTGCCATTCTGAACCAGGACACTACCGTAAACTCTCCCTCGAACCCGGCGGCGCGAGGTTCCATCGTCTCGGTGTTTATGACGGGCGCAGGGTCACTGAATCCACCGCTTGCCGACGGCTCACTCGGGCCGCTCAGTCCTCCGTTTCCGGTGCCAGTAGCTGGCGTCGTCATTATGATCGGCTCGGTGAATGCCCCGATCACGTTCGTTGGCCAAGCTCCGGGTCTGATCGCGGGGGCCACGCAGGTGAATGTACAAGTACCACAGAACGCCCCAGTTGGTGCCGCCATTCCCATCATAATCTATGCTGCATTCTATGCCAGCCAATTGGGCCAAATCACGATGGCACTGCAGTAAAGATCTGGTTGCGAGGCCATGTTGATGTGGCGATTGCGCGGCCGGTGGTAAGCAATATCCTGGGAACGCACAGATGAGTGCTGGCGTCGAATGGCCGTACCCATCTGCGCCGGCGGGGGATAAGCACTCTTACGCCCCTGTCCGGGACTATGGCAAGCGCGCATTCCGTTCCCAATGGCTTGCGCCGTGGGCTACTATCTGTCGCCCTTCGGGCTCGGCACTCGGCTGCAGACCGAACGGCGGCGGTAACCAACCGCCGCGCAGGATTTCATCCTGCCCCACAGCGGTTCGACGCACTACACTGGGTCTATGGGCTTGAGATTGGCGACGGCAGTTCTGGCGCTCGTTCCGCTGGCGCTCCGGGCGCAGAGCACGTGCAACAATACGCCCGCATACTCCGCCTGCGAGCTGGTGTTCGAACTCGGCGAAAAGGACGCCGCCGCGCATCCCCAGCCTTATGTGACCGTCGATCTGAAGGTGGAGTTTCGCTCTCCGCGGCATCACACCTACGCGCTCCCCGGTTATTGGGATGGCGGCCGGCGCATGGCGGTCCGCTTCTCTCCCACCGAGGCCGGCGATTGGGACTACCACATCACCAGCAATATCGCCGAATGGAACGACAAGACCGGCACATTCATTGCCGCCGCTTCCGAAGCGCCGGGATTCATCCGCGCGGCCAATATGCATCATTGGGCCTACACGGAAAAGGACTCGGCGGGGCTCGACCGGCCGCACCTGTGGATGGGCGCGAGCGAGATGCGCTTCGCATTCCTGGACGACGCGGCGTTTCGCGCGGTGGCGGACGCGCGCGCGGCACAGAAGTTCAATCACCTGCGCGGCGTGGTGATGGCGGAAGGACGGGACGCCGCATACCAGTCGCCGGACTCGCCGGACCTCGACCAATTTCAGCGGCTGGACCAGCGCGTCCGCTACCTGAATGAAAAGGGGATAGTGGCGGATCTGGTCCTGGCCGGCGGACCGGGCTTCCTCACGAAGGTGTTTCCCAGTTGGGAACAGCGCCGCCGCTTTATCCGCTACGTGGTGGGGCGCTACGCGGCCATGAACATCACCTGGCAGGTGGTGGACCGGTTTGAAGAGTACGGCGACGGGCGCGCGCTGCTCAAGGAGATCGGCGGGCTGCTGAAGGAGCTGGACCCCTACCAGCACCCGCGCACCACGGGCGCGAGTGTGACCTCGGCGCCGCTGCTGGACGACGGGTGGATGGATTTCGCCGCGCACGGCACGGCCGATGACAACGTGGGGGCCATCGAGCATCAACTTTATGCGGTTCCTTTCGTGAACCTGGATCTTGGGCGCGATGACAGCGACGCCGCGGCCTTCCGCCGCCGCTTGTGGAATGCGACCATGGACGGGCAGTATGTCACTTATGCGGGCAGCGGACCCGGCGCCAAACAGATGACCGTGTGGTTCGATTTCATGTCCGATACACGCCATTGGGAGCTGGAGCCGTACTTCGACGTGGACGGCGGCCGGGCGGTGGCGCTGGAAGACACGGAGTACGTGGTCTACATGGCCCAGCCTGGGCCGGTGGAACTGGTGGTCGAGAAACACGGCTACGACGTCTACTGGATGAATCCCATCAACGGCGAAGTGGTGAAGACGAAGAAGAAGTTTAGCGGCGACCACTTCACGGGCGAACCGCCCGACAAGTCGCACGACTGGGTGCTGCACGTGGTGAGAGAAGGCCATTTGGCGGGCATGAACAAGTCGTACAAGTTCGAGTCGCGCGAGATCGTGCTCCAGGAAATCGAATCGAACAGCCCCAAGGTGCCGTTCGCCATCGAGCAGCCCTCCGGCGGCGATATCTTCGTGACCCTGCCGCCGCCGTACGCCGCCAAGATGACGCATGAGACGCACGCCACGCGGTCGATGATGTGGCTGTGGACGGGCGAGGTGGCGGCCGATGGCCAGGGCTATCGCGTGATCGGCACCGGGCAGAAAGGGATGATGTGGCCGCTGGCGGGCCTGGCGAAAAACTTTCCCGCGATCATGCACATGCGGCTTTACGGGATGAACGCCAACGGAAAGGTGTACACGATGGACGCGGCCCTCGGGCTTAATAAGTGAATCCACTGATTCTGGCGATCGATACGACGCACGAATCCGGCAGCCTGGCGCTGGCGCGCGGAGAGGAGTTGATTGAGGAAACATCGCTCGACGCGCCCGGTGGCTTTGCGCACGTGATCTACGAGCACCTGGCGCAATTGCTCGACCGGCATGGCGTGAAGCCCGCCATGGTGGATTGCTTTGCGGCGGCCTCGGGGCCGGGTTCGTTCACCGGCGTGCGGGTGGGACTGGCGTGCGTCAAGGGCCTGGCGGACGCGCTGGGCAAGCCGGCGGTGGCGGTTTCCAACCTCGAGGCGCTGGCAAGTTTCGGCAGCGCTCCGCTGCGCGCGGTAGTGCTGGATGCGCGTCGCGGCGAAATCTACGGCGCGGTGTATGACGATGCCGGCCGGCTGGCTGCGCCGGAAGTGGTGACTAAGTTTCCGGCGTGGCTGGCGACGCTGCCGGAGGGCGACATGGAGTTTGTCTCGAGCGATTTCACGCCGTTCCGCGCCGCGCTGGCGGGAACGCGCTTCGAGCGGGCCCGAATCGCGACCGCGCCGCCGGCGCTGGCCGCCGCGATTGCGCGCATCGCGCTGGCACGCTGGCTGCGCGGCGCAGCCTCGGACCCGGCGGCGCTGGATGCCAACTACGTGCGCCGCTCGGATGCGGAGCTGATGTGGAAGGAGTAGCGCCGGCGGCCCCTACTGCGTCACCTTGACCATGAAGTAGGTGACCTCCTGGCCCGCATCGAGCTTTATCTGGTGGGGCATTTTCGCGGGGATTGTGACAACGTCGCCCACGCCGAGTGTGGTCTCCATTCCGCCGCTGATTGAGGGGCAGCGCATCTCGTTGGGCGTGGTGGTTTTCCCATCCACCATGGCGCCACCATAGATGAGTGTGGCCTGGCCGCTCTCCACGACGAAAATGTCGGCCTGAGTGGCATGGTATTCCGCCTCGCCCGAGGCTTCACGGTGCAACGCCAGGAAGCTATAGTTGCCGAAACTCGTCAACTGTTGGACGGCGGTTTTGGACGCGTTCATCTTTGGGGCAAGCGTTTTGGTAAAGGCTTTCAACTCCGCCGTTTTCCAGAGATGGAACCCTGCCGGATCTCCCGCGGGTGCGGCGAATCCGGCGACGAGCAGTGCAGTCAGAATCAGTTTCATTGGAATCTCCCGGTCCCACACGGTAACACACATCCACGCCCAGTGGCTATCGCACGGTGATGGGGAAGGGCGCGCTGCTGGAGCCGTCCACCGAAACCGCCAGCGGCACCTGGGCGCCCGCGAACGACTGCGTGAGGATGATCTGAATCTGGAACAGGCCGTTTGGCGCGGGCGCGATTTCGAGTACCGTCATGGAGATACCGGAGACTGTCACCTGCAGGCGGCTGGGGTTGCCGGGCACGGCCGGGTCAAGGCCCGCTACCAGCACGTTCAGAATGTCGCCCATGCCGGCGGAGTGGCTGGCATCGAGCGTCACGCCCGACACGTTGGTCACGCCGGTGATGGCGGGCGGCGGATTGCCGATCTGCAGGATCACGGGAAAGGCGCTGGCCAAGCCGTTGTTCAGGTTCAGCGTGGCTGGGCCCGTGGAAAGAGCGGCGGGAATCACGAAATTGATCTGCGCCGCCGAGGCGTACAGGATCTGGACGGGCTGGTTGTTCAACGTCACTTGAGCGGAGGTGGGCAAGACCGCCAGGTTGGAGCCGTAGATGGCTGCAATGGCGCCGGGGTAGAGCGTTTGCTGAGTGGGCACGGCGTTCGCGATGGGCAGCCCAATGGAAGGCAGGCTCGGATTAACCGCCTGAATCTGAAACGCGAACGGCTGCGCAACCACCTGGAACCCCGAGACGACGCTGAACTCGGAAGCGCCCAGCGCGGCGTTGGGCGCCACCACCACGTTGGCCTGCAAGTGAGTCGGGCTCAACACCCAAAGGCGGTTCACGGTTATGTCTTCCGTTCCGAATCCGACGGTCACCTGGCCGTCCACGAAGCTGGCATTCTGCGCGGTGATATCCACCATCGAGGAAACGCCCGCCGGAAGCGCGGTTTTGTCCAGGGCGGTCTGCGGCGTTCCAGTGAAGGGATAGGCGTAGGTTGGCGGGTTCTGGGATTGAAGGAACGTGGAGTTCTGCCCGTCGCTATTAAACACGGTGATGTTGGATACCTGGCCGCTGGAGCCCGCGGGAGGCGCCACCGCGATGGAACCCTGCGCGTCGGCGCCGCTGAACGGCGTTAGCGTAGTGGCTTGAATGCCATCGAAGAAAACGCGGCTGTCGAGGCCGAAACCGCTGCCCGTCAGGGTGACGCTGCCATCGGCATTCGGCGCCACCAAACCGACCACGGGCGCGCCCTTCTCGACGAGGGTGATGGCGTCCGGCAGCACGTACATGTCGTTGCCGAAATTGAAGATCATGTGGCGCGGACCGGCTCCCGCAAACAGCGGCATACCGAAGTACAGAGCCAGCACCTGCTGCGAGCTGCCGGCGGGGATGTATGGCCTGAGATACGGGCCGCTGGCTGTCGCAAAGCCACCCAGGATGGTGACCGATTGCGGCACCGGGGTGTTCCCGGAACTGGTCTTGGCCACGACGAAGAACGCCCCCTGCGCGGTGTTTATATAGGCCGGTGTGATGGGGACCGCGTTGGCGCCTGGGTTGTAACTGGAAGAGCGGCTGACCGGGTCGAGATAACTGTAGGTGATGACGTCATACATGGGCACCGCCGCGCGCGCCTGCACCGGGAAATTCTCGCCCGTGACCACCGTGCCGCCAACCACCGGGATCGAAGTGGCCTGCCCGGGGTCGAGGGTGCCCGGATAGAAGATCGTCCCAAATGGGCTGCTGGCCTGGATGGGCTGGCCATTGGCATCCACCGGGAGCCGGAGGCCCGATCCGTCGGCGGGAGTGGCGTCCGGAGGCAGCGGGTGAACATACAGCAGGTAATTGTTGGGAGGCAGGCCATCGATCTGGTACGATCCATCGGGGTTGGTCAGCGCGCTGACAGCCGGTCCGTTCGGGCTGATGGCGACCACCGAGGCCAGAGTGACGCCCTGGCCGTTCAAGGTGACCCGGCCGGAGATGGAACCGAAGTTTGCGGTCCAGTTAGCCTTGCCGTAGAGGACCGAGAGGGCCGCGATGTCATCGGCGTCGAGAGGCCGCGCGCGCGTGGTATTGCGAATGACATCCTGCGACATGGCGCTGGCGGTCCAGGTGTGCTGCAACCCGAGCGCGTGTCCGATCTCGTGAACGGCGGTGGTGTAGAACTCCTCGAGGTAGCTGGGTCCCGGCCCCTTGTTGGTGTTGTTCGACAACAGGACCTGCCCCCCGATAATGGTGGTGGTTCCCACCATGACCATGGGCGCGCCCTGCCCAAGCAAGCCCGGAGGCAGATCGATGAAGAGCACGTTGCCGCCCGGCGTGTTGGATATCTGGCCGGCGGTTTCGGTGCCGCCGAACGCCACTCGCAGATCCGAGCTATCCACCGAATTCCAGGCAGCGAGCGCAGCTTTGACCTCGCCCAAAATCGAGCCGAGACTGTCATTGGGGGCTAACACCGCCGGACCGGAGTCGCTCACAAAGAACGTGACGGTCTTGTTGGGCAGAACGGTGAGGTCGAATTTTTCCTGAACCGGGGTATAGGGAGCGTTTCGGAGGTAGTGGACGTAGTGATAATACGCTTGCGCGGGCGTGCCCATCAGGACCGCGGCTACGGCGACGACTGCCACCCACGCGATGCGCCCCGTTTGCCGCATTATTGGCTGGCCCCCTGACTGGCGTTGAGCGTGCTCGCGATCCGCGAGCGCAAGTCGCTCAGGCGCATCGCTAGCGTGGCGTCTTTCACCGGTTGTGCGGTTTTGGGATCGAGCATCAATTCGTGGGTGGCGGCGCGCGTGGCCATGGGATCGGCGGAAGCGTCCGGCGCGACCGCGAAAAGCCCCTGCGTCAGCCCCATGATCTGGGTCAGCCCCGCACGGCTGGTCCACAGAAAGAACACAAACTGGTCGCCTTTGTTCAACGTGGGCGACCCCGAAAAACTCTGGCTGAGGTTGTTGACCACTCCGCCGGCAACCACTAGTTCGACGGAACTCTGGCGAAGTCCCTTGAAGTTCTCGCTCACCTGGACCTTATAGTGCGTATAGATGACCGAACCGGTGCGCGCCGCCCAGGAGTCCACGACCGTGCCCCGGACGATGGCGGTGGACTGGGCGATCATGTCGTCCAGGGTCAACTGCTGCAAGGTGGCGCAGGGGAGCGGCCGAATCCCGAAGACCAACAGCAAGATAAGCCAGAGGTGGCGCTTCACGATGTGGGAAGAGGCATTTCTCATGCCAACTGAAGCTATTCATTCTGCGGGACTTATTGGTGCGTGGGAGCCTATCGGTGTGTTCCTCGGACACGGTGTTGAGGCGGGGTGTCTCAACCTTTGCCGGGTCTGACGATCAGCATGGGCACCTGCAGGTTGTGGCGCACCGGGTTGATGGTGGTACCGAAGATCAGGTCTTTCAGACCGCCGTGGCCATGCGCGCCCATGATGACCAGATCGGGCCGGATTTCGCGCGCGTAGCGCACAATCTCTTTCTTGGGCGAGGAGGAGTGGGTGATCGCCGTTTCGACGATAATCCCTTGATCGCGGAGGGCTTGGGCGATGCGATCGAGGTACTGCTCGCCCGCCTCCACCTCCGCGGTGGAGGCGTCCGGCCCGTAAATCTGGCTGGTTACGCCTTCTTCGACGTGGAGCAGAAACAACTTGGCGCCGTGGAGCTTCGCCATGGCCGCGGCATGGCTAACGGCCAGCCGGTCCAGGTGGCTGTGGTCCAGCGGCACCAGAATGCGGTGGTAAGTTGGCGCGGCAGCGGCTTCTGCGCCGACGGTCTCCGGCAGAATGATCGGCGCTCTGCCGAACTTGCGCGTCCAGCGGCTGATCAGGGGTTCCATGGTGACCCACAACAAAAGTAGCAAGAGAACCGCCGCCGTGGGGATGGTCGCCAGCCAGACCACCGTGCGCCAGGCGCCCGCCGCAGCCAGCCAGTCCGCAATGGCAAGCCAGGCTAGGCGCAGGTTCAAGCCGACGATCACGGCGGCCGTGGACCAGGCCAGCACGCGGACCCACAGGGAGTTGGCGAATGAACCCATGCGCGCGCGGTCGCTGGTGAAATGGATCAGCGGAATGACGGCGAAGGGCAACTGCATGCTCAGGATCACCTGGCTGAGTATCAGCAGGCCGAAAGTGGACTGATCGCCGGCGAAGTAGATGGTGAAGGCCGCCGGCACAATGGCCAGCGCGCGGGTTACCAGGCGCCGCAGCCAGGGCCTCATGCGAAAGTTGAGGAAACCCTCCATAACTACTTGACCTGCCATGGTTCCCGTCAACGTCGATGACTGTCCCGAGCAGAGCAGAGCCACGGCAAAGATGACCCCTGCATAGCTGGTCCCCAACAGGGGCACCAGCAGCAGGTGCGCCTGCTGAATCTGGGTCACCACGATGCCGCGCTTGAAGAACACGGCCGCCGCCAGCACCAGGATGGCGCAATTGACGAACATCGCGCCGTTCAGCGCCACCGCGGAATCGATCAGGTTGTAGCGACAAGCCGTACGTTTGGCCGCCTCCGAGTGGGCGATGTGCCGCGTCTGCACCAGGGCGGAGTGCAGATACAGATTGTGGGGCATGACGGTGGCGCCCAGGATTCCGATGGCCACGTACAGGCTGTCGCGATTGAGCCGCGGCACGAGGCCCGTGAACATCTCGGAGACCGACGGCTTGGCCCAGATGATTTCGATGCAGAAGCAACCCGCCATGACCGTGATGAGGGCCAGCACAAACGCTTCGATGGTGCGAATGCCGACGCTTTGAAACCAGAGCACCAGCAGGGTATCGGCGGCGGTGACCAGGACGCCGAGGAGCAGCGGAATGTGGAACAGCAGGTTGAGGGCGATGGCCGCGCCGAGAACTTCCGCTAGGTCGCAGGCCGCGACGGCGATTTCGCACAACGCCCAGAGCGCCAGGTTCATCTGCCGCGGATAGGTCTCGCGGCAGGCCTGCGCCAGGTCGCGGCCGCTTGCGATCCCCAGGCGCGCGCTCAAGGTCTGGAGCAGGATGGCCATGGCGTTGGACATCACCAGCACCCAGAGCAGTTGGTAGCCAAAACGAGCGCCGCCTTCGAGATCGGTGGCCCAGTTGCCCGGATCCATATAGCCCACGCTGATCAGGTAGGCCGGGCCGGAAAACGCGAACATGCGCCGCCAGAAAGACACCTGGGAGGTTCCGACGCTGGCATGGACTTCAGCCAGCGAGCGCGCATCCTGCCTTTGATGTCCGGGCGGGGCCATGGGATTTACCAGTTAAGCAAGCGGGGCGGGACCTGTCAACCTGATACTATGGAGTTGTCCCTATGTGCCTGGCGGTTCCCGGCAAGATTACCGACCTGCATGACGAGGGTGGCGTCCCCATGGCGCGCGTGGACTTCGGCGGCATCAGCCGCGAGGTTTGCATGGCGTATCTTCCGGAGGCGCGGCCCGGCGAGTATGTGGTAGTGCACGTCGGGTTCGCCATCAGCCAGGTGGATGAAGAAGAGGCCGCCCGGACGCTGGCGGACCTGAGGCAATTGGGCGTACTTTCCGAGCTTCAAGAGTAATCACTCGCCGAGCTTGGGGAAGAACGCGCGGTCGAGGATGCGGCGCGTCAGTTCATCCATGGTGAGGAACTGGTCCTGGTCGCGGTAGAACAACTTGTCGCCGGGGAGCAGGCCCACTTCGATCATGAGCGGTTCTCCGCCGCGCTCAATGCGGAAGCCCGGCACCGAGGGAATGATCGAGATCTCCACTTTCGCGCGCTGCTGCCACTTGCCCTCCTGCTCTTCCCGCACGGTGATGCGGATTTTGGAAGCCTGCAAGTGGATGTCCGCGGATTCCGGTCCGAAGGCGCCCGCATAGATTTCGACGCACCCGGCCAGATGACGGTAGGTCTCTTCGATCGCCCGCGGCAACCGCGCCAGAATCTGCGCCTCCCGTTCGCGCCGCTCCTGTTCTTCCTGGACCCTCAGTTGGAGCCATTGAAAACTCATGCGATTCCATGGTAACAGGGCGGCGCGGGGAGAGGCGCGCCGTTACTGATACGCGGCCTGGCCGCCGACGCCGATCAAGCTCGAGAAAACACTGGGGACGGTGCCACCCTTCGTCAGGGTAGGACTGAAACTGACGGGCGTGACGCCGGAAAACACTTCCAGCCCACCGCTAGCCGTACCGGCGGAGATCTGACCGGCGGTCACAGTCGGCAACTGGGTGAGAATCGAAGCGGGCACGGTAAACGTCTTCTGGCCGGCTGTCGTAGTGCAGTAGAATGCGGCCGCGTTGGCGACCTGGTTGGCCCCCGTGCCGCAGCCGGTGCCGGAATAGCCGAAGATCTCTACTACATCCGACGCATTGCCGCCCGTCCAGTTGAGTGTCAACCCCGCACTTTCCGTAACCGTGGTGGGCAATGGGCTGTTGAGGGTGAGCGGCGAGCCGATCGTGAGCGAGGTGTTGAACGGTCCCACGTCGGTGCCGCCTGAGCCAGCCAGGCTGTAGGTTCCCGGCAGGATCGTGCCGTTGGCCTGGCCCGGGATGCTTATGCCTTCCGAGCCGATCGTGTAGCTGTAAGTGTTGCTGGTTTCCGTGAGCTTCTGACTGCTCAGGTTCGTACCGGCGGGTCCGGTAAGGGTGACGGTGCCGGCGTCGAGGCTCGTCACATGGGTTGCCGCGACCGTACCAGAGCACGTGCTAGGAACCACCATGCAGCTTCCGGAAGTGATCACACTGGGGTTTTGCGTGGATGACGCGGCCAATTGGAAGCCAGTGATCTGGGTGAAGACTCCGCTGATGGAATCAAGCTTCACGGTGCCATACTGAGGCACGGTTTCCGCGATCTGCATGAGCGAAAAACCGCCGGTGGTGATGGTGGCGCCCTGATCGAAGCTCTGCAACTGCTGGGTGGTATAACCGGGCTGGACGCAGGCGGTGGCGCTGGCACTCGGAGCGATGGAGATAGACGTGGCCGCGCTCAGAACGCCGTTCACGGAAATCTGCAAGGTCACGGCGCAGCCGGTCGGAACATTGGCCGGCAGGGTGAAATTGATCTGATCTATCCCGGCGTAACCGGCGCGGCCGGCAAAGTCCACCGGGATGGAGACGCCGCCCACGACGGCTGCGATGGTCAGGCTGCCTCTGAAGTCGTGGACGATGCCAGCCGTATCATCCGCCGCCGCCCAGGGGCTCAGTCCCGTTCCCCAGGCGATCAGGGTTTGTCCCGGCTTGGCGGGAGAACTAAGGGAACCGTTGTAAGTGCCTGTGGTCAGGCGGTTCACATCGACCTCCGACTGCGAAATGTAGTTCTGCACCACCGCCAGGCCGGTGCCGCTCTGATCCTGCGTGAACAAGCCGATTTTGCTGGCTACCACCTGGGTCGAAAACGGGGCACTGGCCGTCCCGTTGGTGACGGTGACGTTATACGAGCCGACCGGGGCGGTGGAGGGCAGAATGGCGTTAATCTGGTCGGCTCTGACGTAGACCAGATAGGCGTCGGTACCAGTTCCGCCCGTGGTGGGAGTGAAAGTGACTTTGACGGCGTTCGAGACCTGAAGCCACGGATAGGGGAGAGCGATGCCCTGCGTGGAGGGATGGAGGTTCGAGCCATAGACGCTGAAATAACTGCCCTGGGCGATGTTGGGCGTGTTGCTGGCCGCATCCTGCACCGCGGCAATGGTGGGCACCGGAGTGGTCGTGCCGCCACCACTCGTGTTTACCGTGCCGGTGCCGTTACAGTTCAGTGTGAGACTCGCGCTTGTACCCGAAATCGAAGTCGAACCGGTCTCCGTCAGGGAAGAAAAAGTTCCCGTATACCCGGCGTAGCTGCCGGTGCCACCCGTGATGGTCAAGGACCCGGTGCCGGTTCCGCTCAGTGCGGCGGATGCCAACGTGAAGGTTCCGGTCAGTGTGTTGCCGGTGGTGACCGTAATCGTGAAATTCGCCGGCGTCGAGCTGATAAGGGAAGCCGTACTGGTGAACGCTCCGTTTCCCGTGTAAACGCCCGACATTGTGGCTTGGCCGGTAATCACAAGGCTGGTGCCGGTGAGGGGGGCGCTCGCGGTCAAGGTAAACGTGCTATTCACGGTTGCCGCTTGCGCGCCCGCCGTAATCAGCAGCGCCAGGGCAAAAGGTGCAAATCTTCTGAAAATGGACCCCGTTACGAAACACATCATAATTCTCTCCTCCGGACCGGACCTTAGGCAGCCCGGCATTCCTGCACTATACTATGAAACTCCTGGAAAGGTAAAGCTCGATTACGGACCCGCCTTGGCCGGAGCGGCCGGGCGAACCACGCCCAGGTACATCAGCAGCACGGCCACAGTGGTCCATTGCTCGCCCACGGAAAGGACGCTGTCGGCTACCGCCATGAGCACGCGCGAATAAGCAGTTTCCTCGAAGGCGCCCAAGACCAGGAAGCTGCCCACCAGGCCGGCCGCCATCAGCGGCAACAGCACCAGGAAGATGCGCCAGCCATGGCCCTTGCTCAGGACGCGGCTGCGCGCCAGAACTTCGGTTTCGCGGTCGGCCTCGATGGCCACAATCGCATCGGTGAAGATCAGCCTGACCATCGCCACCAGCCCGGGGACCACCAGCAGGGCACCCCAGAGCGCCACCGTGACTTCGACTTTGAACATGTTCCACAGCGTCTTTCCCCATTGGCGGCGGCCCCAGCGCAGCGATTCGCGCACGGGAGCAGTCTGGCCGCCGCGGAACCTGGCCACCACTCCGTAAACGACCGCCGGAATCACCAGCGCGCTGAGGACCAGGTCGCTGAGATCCAGAGCGAGGTAGGTGACGATTCCGTCGGTGGGGACATTCAGTACGTACAACACAAACTGGAGCGCCAGTTTTGCGGGGAGATACACCAACAGCGTGACCGCCGCCAGAAACCGCAGGTTGGCGAAGAAAAGGACGGCGGAACTCGCCAGCAGCCGGAACGCGGAGTGGAAAGGTTCGGTGGGGAAATCGATCTCGATGTGGCCCTGGCGAAAATCGCGGTCCATTTCTATACAGTGGCATAAGTTGCGATGATGTGAAGTGATGACCAGACGGACCGCCGTACTGCTGCTGGCGCTCGCGCTTGCGGGCTGCGGCGCCAAGGACCAGACCAAACGCTACGCCATGGAAGGAGAGGTCAAGGCGCTCGACCCCGCCACCAAAAGCGCCACTATCGCCCACGGCAAGATCGGCGACTGGATGGAAGCCATGACCATGGAGTATCCCGTGAAGCCGGATGCCGAATTTCAGAAGCTGCACGCCGGCGACCGCATACAAGCCACCGTGGTGGTGAGCGACGACAAGTATTACGTCACCGAGGTCAAGATCTTGCCTGCACCACCAAGTCCAAAATGAACCGGAGACATCATGCCAAATACCACTGACAATTTGAAAGAGTCGTTCGCTGGAGAAAGCCAGGCGAATCAGAAGTACCGAGCGTTTGCGAAACGGGCGGAGCGGGACGGGTTCGCCAACATCGCCCGCTTGTTTCGAACTACCGCCGAGGCGGAGCGCATTCATGCCGAGGGGCACTTGACAGCGCTCGCCGGAATCGCCTCGACCCGCGAGAATCTGCAGGCGGCCATCGAGGGAGAGGTTTACGAATACACTACGATGTATCCTCCGATGCTCGAGCAGGCGCAGGCGGAGGGCCACCGCGCCAAGCTCATGTTCGGCTACGCAGTGAAGGCCGAGGCCGTGCACGCGGAGTTGTATAAACGGGCGCTGGAAGCGGTCGCGCAAGGCGCGGACCTGACGGAAGCGAAATTCTATCTGTGTCCGTTCTGCGGGAACATCGAGTTCGGCAACCCACCCGATGCATGCCCGATTTGCGGCGCGCCGAAAGCCAAGTTCGTGGAAGTGGCCTGAGCGATACCGTGGCGCAGGCACTCCTGCCTGCCGCGTCGAGACTCTTCTCGACGCTTGGCGGCCGCACAGCGTGTCGGCACGAGTGCGTGCGCCACCTATTTGGCCGCCGGCTTCAGCAGTTTCTCGAGCTCCGCGCGAATGTTGGTGGCGGGGTCCTTGAAGAAATCGCTCTCGCCCGGGTAGTCCGCCCGTATGATGCCGCGGCGGTCCAGGAACAGCATGTGCGGCACGTAAAGCGGCCTCGTGTCCATGATCGTGCGCTGTAAGTACGTCATCGCGGCGGTGCGATTGGTCCAGCCCACCGGGAACGGCGGCTGCAACTGATCGAGAAACTGCGCCATGGTCTGTTTCGCGTCGTCGTTGAACGCGCATTCGATCACCTGCACGCCGCGCAGCGCATATTCGCGCGATAGGGGTCCCAGCGTTCTCGTGAGGTCCTGGCAATGCGAGCAGGTGGTGAAGATGAGCGCCAGCGCCACCACCTTCCCTCGATACTGGCTGAGTTGGAGGGCCGGGGCGCCCAGTCGCTCGATCGTCAGCGGCGGCGAGGGCCGCGGGGGTTCCGCCGCAATGGCGGTAAGCGCCGACGTGGCGCAAAGGAAAGTGAGAATCGCGGTACGCATACCCAGACATTTTCTATACTACAAGTTTCCGCAGCCCCATGGTCTACTTCGATCCACTGTTCCGGAATCCGCACTGGCAAGCCGTGGCGGGCCATCTCTGGAAACGCGATGGCGGCGAAGCCCGGTTCCCGATCGAGCGCCGGCTGTTTCAAACCGAGCCGGATGTTCAGGTGCTGGTGGAATCGCAACGGCCGGGCGGTACGGCGGCGGGCGAAATCGTGATGGTGCACGGGTTGGAAGGTTCCGGAGAAGCCGGGTACATGCGGAGCCTCAGCGCGGCGGCTCTTGGCGCGGGCTTTGCCGCCCACCGCTTTCACATGCGCACCTGCGGCGGCACCGAGCGGCTTTGCGGCACGCTCTACCACGCCGGGCTCACCAGCGACCTTTTGGCCGTGCTGCGGCAGCTTCGAAGCGAAGGCTGCGCGCCCGCCTTTCTGGTGGGGTTCTCGCTGGGCGGCAACGTGGTGCTCAAGCTGGCCGGCGAGATGGGGGAATCGGCGCGGCCGCTGGTCCGCGGCGTCTGCGCGGTTTCCACGCCGCTCGACCTGGCCGCCTGCGCGCGGCGCATCGCCGAGCCCGCCAACCGCCTCTACGAGCGCCGCTTCGTGCGCCGCATGCGGGCCCGCCTGTGCGCCACGGGGCGCTACCAAAAGCGGAACTTTCGAGGCTTGCGCTCCGTAATGGATATCGATGACCGGATCACCGCGCCGTCGTTCGGCTTGGGCGACGCCGCCAACTACTACGGGACGCAATCCGCCATCCGCTACCTGGATGGCATCCGGGTACCTGTGCTGCTGATCCAGGCCAAGGACGATACGTTTGTTCCTTTCGAGATCTTCGCCGCCGGCGCCGTCCGGGCGAATCCCCGGATCGAGGTGCTGGCCACCGAACATGGCGGCCACCTGGGTTTCATCGGCCGCCGGCCGCACCGTTTTTGGGCCGATGACGCGATAATGGAGTGGATAATCGGACAGAGCGCTACGAAATCTCCGAGTGATTCGTCCAGGCTATAAATGACTACGCATGCGTCGTTTTGGGAAGCGGTGATCGGCGCCGTCCAATCCCTGCGCGGGAGCAAGCTGCGCAGCTTTCTCACGCTGCTGGGCATCATCCTGGCTACCACCACCCTGATTGCGGTCATGTCTGTGATTAGCGGCATGGACGTGTACATCGCCCAGAATGTCTCCAGCATGGGCGCCGACGGCTACCGCGTGCAGCGCATCGCCATGATGCAGTTCGATCCCAAGAAGTACCTGGAAATGCTGCGGCGCAACCCGCAGTTAACCAAGGAGGAGTTTGCGTTCCTGCGCTCGCGGCTCATCATGACCCGCGAAATCGGCATGATCGCCGGCCGCGGCGTCTCCGTGCATCTCGGCAAAGAGCTGGTGGAGAATGTGAGCCTCCAGGGTACGTCCCCTAATATGGGGGTCATCAGCAACTTCGAGGCGGAAGAGGGGCGCTTCCTGTCGGAAACCGAAAACGGCCGGCGCATGAACGCGGCATTCATCGGTCACGACATCAAGGACCAACTTTTCCCCAACGCCAGTCCCATCGGCCAGAGCATCTCCGTGGAAGGGCTTCCTTTCCAGGTGGTGGGGGTGGCCAAGGCCAAAGGCTCGGTCTTCGGACAATCGCAGGACAAGTTCGTCATCATTCCCGTCGAGACGTATTTCAAAATCTGGGGATCGCGCAACGGCATGACCTACGCCGCCCTGGCGATGGACCACGACCACCTCATGCAAGCGCAAGAAGAAGCCCGCGTGGCGCTGCGCGTCTACCGCCATCTGAAGCCGAAGGACGACGACACGTTCGCCACGCTGAGTTCCGATGCCTTGCTGGACTTCTGGAACCAGTTGACGGGGGCGATTGCGGCCACCGCGGTGGCGGTGGTTTCGGTGTTCATGGTGGTGGGCGGGGTGGTGGTCATGAACATCATGCTGGCGGTGGTCACGGAGCGCACCCATGAAATCGGCATTCGCAAGTCCGTGGGCGCGCGCCGCCGGGACATCCTGTACCAGTTCCTGGTGGAATCGTCCATGCTGGCGGCCATCGGCGGGGTTCTAGGAGTCATGCTGGCATGGATTGTCGCGGTGCTGGTGCGGAGCCTGACCCCGGTGCCCATGGCCGTGCCCATTACGGCGGTGGTGGTGGGCGTGACGCTCTCCGCGGCGGTGGGGCTTTTCTTCGGCATCTACCCGGCGCAGCGGGCCGCCAAACTCGATCCCATCGAGGCTCTCAGGATGGAAAAATGACCCTGATTTCGATCGGCAACGGTATCCGGCTGGCGCTGGCCACCACGCGCGAGCACAAGATGCGGTCGTTTCTGACCATCCTGGGAGTGATCATCGGGACCGGCGCGGTGATCGGCGTGGGTTCCATCATCGCCGGACTGGATGGGGCCATCACCAACCTGCTGCGCAGCTTCGGTCCCAACACCATCATTGTGCTGAAGGGCAGGGCCATGGGAGACTGGACGCGCGAGGAGCGGCGCCGCAAGCCGCTCACTCTCGAAAACGCGCGCGCCATCGCCGAGCGCTGCCCCTCGGTGGAGCACGTCAGCCCCTACATGTTCCCTATGAGCGGCGTGCAAACCGCGCGCTACAAGGGGAACGACATCTATGGCATCCAGATGGGCGGAACCGAAGAGGGTTACGCCGCCGGCGGCACCACCATGAAGGCCGGCCGTTTCTTCACCGATTTTGAGAGTTCCCATCACATGCCGGTTGTAACCATCGGCGAGGACGTGCAAAAGCAGTTGCTGCCCAACGAGGACCCCCTCTTCAAATGGATCGAGGTGGATGGTCACGCGCTTCAGATTGTCGGCGTGATGAATCGTCCGGCGGCTTCGCTGCCGGGCCAGGACGATACGCGCGTGCTGGTCCCCTACTTCACCATGCGCAAAATGTATCCCAACCTCACGGAACATATGCTCATAGTCATCGCCTCCCCCGGCATGTTGGACAAAGCCCAGGACGAAGTGCGCTCGGTGTTGCGTCTCGAGCGCCGCGTGCCGTTCCACGACCCGGACAACTTTTCCATCTCGACCGCCGAGCAGATGATCGAGCAGTTTCACGAAGTCACGGCCACGGTGGCGCTGGTGATGGTGATTCTCAGCTCGATCGGCCTGCTGGTGGGCGGCATTGGCGTCATGAACATCATGCTGGTGAGCGTCACCGAGCGCACGCGTGAGATCGGCGTCCGCAAAGCCGTGGGCGCGCGCCGGAGCGACATCATCGTGCAGTTCCTGACGGAGGCTGTGGTGCTGACCGCGCTGGGTGGAATCATCGGCCTGATGCTCGGCTGGACCATCTCGCGCGCCGCCGGCCTGATTTTTCCGAACCTGCCGACGGCGGTTCCGCTTTGGGCCGCCGTTTCGGGAGTGATGGTGTCGGTGGGAGTAGGTCTTTTCTTCGGCATCTGGCCCGCCGGCCGCGCCGCGCGCCTGGACCCGGTGGAAGCGCTGAGATACGAGTGATGGCCGGTTACCGTTCCGGGGGATGGATCAACGGGATCACCTCGCGCCGGCCGCGGCGGTAAATGCGGAAGTCGGCCAAATCCGTGGTAATCACCGGGTATTTCGGGTGCAACTCGCTCAGGCGGATCAAACAAAGATCCGCCAGATCCGGCTTGCGATCGGCGTAGCGTGCCGCCAGTTCCGCCAAGCGCGAGACATGCTCGGTCAAAACCAATGCGGAACGCGCCAGGCCGTCGCGCAAAAACGCCAGCACCAGGGCGCTGCTGCCAAGGTGGAACGCGGTTTCGGCCAGGCAGGCTTCACAGGTCAATAGCGGCTCAGTTACCCTTTCCGCGATACCGACCGCCCATTCATGGTGGTAATCGTTCCGGTTCCCGAACGCGACCAGAAAACCGGTGTCCGCGATGGCCTTCATTTGCGGGAAAAGCCTTTGCGAGACGAGAGGTCCGCCGGTCCCGCCACCGTGCCAGCCAGGCGAAGGAACGGACGCTTTGGCGAGATCCGAGCCTTCTCCAGTTCCTCCCGGACGATTCGGCCCTTGGACACACCCGTCCTGCGCGAGGCGTCGTTCAACCACTCCGCGAGATCCTCTGGCAGCCGAACAGAAATTGTATTACTCATCTGCTCCGAGTGTAACACAGGCATGGCTTCGCCCGGCCCGCTGTCGCTTTCGGTCGTTTTTCACTCTGTCATACTGAAGTTCTGTTTCCATGAGTCCCCCGGAACCATTTCTGTCGCGCGCCGCACGCTGGCTGACGTTTGGGTCGGCCGTCTCCATCCTGCTCTCGATCGCGATTTCTCAGATTCTGCTGGCCCTCGCGCTGGCCGCTCTGTTGGCTTCCGGCGAGGAATTGCGGTTGCCGCGCATCCGGCTGCCGCTCGGGCTGTTCATGCTCGGGACCGTGATCGCCCTGGCGTTCTCGGCCGATCCGGCGGCTGGGCTGCCCCAAATCCGCAAGTTCTACGTGTTCCTGGAACTGCTGGTGGTCTTTTCCACTCTGCGCAGCCTGAAGGTGGTCCGCTGGCTGTTCCTGAGCTGGGCGGGCGTCGCCAGCCTGACCGCCATCCGCGGGTTCGTCCAGTTCGCCGGCAAGGTGCAGGAGGCCCACCAGGCGGGCCGCGGCTTCTACGATTTCTACGTGGGCGAGCGCATCACCGGCTTCACCAGCCACTGGAACACTTACTCCGCCGAGGAGATGTTCGCACTCATCATGCTGGGCGCTTTCCTGTTTTTCGCCGGCACGCGCAAGCGGTCGTGGGTCTGGTTGATGTGCGCGGGGCTCATCGCCATGGCCGTGCTGCTCGGGGAGACGCGCGCCATCTGGGTCGGCACGGCGGTGGCGGGTCTTTACCTCGTCTGGTTCTGGCGGCGCTGGATGACGCTGCTTGTTCCGGCCGCGATCCTGGTCGCGTTTGTGGTTTCCCCCGCGGCCATTCGCGAGCGATTCACGTCCATTTTCCGGCCGCAGCAAGTCGATTCCAATCAGTTCCGCATGATTACCTGGCGCACCGGTATCCGTATGATCGAAGCACACCCGTGGCTGGGCCTCGGACCGGAAGGGCCCAAGTACCACTTCCAGGAATGGGTGCCACCCGATGTCCCGCGCCCGCTGCCGGCGGGGTGGTACGGGCACCTGCACAACATCTATTTGCAGTACGCCGCCGAGCGCGGCATCCCCACCATGCTGATCATGATGTGGATGCTGGTTCGGATTCTGTTCGACTTCTGGAAGGGGCTTCGCGCACTGCCGCCCGGCCGCGGCGATCGAAGGTTCCTGCTGCACGGTGGCATTGCCGTCGTGTTAGCGACCATGGCGGAGGGCTTCTTCGAGTACAACCTGGGCGACAGCGAAGTGCTCACCATGTTCCTGGTGGTGGTGGCCTGCGGCTACATCGCGCTGGAGAAAGATGTCGTGGCCGGCTAAGTAATCCTTCTACCCCCCCATGAATAACGCCCGCCGCGAGCCATCGTCCAGCGGCAGGCCGTACCCGATCAGGCAGAACTGATCCAGGGCAAACAGCACCACCGATTCAAGCCCTTCCCCCAGGGCCAGCCGCTGTTCTTTCGCCCACGGCGTGGTGTAGTCGCTAATGCCCACCAGGTGGCTGCTCTGCGAGGGTGGAAAACCAAGCTGGATCGGCAGCTCGATGGATTGCCGCGCCTTGTCCAGATCCCGGTCGCCTGTATAAGTGAAATTCTCGGTTTTGAAACAGGCCAGCTTGGCGGGTGTCCAATACGTGGCCGGAAGGTTAATCAGCTTGTTCAGCGGTGTATCGTTGGTGTCCGGCGGATAGAGCACCTCGAAGCGCGCGTCCGAATGGGATTGGCGCACGAAATCCATAATCGCCTGAGTGAATTGGCCGATGAGGGTGGGCAGGAACGAACACTCGTCGGGGAATGTGGCGGGGTTCGCATTCTGGCTCGTGATGGTCCCCAGCGGCCGTCCGTGCGCGGTTTGGAACGCGCTCTTGGTGTAATCGTCGTAAAAAGGCATGCCGGACGGCGCGGCGAAGTACCACCACTGGACCTCGCCGAATTGCAGATACGGAGTCACTCCCGCGTTCGCCATCACCCCCGCCATGTCCAGGTAGACCTGCCGCCAGAACGCCGTGCTGGCCGGCGAGAAGTTGGTCTGCAACGCCGGAGTGTTGAGCCAGGCGGGGGTGCCATCCGGATATCTCTGGGCGATGCCCGCGGTGAGGCTGTCGTCTCCGTGCCGCAGCTCCATGCTGAACGACGTTGTCACGCCGATTCCGTAGGATTTCAACGCTTGGAAGAAGCTGAGGCTCCAGTCGCGCGCGGCGCGATTCAGCCGGGGAGTGGCAAGCAGATCGGTGTGCCAGGTCCCGTCGGCGCCCCCAGCCAGCGCCGCCGGGCTGGGCTGCGCCGTAAAGTTTGTGTTGCCGGTGTTGGTGGCGATGGCCAGGCCGTTGCCGCCCGAGCCCATGGTGCGCGCGGTGATTGTGAGCGTCGTTCCATCTGCGTGCGCCCAAACCGCCGACGAGCCGGCCGTGATCAGAAACTCGAAGGCCTTCGCCATGCTCTGGGCCGTATCGCCGATCAGGTTGACATGTTCGAGCGGAGTGCCGGCCAGGGTGACTGTCGTGGTATCGCCGAAACGTGGAGCGCCCGTAAAGACGATGGTGGCCGAGGCGTACTGGTTGCCCGGGCAAGACAATTCGTAGAACCACATGGCGCCACCATAGCTTTGAGCGTTTAACGCTTACGAAAGTCATCCAGTTCCCCACCAAAGCAGCCCGCCGTGCCCAATCGGAAAGCCCGGCCCCCAGCGTACCCCCGCCCCAGGGCCGGCAATTGGGTATAGCGACCGGTAGGGTGGAAAGCGGCAAGCCCGCCAGTCGGGAGGGTCGCCGTGCATAAGCGCGATGCGCGGGCAACGGTGTTGGCGCGGCGGGCCGAACACTTGGCGCACCTGGCAGTTTTTCTGTTACAAGCTCTTATAAGTTTGGGCTGGCGGCCGAATGCATCGGCGCAACGGCGGGTTCGTCCTTTCCCCGCCCCTGCCAGCCCAATTCACCGAACGCAAAGGGCACACGGGCAACTAGAAAGGACAAAAAGAAATGGAAGGATTGAACGTGGTACCGTTATCCGGCGGCGTCGCCGCGGCCGGGCTCGAATCGAATCGCTTCTTCGACGATGAAAATTTCCAGGATGCGCTGACGCACCTGCTCGTTTACGAACGCAAAACGCTAGAAGACTGCGCCCATCTTCTCTCGCCCGATGACTTCAAGCCCCTCCGTGGTATGAAGTACGGTCGCCCGCGCTGGATCGTGGCCGAGCGCGCGCTGGAGCACTATCAGAAGCACCACGAGCCTATCGGACGGCTCCTTCGCGCCGACGTGCTGGAGTATGCCAACGGCATAAGCCTGGGCGAGCGGTCGGTGGCCGAACTCAAGGAGTACTGTGCCCACCTGGCTCTGCTGAAGCCATCCGCATCGGATTCGATCACTGACAAGGTGGTCCGGTTCAAGCGCGAGAAGCTGCGGGCCATGGCGGTCCAGGCGCTGGTGGAGCGCATGTCCGCCGGGCGCCCGATGACGGATGAAGAGTGGGACGAGATCTGCGGCAAGGGGCGTGTGGCCCAGCAGGAAACTGAAACGCCGCCTGGGGCGCAGTGGCCGGAGCCGCTGAAGCCCGAAGCCTTTTTCGGCCTGGCCGGTAACATCGTGCGCGCCATCGAGCCGCACACCGAGGCCGATCCCGCGGCGCTGATGATGCAGACGCTGGCCACCTTCAGTAACGTCATCGGCCCGGGTCCGCACTGGATGCACGGCGCTACCCGGCATGCCCTGAATCTCTTTGTGGGCATCGTCGGCCCCACGGGCGCGGGCAAGGGCAGCGGTCTGGACCAAGTTAGGGCGATGTTCCGCGACGTGGACCCGAACTGGAGCAGCAATCCGAATACCTACGCTGGGCTGGCTAGCGGCGAAGGCTTCATCTATATGGTGCGCGACCCCAGTACGCGCAGGAAGGGCAGAGGGATAATCGTCGCCGACCCCGGCGTGGAGGATAAGCGCCTGTTGCTGATACAGCCCGAGTTTGCCCAGGTGTTGGAGGTGTGCGAGCGCCAGGGCAACACCCTCGCCACCAAGCTGCGCAACGCCTGGGACGGGAAGCCGCTGGCGAACAACAGCCTGAGTTCGCACCTGACGGCGACGGGCGCGCACATTTCGCTGATTGTCCACAGCACCGAGGACGACCTGCGAGACCTCATGCGTCGCACCATGATACTGAACGGTTTCGGCAATCGCTTCCTGTGGGTATGCTCGCGGCGCGCCCGGTCGCTGCCCTTCGGCGGGGTGGTCCCCGTAAAGGAGCGGACGGCGCTGGTGGACCGGCTGCGCGAGGCCGTGGACTTCGCGCGCGGCCTGAAAAAAGGCCCCCAGCGGGGCCGCATGTTCTTCGAGAAACCCGCCGCATCGAACCTCTGGGTGTCGGCGTACAGAACTACGCTGACCCGCGAGAGCGAGAACCCCGTAACGGGCAGGGCCATGCCGCAAGTGCGCCGGATGGCCTGCATATACGCCTTGATGGATTGCTCCGAGCCGGTGCGCGAGGAACACTTGAGGGCCGCGCTGGAGACGTGGAGATATTGCGCCGACAGTGCCCGGTTCATCTTCGGCGGGGTGAGCAGGACGGACCCCGTTGCCGAGAAGGCGTTAGACGCGCTGCGCCACACCGGAAGGAAGGGCCTGACGCGCAAGGAAATCTACGCCGACGTGTTCCAGGGGAATAAGGTCGCCCAGGAGATCACGCGGATGCTTGAAAACCTTCGGAAGCAGGGGCGGGTACGGATGCGGACGGAGGCGGCGGGCGCCCAGGGCGGACGCCCCGCGGAGCGCTGGTTTGCGGTGTGAAAAAAGGCGTCGGTTAGTACGTGGTGGTTGTAGGCGGGGCGTGGGATTACGGCCCCCGTCGGGCCGCCCATGGAAGGTTAGTAAGTAAGTACGTATATCAAGTAAACTGAATGATGTTATTGAAACTAAATCAGTTACTTGTAAGTCAGCTAAAACTAGACGTATTAACCCCTGGTCCTGTGGGCATTCTTCGGGGTGTACGACGTACTTACTTACCAACCACCTGGGGCAAAGGGCTGTTTCGATCAACGTGGGGGTCCAGCGTCGGCCGCGGCAGCGGATTGCTTGGAAATGAAAGCCCCCGCGTCTTGCAGAAGGCAAGGGCCGTCCGGAAGAGCATCGGGCAGCCACAGGCATTGACCCTGAATTGAGCAGGAGCTTTTATGGCACAAAGTCGCAAGCTTTCCAAGTTAACGTATAAGCAGGTAACGCGCCCGCGCGTCCGGTTCAACCCCGGATCGAAGCGCCACTTGCAGGCCCGCGAGCACGAAGAGAAGGCGCTGGAACTGCGGAAGAAGGGATGGTCGTACAAAGAGATTGGACACAAACTGGGCATCAGCCGCGTCGCCGCCTACCAGTGCGTCATGCGCGTGCTGACGGCCTACGAGGACGACATCAAAGAGAACGTGCCGGCGGTGCGCCGGCTGGAACTGGAACGCTGCGACGCGATGACCAAGGCGCTTGCGAAGCGGGTGGCCAAGGGCGACGTGAGGGCAATCCTGGCGGATCTGCGCGTGATGGAGCACCGCGCGAAGCTGACGGGCATCTATGCGCCCACGCGCCTGGAGCACACGGGAGCGGACGGCGATCCCATCGAGGTCAAACTATCAGACGCCGAACTGGACAGCGAGATCAGCCGGTTGGTGACGATGCTGGGCGTGGTCGCGGCGTCGGCTGCGGAACATGCCGGTCCCTAATCTACATTCTCCGTACAGGAAGCTGTGAATAGTTCCTTTAAGATGTCTCTCTTATCTGTGACATCTTGAACCTTGAGGTGAAACTTGATCCTGCGTTCCTTTACGGCTATCACTTCAATTCCTTTTTCTTCCAGTAGGTCTTTCCAGTGGGGCCGGTCCTCAACTTTGGCTTCGACTGACAGAAATTGTTTCTTAGGTAGAAAGACCACGAAATTATTGACAAATCCGTCCACCGTTAACCCCACGTAGCTCTGGTTGTATCGAATCGCAACACCTGGCCGCACCTCCAGAAGGATCGGCAGGCACTGGTCAACGACAGAAACAGATTTCTCCGATGCTCGATCCACCCAGTATGTCCGGTTGGCCGGGGGCTCAACGATTTCCCCCTCATCTTCTGCTGGCTCAATCACGTCTAAGACCTTGGTGAACTGAAGCGTGATCTGGTCGCCAAGTGCCAGGGCCGTCATCTGGATAGCAATGATAGGAATTGCGCTATTGAAGAGGCCGATAACGTTTAAAAACCGGCTAGTCACTTTCTCGGCAACCAAGACGGCCCGGTGCTCGAATTGCGGATATCGTTTGCGCTCAATATCCCAATACTCCAGAGTGCGAATAATGTGGCTCGGATCGACCTCGCCGAGCATAAGCTCCACCTCGTATCGTATTCCCTGGTCGTCATCATGGAGAAGAAGATCCAACCGTCCGGCCTTGGGTTGGGCTTTCTCGACCGCTCTCACAGCCAGATCGCCCAAGCCTAGGATGGAGCGGTCGGCGAGGATGCGCTCCTTGACCCAGTTTTCATTGAACAGTGGATGGTCCTTGAGGCTGATGACTTCAGCCTTTGCGTACTGGGGAACCGACGGCGTCGCCATAATTGTTCATCCTCGTCGTCGCCTCTAAAACGTTCAGCAGAGGCAATGCTGCTTTTAAGCAGGGTGTTTCCCAGGAGTCTAGCACCATAGCCTGGGTGCTTGCAAGACATAAACCGGCTCGTCGGGGAGCGAATCAGGACACTTCGGCGCAGGAAAGGAATCACGCAGGATCAACTTGCCGAACTCACCGGCTTGAATCGTGTGCATCTCTACCGGCTGGAGAATGGCCGCCAAAGCATGACCCTCAATACTCTGAAGATCATCGCTGACACCTTGGAAGTGCGGGTGCGCGATCTGATTCGCAAGCTCTGAAGCGCGGCTGGTCCTGGCGCAACGGGCATAGACGTCTTTACGGGCCTACGTCGCGCCGGCCTCTCGCGCCATTTTCCAGTCAGGCGGCGGGCCAGCAGGGGGGGCTTTACTTCTTCAGAATAGCGTATTATAATAAAGGTTATAAAACGCTATGGCACACGATCTGATCCCCCAAACCCCGCAGAACTTCTTCGGCCCGGTTCGCCAGTTGGTCCTCGACGCCGTGTCCAGCCCGCTGACGCGTGTCATGTACGCCCGCGCGTTGGACGATTTCTTTGCCTGGTGGGAGTCGCAGGGCCGTCCCGGTTTCAGCCGGGCGACGGTTCAGGCTTACCGCGCGCATCTGGAAGCCAAGAGTCTGGCGCCGGCCAGCGTGAACCAGAAGCTCAGCGCCATCCGCAAACTGGCGTCCGAGGCCAGCTACAACGGGCTGCTCGATCCAGCCGCGGCCCAGGCGATCCGCGACGTGCGCGGGGCCAAGATGCAGGGCACCCGCGCCGGCAATTGGTTGCCGAAGACGGAAGCCGAACGCCTCATCAACGCACCCGATACCTCCGCCCTGAAGGGGAAACGGGATCGCGCAATCCTGGCCCTGATGATCGGCTGCGGCCTGCGGCGTGAAGAGGTCGCGCGCCTGACGTTTGAGCACATCCAGCAGCGCGATGGCCGTTGGTGCGTCGTGGACATGCGGGGCAAGCACGGGCGCGTCCGCACCATCCCAATGCCGGCATGGGCAAAGACGGCCATCGATGCGTGGGCCGCAATGGCGGAGATTGGCTCCGGTCCGGCGTTCCGGGGGGTCAACAAGGGCGACCACGTCACCGGCGAATCCCTCAGCAGTCAGGGCGTCTGGCGCTGTGTGGAAACCTATTCCGCGCGCCTCGGGCTGAACGTGGCGCCGCACGATCTTCGGCGGACGCACGCGAAACTGGCGTATCGCGGCGGCGCGAAGCTGGATCAGATCCAACTGGCCCTAGGTCACGCATCGTTGACGACGACCGAGCGATACCTGGGCGTGCATCAGGACCTGACCGACGCCCCCGCGGATTACCTGCACCTGGATCTGGCGACAGCGGCCAGGGCGTGAAAACTCAGCACCGCAGATTCCAGCCCGGAAAAGGCTGGCGTCGGCGGTTCGATTCCGTCCCTGGCGGATTCGCGTTCACCGCCGCAGGCCGCCGAAACGGGTAGTGCGGTAAATCTGTGTGCCCTGAGATTTTCGCAGTCTTGTGGGACCAAATGTGCTCTAATAGGCCAGGGCCAGGAGGCTGAACGATGAAGAAGATAGTTGCAGTGATATTGTGCGCGCTGATGCCGGCAGCCATCTTCCCTTCCGACAACAGCTACAAGGTTGCGTATGACGGCGGATCGATTCCCGGCGTCAAGGCTGGAACCGGCATGAAACTATATTTCGACTCCAGCGAAATCCGGCTTGTGAAAGACAAGAACGACGTGGTTGTAATCCCCGTTCAAGCGGTAACGGAGATCAGCTATGGGCAGGATGTTCACCGGCGAGTGGGCGCCGCAATTGGCCTTGCCATTGTCTCATTTGGCATTGGGGCGCTGATGGCGCTTACGAAATCCAAGAAGCATTACGTCGGATTGACGTGGGCTGATGGAGACCAAAAGGGTGGATTCGCGATGCAGTGCGACAAAAACGACTACCGCGGTGTCCTGGCGGGACTTGAAGGCGTAACCGGCAAGAAGGCTGTTAACTCGGAAACCATGACCGTAAAGAACTAAGCCAGAAAACCGCCTTTCGCGGATGGGCGTCGGGCATCGGAAGATCGCCTCAAAACCCGGTTGCGGCTCATTTTTGAAATTTGAGAGAACTTCCTGGTGCGTCCCGCACTATTTTGAGAGAGAATGTCCAAAGGCCGAAAGCCGATCTGGATGGCGGGATGGATTCAGCGTCTGCTTTCGGCCTTTTCACGTCTGGACCCGGATGCGGCACGCGCGGCGCGCGATGGGTGTGACCGCGCAGGAGAGCGCGAATTGCGCTGGTACGGGAAACGGAAGGAAACCCCGGCGAGCCGGAGCTAAACGAGCGGAACAACTCGCTGAATGCATCGACACTCTTCAAAAGGCAGCAATCATCGCCCGGAACGTCGATTTAGATTAAAATCCCGCACAGGGCAAGAAAAAAGAGCTTCCGGCCCCAATAAGGAGTATACTCGTAGCCGAGCTAATCGTGCGCCGTTTCCTGAATCTGCTCCTCGTCACCGTTCTTCTCCTTTTCCCTTCGTTCTCTATCGCAAAGGGAGCGCATCGGGCACCCGCGAAACCTAAATCGCCAACTGTCGCCGTCAGAGGTTCCGTGTCGAAGAAGGGAAAGGTCACGAAGCCGTACGTTCGCACCGCCCCGAACGTAACCCAGAGGGACAACTGGTCGTCGAAGCCAAACGTGAACCCGACCAATGGCAAGCGCGGCACCAAGACGCCGAAAAAATAAGCAACGGAGAAATCGAATATGCGACGAATCATCACGCTCCTGCTCGCCGTCTTCATGCTGGCAAGCGTGGCGGCAATCATCCCCGCCCGCGAACCCGCACCCCAACAACAGGTACAAACCAAAGAGCAGACCGTCTACGTCACGAAGACGGGAAAGAAGTATCACACCGCTACATGCCGGTATCTGGCTAAAAGCAAGATTCCCATGTCGCTCAAAGACGCCAAAACGAAGGGCTACACGCCTTGCAGCGTGTGCCGACCTCCACAGTAATTGCGTGGCGTCTAGCACGGAGGGCTTGTGCGTAAAGTGATCCTCTCAAGACACAGGTCTGTGGCTTGCTTGACAATGCTCGTTGCGGTTTGGCTTTGTTCTTGTGATCGGTTAGGCACGGAATTGACAAGTAGCTGCCATGAAATAGAAACCTCAATACCGAGCAAAGCAATCAGATGGGAAACCGCAAACTCTGCGGCCTCCATAGATGAAGTAGTGGTCGAGTGCTTGCCTCTTAAGGACGCCTCAAGTTATAGGATTGTAGCGACTGCGAAGATTACGACTCAGATCGACGAAGTGTTCTTTAAAATCGCTAGTCCGCTAACCGACGCTATCAAGTTTGAGGCGCTGTCCGCAAAGGGAGTCGTGATTGGGCATGGCGAGGTTAGCTATAAGATGCCCCGGCTCCGACGAACAGAGAATGTTTCCGCGGTCTTTACCGATCTCTCTGCCTCGGAAGTCAGGAGTATTACGAAGGTTGTTGTGGGATGGTCTTATGAGTAATCTCCCACAGCAACTGATGTGATCGCTCAGGTAAGTCCTCGGCTACCATGTTATGACGGAGATCGAGCAGGCCGACGCCGTGGGAAGATTCCAGGGACCTGAAACCCGATTCGTGATTTCCGTTTTCATCGCGGGCGTTTCAGGCACTAGCCACTTTTGCAAACGGCAACAGGAGGGAGTGAAAAGGTTGTTGGTATGACGAATGACCAACTGGCGTTTTGGGGTTTTGTTCTCGCTCTGGCAGCGCTGTTAGCTACGGTCCCGCTTGCTATCCTGGGCAATATTTTGACGCCGAAGGTGAAGGATTGGTGGGCATCTCGGTCTTTCAAGAGTTTGCAGAGTCGGATTGCCCGACTTGAACAAGAGCTAACGACCGCCCCGACTATTGAAGAATGTTTAGTCAGCGCCTTAAAGAAGTCTCTCTGGGGCCTTTTCATGTTGGTGTGTCTCGTATTATCTCTTGGTTTTACTACTCTGCTGCAAATTCAGAAGGCCGAGGTTTCAATGGTAAAGCCCGCGACAACCTTTCTGGAGAGCCATCTAACACTAGGCATCCCATTTGTGTTTATTGGGATGACGATTCTTGTGCTGCCTGCCGTGATGTTCAAGAGTGCCTTACGAGATATCGAGAAACTGCGTTATGGTAAGGAAGCTGAGTATTGGAGGAAGCAAACGGAGCGCCGTCTCGCTGGTCTACATTCGAAGTTAGAGAAGCTGAAACCAAATTGTTAATTAAGCTTATTTTTCAGCAGGTAGCAATGCATCCTCGCCCGTCCGTCGGCTTCGGATCGAGATGAGAACGGCGTTGAGCACAGAAGAGCAGAACAAGCCCGAGAGTTCGGAAAGTGCGGAGTGCCATAGCGTGCCGGGGAACCTCGGATCAAATCAGGAACAGGCCGAACCGCAGACAACCCATTCCGGAAGCGAGAAACGGACCTTCCTCTACCGTTGTCGCGAGATTCTGGATAATTATCGACTCTGGCAGTTTCTCAAAGACCCCAAGATGTGGTTTGAAACTGCCGCACTCATAGTGGTGATCTGTTATACCCGCTACGCAGGCCAGCAGTCCAGAACGATGAGTAACACCCTTGTGGAAATCCGCCAACAAACCGAATACGCCAAAGAATCTGCTCATGCTGCCACCGACGCTGCCACGGCTGCTCAGAAAGCGCTCGATATGACCCGAGACAATTTCCGCCAGGATCAACGCCCGTACATATGGGTCACCAGTCTCGGAGAGCCGACGTTTGTTCCCCAAGCGGGCCAGATCATATGGACATGGCACATGACGAATTACGGTCGCAGTCCAGCGTACCGATTGAGAGTGCGCCAATTTGGTAAGGTCGGAAATCTGCTAGTTCCCCAGTTCCAAGCACGCCCTGCGAACTTCAGTGGTGATATTGGAGCGCCACTTCCTCCAACTGGAGATCAGTTCAATACCGTGGTGTTTCCCCCAAAGATGACACAGGAACAGTTCAATAAACTGTTTGCGTCCGATAATGGCATCGGAATCCGAGTGCAGATTACCTACACCGACTCATACGGTGGGAGTTACGAGACCAGCTTTTGCTATTCCCACCTTGCATCGGGAGCCAGCAACTACTGTCGTGAGTACAACTACATTAAGTAGAATCGCTACCCTACCGAAATGGGCAGGGAAAACTCCCGCCTCAATTCTCCGTCTCGTAATCCCGCCCGATTCGTGGCACTCTTGCCATGAATGAAGTCCCTCACCCGCGAGCAACTCCAAGCCCGGAAGGAACAAGCCGTCCGGTTCACCCGTGACGTGCTTGGCGATTCCGAGCGGGCCGAAGAGATCGCAGATGAGAGCCTGGAAGACTACGCCGAGAGGCGGAGAATCCAACGTGTCCTGCCCGGCTTTTTGCCCTCCCGATCCCCCATTTTCCGGTAGGCCAACTGTGGTTTTCCAATTAAGACCTTTGTTTTCAATCGATAAACGCGAAGCTGCCCGAAAAACGACGCGTTTTAAGGCGCTTTAAGGCCTGCGCGGGGCCTAGGCCGTAGGTTATTCCCACCTTGGCCCCGGCGGCGCGTCCTAGCGCCCCGTAGCGCGAATAAACGGGGTTTTAAACCCCGCCCCCTGAACCTTGAGCAAGTTTAGGGCCAAACCGGGCTGCCAAGTGGGATGTGTGCGTTTCGCGGAGCGCTTAGTATAGTATAATTAGGGTGTGAGCAAACTGAAGGACCCGGCAGCCGTCGCCCTGGGCCGGAAGGGCGGGAAGGCGCGGCTGAAGACGTTGACGCCCGAGCAGCGCAGCGCGGCTGCCAGACATGCCGTCCTGTCACGGTACGGGAAAGCTAAGCCGCCCTCCCCTCCGAAGCCGGGCCGCTGGTACGGGTTGATTGCGATCCCCACCGACCCCAATCCCCCTAAACCGGGTGACGAGGATTTTGTTGGCGGCGTCGGCGCTGCCGCCAAGATGCTGGATCAAGCCCATGCCAACCCGCAGGTGATCCTCTGGTCCCAGAACCGGGACGAGGTAATCGCGCGCCAGCGTCAAGAGGATCGGTGGACCGAGATCATCGACCTCGACTACGACCCGACGCGCTTCACCATCCAGCGCGAGTACAAGCCCGACGCCGCGGCGCAGTTAAAGGGCCTGCGGGGCCTCCTGGATGCGGAAGGAGAGGGAGGCCTGTCGTGAACAACCTGAAACCCACGCCGCCTGTGTCGAACGATCAGGAGGATTGGTTCGCGTACATTCGAGTCAGCAGTGACGATCAGCGCGACAAACAAACTATCGAGACCCAGCGCCGCGAGATCGAGCGGACCAAACTGGTTCCCGCCAACCACATCTACGCGGATGATGGCGTGTCCGGCACGGTTAAGTTCGTAGATCGCCCTGGCAGCAGAGCGCTGTTGCAGGCGGTGAACGAGAAGGCAAGATCTGGTCGGAGCCTGGGCCTTCTCGTTAATTACCTCGACCGCTTGGGGCGCGATGGGCGCGATACGGCAGACACCGCTTTGGACATGCTTGAGCAGGGCTTCCGGATTCGCAGTGTTTTTGAAGGGGATTTTGAAAACACTCCGGAAGGGCGCCTGATGGTTATGCTGCATTCCGGCATAGCGGAATCCGCCCGGTTCCGCATCCTAAAAGGAACGGGGGACGGGCTGCGACGGACGGCCGAAAATGGCGGGTACACTGGCGGCTTCGTTCCGTTTGGGTACCGTGTGGAATACCATCACGAGGGTAAGAAGCGCACTGCCCGTCTGATGCCGGACACCACCCCGCTGCCGGGCCTGGAGCTTTCTCCCATAGAAATAGCCCGCCGCATGTTGGGGATGACCGCAGAGCGCAGGTCATGTCAGAAAATTTCCGATTGGCTAAACATGCTGGGGGTGCCACCCTCGAAGCAGAACCTCAGGGGCGCTAATAGAAAGGGGAAGCCGGGCGTCTGGCGACCCAACAGCGTCCGGGTGATCATCAGGAATCCAATCTACAAGGGCACCCTGCAATGGGGCCGCCGTTCATGGATTGACAAGCATCACCTCAAGAGAAACCCAGACAAGGACATCGTCACAGTCGAGCGCGCCGAGCTCGCAATCGTGGACGGTGATTTGTGGCAGCGGGCGAACGCCGCGCTTCACGAAAACCAGATCGTGGCAATGGCGCACGCCAAGAACGATTACTTGCTTCGGGGTCTTATCAGTTGCGGTGTCCCCGGTTGCGGCTGCAAGTTCGGGGGACGCGGCACGCGCTACGCCTGCATTGGCCGCTACTGCGCCGGTTACCTGTACGGCAAGAAGCACCCGCGATGTCCGGCCCCGACCGTGCGGCGTGCCGACCTGGAAGCGGCGGTTTGGAGTGACATCGAGGTGTTCCTAGTGAAGCCGGGCGCGGTCATCCGCCAACTTGAACAGCAGATGGCCGCCGGGGGTGGCAAAGGCCGCCTCGTGGCGGACGACATCGCTGAACTGGAGCCCAGGCTGAAGCTATTAGATTCAGCACGGGCGATGGCGCTCCGGCAACTGACACGCAGAAGAATCACCGAACCCCAGTTCGACAAGGAGATCGCATCCATAGACCGGGAAAAGACCGAGGTTGAGGGACGCTTGGCAGAATTGCGAGAGATCGCCGCCAGCACGGAAAGCCAAGCCTCCGCCCTCTGCCAAGCTCGCTCGGCGCTTGAACGGCTGCGCGATACAGCATTCCCCGACGGCACCGGCAAGGCATCGGTGCTTCCGTTCGAGCAGCGCCGGGCGCTCGTCGTGGCGCTGGTCGCCAGCATCACCGTGACGCCGGTTAGCGGCCAGAAGCAGCCGAGCATCCGAATTTGCTACACGTTCAAGCCTCATGCCGGGCGCTATGTTGAGCAGTGGGATGGCAGCGGCAATACCATACCGCTTGAAGCTACGCTCCGGCATAATGATTGGCCCGGCCTTTGAAGCCCAGCGTGCCGATGAGCCAAGCCGTCCTCTCCGGCGCGATGGCCAGCGAGTGGTCCGTGTCCCAGTCGGTTGCCAGCGCAGTGGTGGGGTAGGCGGCGAACACCGGCAGGTCCGCGGTGGGGATGGCAATCTCCAGGAAATCGAAGTAGACGTCCGTTCCCGCGGCGCCGGTGTTAGTGACTGTGACGGTATGCTGCGCCTGGCCTGAGAATTGCCCTAGCGGAACTCTGATGAGGACGTCCTCCAGCGATCGCTTCAGATTCACAATCAGTGCCGGATTGCTATCCACCTGCACCGTGACTTGTCCGCCGTTGTCGGAGTACCGCGTCCCCAGGTACAGTGTGTGCGCGGCGGCGGAGTAAGTGCATTGCAGGTGGTTACCCTGGGTAGTCGTGTGGTGGATCGATCCCCCGGAGTAATTGCCGCGCTCCTCCACCCATGCGCCGGTGTACGAAATCTCCGGCGCGATGTCTTCAATCCTCCGGCTGCCCGGCCCCGCAACGCTGTACGCCAGCTTGGCTCCCGTAACCTGCCAGTTGGTTACCACCACCGCGAACTCGCTTCGCGTGAAGTTACCGGACTGTAAGTCCGCGGCCCACGTCCAGCGCAGCTTGCGCACGTTGGTGGTGGTGACGGTGTTTCCGAATTCATCTTTCAGATTGCTGAAATCGAGATTCACGCGCCAGCGGCCGGGCGATGTTCCCCCTTGGAACATGGCCCAGGATGGCGACCACGCCCCCGTGCCGCTGCTAGGGCTGTACACCCACCCATACACGCCCACGCGGTTCCCGTTCGCCCCTGGCGCGCCATTATAGGTCAGCGTGATCTGGCTGCCACTGGCCCTGGCCGAAACATTGCTGGTGCTGGTTTGGGCGTTGATGTTGGCCGCCAGGCCGCTGGCCACGTCCGCCGCGCTGTTACCTGCCACAACCCAGTAATTGGGGTGCTGGTCCAGCCACGCCAGTCCCACAATATCCCCGGCTACGGGCGCGCCTTGAAACTCGAAGACCGCCGTAGGTTGCGTGTAACTGCCGTCCACCGCCACGGCATACTGAAGGATAGGAACTCGATGAAAGTTCTCGGCGTTGTTGGATTCCTCCCAGATTCTCAAGTAGGACCAGCTTATTGAGTCGTACGTCGTGGAATCCAGGGGGATGCAGTTGGTGCGGGTCTCTTCGTAGCTGAGATGCAATCCGCTCAGATCTCCGTCCGGGAGGTTGCGGAGCGCGGGATGCTGGAACACGTTGTCGCGGTTCCATTCCACCACCACCCAGTCGAATTGCTGCCTCCAGCACCCCGAGACAGCGAACCCGCTTTGGCTGGTCCCGCTGAGCGCCGCCACCGCCGACGGCTCCTGAAAGTAACACTGCAAATCCCGGTCCGGGCGCAGTTTGGAGAGTTGGTCCGGCATTAGAGTCGGATGATGACGGTGAGGTCCGAGCCGGGATTGGTCTGTCCCACCGACAGCACCGACAGCGTCACCTGCGCTCCCGATGGCAGCGGGGCCAGTGTGTTGCCGTCCACGGTGCTCGAAACCGTCGCCCCCGTGGCAAATGTCAGTTGGCAATAGGACGCACCGTTGAGGTTCAACTGGAGCCCGACCGCGGCGTCGGCGGCCTTACCCAGCACGGCGTACACATCCCGCACCGCGTGCGATGCCTCCATCACCAGCGCCGGCGCGGCCGATTGATCCACTGCCAGATACCCGTCCACCTGAATGGAGTACTGCCCGCCCGACAGCGTGCGCAGCCCGCTGTCGGTGGTATGGGTCAGACAGATGTCTTTGGCCGGGCTGTTCCCCTTCTGGTTCGTGACAAACAACTCGGCGCTGGCCACCCGCACATCCGGAAGCGTAATGGGGTAGCTCCAGCTCCCGCTGTAGGGACTGCCAAAAAAGTCCGGCGGGAACGGCGCGATCACCGTCTTGCTCAGAAGATGATACACCGGTGTTTGTGCGGCGTGTGCCGTTGCCTGGCTGCCATCGATGGCTCGCGTCACACTGTACTGCGCGCCGTTGCTCTCGACCGCCTCGACGCGGATCACCTCCAATTCAATCTGGATGAAGCTTCCGGCCTGCGCGGATCCGGGCGAGCTCAGGCTCAGTAGAGTATCGCCGGTTGCCACGGCGCTGGCCAGCGTAATCACCGGCGTGCCCTGCAATTCATCCCAGTAGTACATCGTCAGCGTAGCCGCCGAAATGGTCCGCGTGTCGGTCAAGTCCGTGAAGGAAACCCCGCTCAGTTCCACCGTACCGCCACGCTGGCCCGGACCCAGCCCGAAAAATGGCATCGGGGGAACGTCGCTGTCGCTCGTCCCGCCGCCGCCGATCTGCCACCGGGTAACCGTGGATATCTCCGGCGCGCATTCCACGCCGTTCACGTTGGCCGCGCGCCCGGTGAGCTGAACCACCTCTCCCGACCGGTTGGGAACCGCAAACTGCACGGGGCTGCTCCTGGAGAGCGCGCCGAACCGCCAGCCGGTTTCCGCCACTACGAAGAAACTCGTAGCATCCGGCTCCACGCTCCAAGGGGGCGCGATCGTCAGGCTGGTTGTGTCGTTGGCCGCGATGGCGCGCTCCTGCCCGGCGCCGGTGCCTCGCGTGATCCGCGCAATCATGCTTTGGTAACGGTTCGCGGTCATCTGCAACGATCCGTTTCCCACCGACGTCGATGACTGCAGCGTCACGCCGCTTTCCGGTTGCAGCTCCATCCGCCAGTAAAAGTTGGCGTGATCGAAATTGGAATCGGGAGGGGCAATCAGTTGATTTGCGAGACCCGTATCCGTGAACTGACCAGCAAGAGCCTGGTCTGAAGCGATTCGAAAAAGTTCCGCCGGAGTGCTTCCCCGATACACGCGAAACGCGCTCGTTCCCGGCGCGAAACTCAACGCCGACAGCGTCACGCTGCTCCCAGCGCTCGAGATCGACGCCCTGACGATGAATGACAACGCACTCTCGTTTCCGGCGCTGTCCTCGCCGGAGACCGCATAGTACAGCGTCTGCCCAGCCTGAAGCGTTCCACCTGTTCCAACCGTGGGTACCAGGCCCAACAACGGTATGCCCGGCCCGGCGACCGCTGAGCTGCCGCCTGGGCCCGCGGGTGGAACGAAACTGACCGATACGCTCGCTTCCACCGTGTTATCGCTGCTCGTGGCCGTCGATTCCACAATGCCGAACTGAACGTCTCCGTTTTCGTCCAACACGGCGCCGATTAGGGGTCTCGGCACGCCGACGCCGGGGTTCCCCTGTGTCACACCTCCGGGCGAAGTCACCTGGCCGTTCGTGTCCGAGTACCACGCGTCGTCGTGGATCTGCGCCGTGATGGTGGAAGTCCGGTAGTTGGTGGCCGGAGAAATCTTCAGAACCCGCAGCGGCTGGCGATTCAAGCCCTCCTTCAGGTAGGTAACCGTAATCAGGTCGCCCGGCCGGATCCCGAAGGCTTTTACGCTGGTATCGAACTGGATGTAAGTGTTTCCGCGAACCGACTTGTCGAGATTGAATTTCAGAATCCGGGCCGCCTGATCGTAATGCGGAAGGCCCAGCGCCGGGAGCGTCATGGAAACTTCCTGCCCCGCCAGGGCGATGTCGGCCGAGTCCACCAGCTCATAGCTGTCCTGCTGGTAGCCGTTGAGAGCGTCCTGAAACTCTACCGAGAGGCGGTTCGGCGTATCCGCGATGCTGCGCGCGGTCACGGTGACGCTCGGCTCGCCAGTCGGCCGCCTCAGGATTCCCGAGAAGCCGCTACTGCCGTCTCCAAATTCGTAACTCGGCCAGCCTCCGTTCAGTGGTTGCGTGCTGTTCGAGCAGTCCGGCTTGGCAGGCTGCTGCAGTGCCGCCGTGTTCTCCACCTGCAACTGCAGCACCCCTCCCGGTCCGTAGGTGAGGTAAAGCCGCGCGGCATTGCGGACGCCGCGGACAACGTCTCCGCCGCTGCGCCTGTTTTGTAAGACCAGGTTGCACTGAAACCGTGGAAGGGTGATGGGGTTGCCGTTCAGGTCGGTGGAGTCGATCGATTCATCGCAATATGTTGCGGCAGCCGCAAAGCTGGTGAGGTCGATTTCAGAAGCGGCCCATCCGCTCCGCCGAAGAACGTCCAGCAGGATCCATGCGGGGTTGCTCGAGAACTGGTCGCTGATGTACGTTCCGTCCGCCGCATAGGTGGGCACCTTCAGTCCCTGTGCCAGCACCTTCACGGTTGGGAGCGAAGTCCCATTGTTCAACTGATTGGGGACCACCACGGAAAGGTACGCCATGCTGCCATAAGGGTCTCCCGCCGGATTCCCGCTACCATCCAGAAAGTTGTAGTCGAACGCGCCGTCGCGCGTCCCCATCGTCTGAATGTTGTACCAGCCCGTGCCGGTCATGTTCCTGCCGGAGACTCCCATGGGAATCTCGACACCGCTCACCAGCACCGTCAGCACGCCCTGGATCTCGCCGATTCCCAGGAGCGCCTCCATCCGGGTGAGGTTGCCGTCGTTGCGCGCAAACACCACCAGTGGCTCCCACCAGGCCGTGCCGTACACCATCGGAACGTAGTCGTTATAGCGCGCCTGGTTGTCCGAGACGGCCGATGTCGACCAGTCTTTTCCGTAACCGCGCACGGAGATCGCCGGCGGAACGAACTCGAGCCCGCCGAACCGGGTGAACATTCCTCGCGCCTGGCAGTCCTGCCGCGTGTACCCGCACGAAGTAAACGGCGCGCCGCCATTCAGACTGCCGGTTCCCCCGGCGACCCCGGCGGAATAGCCGCAACGGTAATAGAGCGAGTACTTGCCGTTCGCGCCGCCGTTGACGGCTTCTGTCCGCTGACCCGCGGTCGCCGGGAACTCCCACGGGCATCTCCGTTGGATGCGGACCTGCGGAAGCAGCAGCCGTTGCAGGTTCATCCGGTTGATGGCGGTCAGGCGGAATGTCGATTCCTTGATCTGATCCGGCGGGTTGCAGATTCCTTGAAACACCACCGCCGTATCCGTCAGCGGGGCGTCGTTTCGCAAATCGTAAAAGAGGAACCCTACGGTCAGCCGCGCGCCCTTCCATCCAGTCGCGCGCTCGATTTCCGAAAAGTGCGAGTCGGCGTTGGCCAGCACAACCGAGATTCGCGGGCTGCCGTCGATGCCCTGGTCGGACGCTGTCTGAATGTCGAAGGCGCTGTGCTGAAGAACTCGCGGCTGGTACGTCGCGCCATCCACGGTCACCTGGTGCGTGCTCCACTGTTCCGTCTGGCCGTTGGAGAGCACGCAGTCGAAGACCAGAAGCGGCGTATCCGTGACCGCCTGTTCCTTCAGCTCAGAGATGGTTTGCATAAATGATGTTGACCGTGGCGGAGTGGCAGTTTACGCCAGTTGTGGTTATGGAGAGGACGTCATCGCGGAATCGCGCGTTCTCATAAACGCCGCCCGTGGTGGTCGCTTTGTAGAGCGACGCGCCAGCCTGCGGCTCCACTTGCAGGCCGAATACATCCGCGGACCCTCCGGCCGGCAGCTCCACGCCAAAGGCGATCGATTCCGCCGACGCGTCGCCGCTGGCTGTCAAAGCGATCCGGCTCCAATTTGTTCCCAGGGTTCGATCGGCGCGATTGCTTCCGTGCAGCAGGATCGCGGCGGTGGCTTCGAGCGACCGCGCGAATACGCTGAAGCAGTACAAGTACCCCGCCGGAGCGGACAACGTCTGGCAAATGTTCTGAGCGCCGGCGCCGGAATCGGTGAGGTGCCATGCGTTCGTCCCGCCCGCGGGGTCGGCGATTCCGCCTGCAACCAAAAGGAACGGCTGCTTGGCCCAAGCCGCATTGTCCAGCTTGTCGCTCCAGGCGAAAAGGTTGGCGGTTGGATCCAGGAACGTGAAACTATTGAGCGTTCCCTCGGTGGCCGCGAAGAACTGCTGCAAGGCGGCAACTTCGTCATCGGTCAAACCCGCGTACGCCAACTGCCATTCGGTGATTTCCGCTCCCGGATCGGCCAGCTTGATCGGCCTGCCGTCCAGAGACGTATTCACAACCGTCCGCAAACGGCGCCGCTTTTGAACCGGAAACTGGCTCAAAGCTCCGGTGGCGAGTTGTGGGTATACCAGCATGTGCTATCCCCGGTTCTCGATCACGGTCAGCGAGGTCTTACCTTGCATTTCCGCCATGGCGGTCAGGTCCAGTTCGTCGCTGGCCAAACTGCAATTGGGGTATTGAGTTCCGTCCCATGGATCGGTGAATGCGAAGTTCCCGAAACATCCCTGGTTGTCGAAAAAGAATTGCTCCAGCGCCGCCATTTCGCTCTCATCCAGCGCGTCCAGGCGGATCTCCCAGCGGTGCAGCGGCCCGGCCGAGTCGCGGTAGCGTTGTTCCACTCCGTCCACGAATCGCAGCGCCTGGTTTTGAAACCGGAGGGCCCTGGTCGCCGGATACTGCGCCACCGCGTTGGTCTTTAGCTTGGGAAAGGTGGACATGTTAGAGGTCGTTGACCACGTCGTTGATCGAATTGGAATTCAACATCGCGGCGCGAACCGCTTGGGCGATTTCGTTGCTGTGGTCCAGAAACGATTGCGAGTCCATGGCTTGCACGTTCACGGTGATCTGAGGCGCCGCAGCGCCGCTGCTCGCGCCGCTGCCGCTGTTGCCGGGAGGCGCAAGCCCGCTGGCCTGTGCGCTCGTTCCCTCCGGCGCCGCGCTGTACGTCCTCGGCATCCCCATTTGGTCGTAATCGGCGCCGCTCACGTCGCTGCCGGTGTCCGCGCCCTCGAAGTAGAGCCGGTCCGGCATCGCATATTTCTCCAGCGTCGGCGGCGCCGGCGTGCCCCCGCCTCCGAATAGCCCCAGCAACCCGACAATCAAGGGGACCATGCCCAGCCCGCTCTCCAGAACTGTGGTTGCGATTGACTCCGCCGTGCTGCCGCCGCTGGTTGTGCTCGCGGTGGAAGTGCTGCCGCTGCTGGTTGTGCCCGCGGTGGAAGTGCTGCCGCCGCCGGTCGCCTGCGCCGCGCTGCTTCCCTGGAGTTCGCCGAGCTGGTTCACCGTGTCGCTCAGTGAGACCGCAATCTCTTCGCCGCTGTCGAGCGTCCCATCCAGGTTGGGATCCTGTTGCCCCGACGCCGCTACAAAAGTTTCGTAGAGTTTATCTTGTGGTGTGCTGGCCATAGTCGATCTCCGCGGCAAAAGCCCTTTCCAGAATCACGAACGCTTCCACTTGCCGCGCGCTCAGCTCCGCAAAATCCATCCCTCGCAGCCGGCGCCGCACAAAAAAATCCTCCACCAGCGTCTGGCTCTCAGCCGTGATATACGGCTTCGGGCAGGTTCTGAGCGCTACATCCCTTCGCGCCCAGACCAGCGGTCCACTGGCGTCCTCGCCCATCGCCAGCCACCCGCACCGGCGCTTTTTCTCCAGGCCGGACTTCCGGCAGACGTCGCACTTCCAACCGGCCTGGTTGGAGAATTGAAAGTGGAAGGCGACAATCAGTTTTTTCGTTCCGCCTCGGACAATCCCGTCTCTGCCCGCACCGCCGCCAGCGCTTCCCGGAACAGGTCCTCCGGCCCGGCTTCCGCCAGGAGTTCGGGTGTGGCATCCGCGCCGTCCAGTTCCAGTCCCGATACGGCCCGCAGTCCCCACGTCAGGAACAGCCGGTCGATTTCGGTCTGGAGCAGCGCCGCGTCCATCTTGTCGCCGGGCGCCTGGCCGGCCTCCAGGAACTCCATTCGCCGGGCCAGTTCCCGCACCCGGCGCATCAGCTCCACGCGGCGTCCGAAGGAGATCTTCGCCAGCGTGAAAGTCACCCCGCGGGCGACTTGCGACTCCACCGTCGTTACGCTTTCGTAGGTCATGATTATGCGAACGCCACCGCGATTTCGTCGTCGACCGTGCCCTGCGCGCGCGACTGCCGGAATTTCCACTGCAACCGGTTCTGGCCGTCATCGAACTCCGGAACCTCAGGAATCACGCTCTGCAGGTACACGCCCATGACCTGTCCCTCGGCCACGCCCAACTGAAACATGACACTGATGGGCGATTGCTGCCTGGCGGCCTGATAGAGACCTTTAGTAGCGTCGTCGTCCTGGCTGAAGAGCTCGAATGCCGCCGTCACGGACCGCTGGCCCGGAGAAATGCTGCGCGGCAGGTTCGATCCGAACTCCTTGGAGCGCGTGTCCAGTTGGTTCTTGAGAACGATGGATGCGCTGGTGATGGTGAGGAACTGCGAGGGCGAAGTTCCCAGCCACGCCTCGCCCATGTTTCCCGGCACAATCGAATAGTCGAACGCGGCCAGCGCCGGCTCCGCGGGAAAGCTTTGAAGCTGTCCGACGTTGGCGGAGGAAAAGCTGCTGCTATCGAGCACGTCCTGCGCCAGGCCGCTGAAGTGGAACTCGTGGTAATCGCCGTTAACCTGGATTTCCATCTGGTCGACGGCCGCCCCGCAGAGCAGCCTCTGCACCGCCGTCGCCGGGCTCCAGTAGTCGAATACGCTGGCGCTCGGCAGCTCCGTCGCGGGCACGTAGGTGACCGCGGCGCCCAGTGCCGCGCCGGTTCCGGGCAGCGTGGTAAACGGCGCGTTCAATTGCACCGTGCTGGTGTCCACGATGGCGGCCACGAACCGGATCTCCCCCGCGCATGAGACCGCCTGCCCCGCGCCCAGCCCGTGCGGCGCTGCGAACCCCAGCCTTCCGCCCGCCGTGGCGGATGCCGCGGTCCCGCCGGCGAACTGCAGCGGCGCGCCCCCGAGTGCCGCCTGAAACAGCGGGCCATATCCCGGGTTTCCGCCCGTTTTCTGCCAGCTCGTCATGTATGTCTGCAGCTCGAAATTCGTCTGCCGCCGGCCGCCCGGCGCCTGGCCGGGAAACGTCCGGCTGCCCGTCTTGTCCTTCCGCTGCGCCGCCTCGAGTTTCTGCTGGACCGTCAGCTTCAGAGCCGGAATCCGGTTGCCGGATGTGATCGATCCCACCTGGCCGTAGCTCGTTTCCAGCGCCGTGTAGAACCGGTTTGCGTTAGAGGAAATATAAGAGGCCATACTAGCTTTTACTCACTCCAATCTCGAAGGTGACCTTGGCCACCTGAATGAAATTCTTCCCGCCTTGCTTGACGGGTCCGAAGGACGCTTCGTATCCGCCAGCGTAAAACATCCCATTGCCCCAATCGCCGAGGTTCGCGGCCAGCACCTGCGTGGCAGCGTCCGTGTAGAGTTGCAGACTGTCCTGGAGCCCCTCCAGCCGGTCCTGGGAATGTCGAACCTCGATGGTCATCTGAGCCGTGCCGGAGAAGGTCCGAAACTTCTCCGTCAATCGGTTCGTCACCTGCTCGCAGTACACGTTCACAACCGGGTACTTCACCGTGCTGCTGCGTTCGGCCAGGTCCGCCGCCACGTTCTGCGCGCGTACTTGCGCCAGGTCCAGCGGACCGGCCAACGCCCGGTCCGCTTGCGTGAGAGCGGCCAGGCTCGAATTCACGCCGCTCGCGCCCGTGATGCGCTGCATCACTTGGGCCGTTGTTGCGCTTCCGATTTTCGCTGTCATCAGCCCCTCTGGATCACCCGTGGAACAGGCTTCAGATAACTGGGACGTTGTCCAGGTCCCGGTGGCCGCCCCGCCGCCAGGGGCACCGGTTGCAGCCACGTTTGCGCGATGGCAATGGGCGATCCGTTTTGCAGGGCCATCGAATCCGGGCCGACGCCTACATAGACGTTCCATCCCGCCGCGGTTTTTGGCGGAGCGCCTTCCGGCTGGACCAGCAGAGAGCTCCCCGTGGTCGCGATGGTTGCCGGTAGGGCGCTCGCTCCGTCTTCGCCCGCGGCGTTGACCCAGGCCACGGTCACGTAGTAACTGCCGTCCGGCAGTGGGGTGCCCGGCGCCGGGGCCGCCGCTGCCGTCACCGCCGGCATGGCCGCCCGCGGTACCGGGACCGACGCTACGCCGATACCGGCCGCAATCAGCATTTCGTATGCCCACTTCGCGGTCGAGTGGAACTGGTCGCGCTTGCCGGCGTAGCGGTCATTCAACTGGCTGTTGTATGCGTCGCTGTAAACCATTTCCAGACTGCGAAAGGTGTGCCACAATTTCAGCGCCGGCGTTACCACCACGCTGCCGAGGTTCGGCTGGGGCGCAAGCCAGAACAACTGGTTCACGTAGCTCAACCTGGTCAACAGTGCGTCCAGCTCCAGGGCGAGTTCGTCCTGGGCCAGAACCAGTTTCTGGGTCACGTCGATTCCCTCGACGCTGGCCACGTCGAGAAGCTGCGAATCCTGCGCCGTAAGGTCTTCCATCGACGAAGCGGGACCGTCTGTGAAGAGAGCCATGATTGTTCGCCTAGTCTTTCGAGGACTTCAAAGCGCCCCTCAACTTGTTCAGTTCCGTGGTCGACAGCACCGTGAACTGCACCTTGGCCGCCGCCGCCTCCTGGTCGGCCACTCGCTTGGCTTCCGCTTGCACCGCCCGGAAGGCCATCGCTTCCTCGGCGGTGGCCAGGCGAGCCGCCCCTTGCACCAGCATTTTGGCGGCGATTCCGGGCGTCACTTCCGTCAGAACCCCCGGCTTGCCACCGTCCGCCGTCTCATTGCTCACCACGATTGGAAACGCTTCCGTAATCTTCGATTCCATGTCGCGAATCTTCTGGTAATAGAGCCTCAAATCCATCGATATCTCCTGAATGAAACAGGGGCGAGGCGTAGCTCGCCCCGAACGACCACTCCCCGGCTGTCGCGCCTCCGAATCGGAGCCGCGACCGCTGGGCAGTGGTCTGCCGTCCTACGTGTTGACCTGCACGCCCGAGGTGTTGCGCAGCACGCCACAGCCGTACAGCACGTCCACCGTGAACTGCTGCGCCAGCGTGTTGGGCTGGTAGCTCATCACCACGCGCATACCGAAGTTGCCCAACTCCGCATACTCCGCGATGGCGCCGGTTCCGGGCAGCGGCTGCGGCAGCCGCCGGATCACCAGGCCGAGGGCGTCCTTGGTGAACGCCATGTTGTGGGTGGTCACCGTGGTGGTGCCCGTCTTCTGCACGAACTGCGAGCGGAAGACAAAGAAGTCTTTGATCTTCCCGACGGTGCCTTCGATGATCGCACGAAGGCCCGCTTCGCCCGAGTTCTGGAATTCGCTGAAGCGCGGAATTTGCCGCCAGGTCGAATAGGTCGCCGCGTCCACCACAATGAACTTCTGCTCTTGAGGCGGAACCTTCTGCAGGAAAAGCGCTGTTTCCGCCGCGTCGATGACGCCTTCCGTGATCGGCGTCGCCGCCGTTCCCACCGTGGTTGAGAAACCGGCGTAGAGGCTCAGAAGGTCGGTCTCGATTCTCTGGGCGATGGCGGCCACCGACGGCTGCATGTAGATCTTCAGCAGGTCCGGGACCGCCAGCACCTTGGTCACGTCTGGAATCTGGAAGGTCGCTTCCACGTGCGTATTGAGCACAATCTGCGCGTTTCCCAGACTGGGGTTTTGCGTCTGCACCGAGTAGCCTTCGAGGATGTTGTTGGCCAACATCGTCGGGGGTATCGGTATGTTTACCGTGTCGCCGGCATTTGCCAGCACCGGCTCGTAGTCGCGATTCACCAGGTTCCCCATTACGAGGTTCCCGACCAGCACCGGCAATGCGTCCGCCGCCACCAGCTTGACAATCGCGCTTGCGACGTTAGTTGAGGTAATAGCTGCCATTCGTTCTCCTTGACTTGATTGTTCTTGCCGGCCGCTTGTGTTTGGGCCGGATGTTACTACAGGCCCCGAAGGGTCTGCGACGCCACGCGCACGATTTCCTCTCGTACCCGTTGCATCTCTTCCGCGCTCATGCCCGGGCGGATCTGTTCGATGCTCACCGTTTCTCTGCCCGTTGACGGCGCCTTGAAGGTCGCGGTCATCCCGGTTCCGCCGGCAATGCGAGCCGGCAGAAACTCCGGATTCTCATTCACGAACGCCGCCAGGTGTTCCTTCAACGGCGTTTCGCCGGCGTCGCCGCGGGCCACCAGCCGCCCGTCCTCGGTCCGCACGATCCCGTCCTGCACGGCCTTGAACGCAAGGTCGATCTTGGCCACGCCCAGCCGCTGCAGTTCGGCCCTCACGGCCGAGCTTCGCTCGGCTTCCGCGGCGATCTGGCGGCTGCGCTTGTTCTCCGCCACCAACTCGTTCAGCCTGCGCTCGAGTTGCTCCCTACGCTTGCGCTCCTCCTGCAGTTCCGCCTTGTAAGCCGGCTCATTCTTGGACTGCTCGTTGGTCGCGAACTCCTCGATTGCCTGCCGGACGATCGCTTGAACGTCGATGCCTTCCATATGCCTCCTAAGAAACTCCCTCTCGGTACTTCATCCGATCGATCTCTTCCGCCACCTGGTTCTTGACTTCCTGCCGCGCATCGCTCAGGTACTTGAAGGCCAGCTTCTTGAAGAGTTGCTTCGTCAACGTCTCCGAGCCGATCCCCAGGTCCAGCAGTTTTTTGGCGTCGTCCAGCTCGGTGCTGAGATCGTCGATGTCGAACTCGTCCAGCCCGGAGACGCCGATCGAAATTCCGTCCTGCCGCGCGGCCGCGATGGCCCACAAGACCTGCTTCATGGTGTCTTTCACGGCATCGCCGTACCCGCGCAGCACCTCCTGCGTGGTGTTGAAGTCCAACTGCTTGCTCACCGCAGACTGCCGGGCTCCGCCGCTCGATTCCCCGGCCTGGACCATCAGGTAACAGACGCGGTAGATTTCGTCCTTCAACTGGTTCAGGTTGTCGGCCGCGATCTGGTAGACCTTTCCCTCCGGCTCCGTCCATCCGAACCGGTCATTCGGCCCGAGCTGGATGTAATAGGACTCGCCGACAATTTGGGTGAACTCCCGGTCCGAATAGACCACCGGAGTGGCGAAAAGCCCCATCGTCAGCGCCCACGAAAGCGCGTTGGACTTGTTGAAGTGCTCCAGTTGCAGAAGCGCGGCCTTGTTCAGCAGCCACAGCCCCTCCGACACTTTCATCTGGAACATGGGCACCCGCCGCAGCGACGCCAACCCGTGCCGTCCCTGGTCCATCAGCTCGATGGGGCTGGAATCGCCCGCCTGGCGGTACATCAAGAAGTTCTCGCGGTCGTAGTAGATCCAGCGCGTCTCCCGCTCCCATTTCGAATCCGTGACCTTGGATTGTTGCAGGCAGGAGGTGCGGATCACCGCCCACTCCAGCCCGCCCGACGGGTCGTAGTTCCAGTTGATGACCTCGTCCGCTCCGTAGTCCACCAGGTAGGCGCGCGACCGTCCCGAAGCGTCCTCTTCCGCCCGCGTCAGTGGAGCGGGGGCGTCCTCCGTGCCAACCCGCGGAAAGTCCACCACGATGAAGCTGCCGCCGCACACCATGGTCTGGATGAATCGTTGGCGGAAAAACTCGCTGAGGGTGGTCCCCTTCAAATCGCAATCGTCCGCCAGCACGGTGTAGAAGCTCCTGGCGGCAGTGTCGGTTCCGTCCATCAACAGGACCGGCTCACGCCGCATGAGTGTCGCCGCATACCAGTCGACGATCGACCCGATGTAGTTCTGGTAGAACACGCGGCTGAGCCGTTCCTGGTAGACCTCGCTCGGCTCTTTGTGCCGGCGCACCAGGTATTCCGAGGCGTCCGCGCGCAATCGCTCGCCGCCCGCATAGAGGTCTTTGTACTGCTTCCACATCGCCTTGCGCGCGATGTACTCGGGATGTTCCCGGTTAATATTATTCATGAAAGAATTCGCCCCCGTTGCTCCCCGACAGCCTTGACCGGCATGCATTCCTGCCAGAGCAGATACCCCAGCGCGTCGGACAGGTGCGTTCTCAGCCGGTCCCGGTCCTTGTCGATCTGGTAGGTGTCGGCCTTGAAAGACACCTGCTCGAAATCCATGATCAGTTCCTTGCACTTGAAGTCCACCAGCAGCCCGATATCGCCGGCCGCCGAACGCAGCCTGGCGTTGGTCAGATTGATCCGTTCCCGCACGCCCGGATTCGATTTCGGCACCTTGTATTTCACCGGCATGGCGGAGTGGATTTGGAAGTACTCGTGGATTATGTCGTAGTCCGACGCTCCGGTGGTGTGTTGCTGGTACCCCGAAGCGTCTCCGTAGACCACGATGCCGGCCGGGTCTATTGGAAACCGTTTCAAAAACTCCTCGCACGCTTCGCGCGTGGTGGCGTGCCGGAGCACGATTTCATCCAGCACCCGCACCTTGCCGCGGACCAATTGCACCACCAGCGAGCTCATCGGATCCACGTTGAAATCCAGCGCCCAAAGCAGCGGCAGACCAGGATCGAAACTCAAGACCGCGAGGTTTTCATCGCGCGTGAAGGAGGCATATACCAGCGCGGCATCCAGGTTTAGGTACAGGCCCATTACTTCCTGTTGATAGAAGCGGTCGTCGTAGCTGTCTTTGAGCCGGTCGTAGTAATCCGGAATTTGTTGGAGCAGGTGCCGGTTTTCGCGCGGCTGGGCGATGATCGTCTCGTACCCACGGACCGGCTTTGCTATGAACCTCCGGTAAACCCAGTCGTAGCCTTTGGGCGTCCACGCCGCAAAGCCGCACAGGCGCTTGGCCCTGGGGTCGCGCAGACGCCCCTCCAGGCGCAGCCACGCCTCTTCCTGGGTATAGGTCAGTTCGTCGAGGCCGAACCATGCCAGGTTGGTGCCGCGCAGCCGCTCGAATTCGTCCATTGGCCGGAACAGGATCTTGGATCGCGTATCGCGCATGATCAGCGTGTTTTCCGCCTTGCTGTGATCGAACGGAATCTTGTTCCCATCCAGAATCTCGAACAGCGCCGCCTGCGTCGCATCCCGCAACATCGGATAGGTCGGCGCGCCCAGCAGTCCCAGGCGCCCCTGGTTCAGATAGCTGAGGCGGATGGCCTCGTGGCAGACCGCCTGGCTCTTCCCACTGCCAATGGGTCCGGAGAAGCCCTTGAATCGGGCCTCCGAGTCATGGAACTTCTGTTGCGAAGGCAGCGGGTGATAAGCTATGTCCCGAGCTACTTCCCCGAGTCGGACGTCGGCGGGGGTTCGACCCATGTGACCTTGATCTCCCTGATTTCTTCCTGCTCGAGTTCGATTTCCATCTGCAGAAGTTTGAGATAGTCCCCCATGGTCGGCTTGAAGTCCTTGGCCTTGATCCGGTCTTCGATCCCCACTATGGCTTTGTCCAAAAGATCCGAAATACGAACTCTCAAAGTTTTGGGAGCCTTCTCTTCTTCGTTCACCGTGGTTTCCATTCGTGCTCCTCAAAAAAAAACGGCTTCGCGAATCCGCGAAGCCGCGCAACTCTCTTCCCAATTCGACAGTAGCATCCCGGATCCTGCATTCAGCCGGGTTCAGATGTCTAAGTGATTGAAAACAGGGTGAAGAAAACTTCTATTTATTTGTGAACAGGAATTTGCCCCCACTCGCGGCGACCGCGCGCAAGGCTGTTTTGCCTACTATCTTCTCGATCCGCGGCGCCTGCGGCCCTTCCGCCACCAGGTAATACCGCTCCCGGCGCGGCCAGCGCTCCGCGAGGTCGCGATCATCGATGAAAACGTCTGTGGGCGCATCCGGCGCGTAAGACCCATAGACCAGATTATTGACCCGCCCGTTCAGCAACAGGGCGCGCCGGTTGGTGTAAAAGAAAACCGAAGAGAACGTGTANNGCCAGCGGCCGCGACGACATGTAAGGATCGAACACCACCATCGCCAGCCGCGCCGCATGGAAGAACAACACCATCATGGCCGCCAGCGCAGCCAGTGGCACGAGCCTCCGTCCGGCGGGCCGCCAGGCCCCCGCCGCGCCCACCACAAACGCCACCCCCGCCACCGCCAGCGGCAGCCGCAAATAGGCAAACGCCCGCAGCGTCAGGTCCGTCATGTGCCCCAGCGACAGCGTATAGACCTCCGGGTTCTGGCTCAGTGCCCCCGCAATATCACCGGGCGTCGCGAGCCCGCGAACCATCCACAGGATGCCCGCGATGGCCGCCGCCGCCAGCGTGGCCACCACCGCAATCGCCTTTGTGCCGTACCGCAGCCACGGGTCCTGGCCGGCGATCGCCGATCCCAGNNACCAGAATGAACCCGCTCCAGCACAAAGCCATCAGCCGCACTCTCGATGCCCGGTCCGGCCTACGGTAATTCAGTCTCAGCGCCGCTGGAAAATACACGCTCCACGGGAACAGCCACAGCAGGTGAAACAGCCAGAACCAAGCCCGCGGCACGGTGTTGTAGTCCCGCGGATAGCGCAGGTTCAGAAACCTCAGAACGTGCTCGTTGATGAAGTAGAACCAGAAGAACCCATGGTAGGAGCCCCTTTCGCTGTGCATGGTGAAATCGAAATAGGGAGGGTTGCGCAGCGTAGCCAGCACGTGCCAGGGCGCGGCAATCGCCAGTAACAGCAGGATGCCGGAGAACGGCCGCAGCCGCGCCCAGGTCCTTCGAGAGAACAACTGTCTGGTGAAGCCCAGGTAGACGAGCCCGGCCGCGATGGGGAAGCACGCGGCGATCAGCCCCTTCAGCAGCAGCCCGGTTCCCATCGACGCCCACATGAGCATGGCCCAGCGCGCCGGATGCGGCTCGTCTTCCTCGATGGTGCGCAAGAGGCTCCACAACGCCAGCGTAATGGCCAGCGTCAAAATCACGTCCGGGATCAGGATGCGGGTGAAGAGAAACAGCCCCACGCTGGTGGCCAGCACGATGCCCGAGCACAAGCCCCAGCGCCGCCCGAGGCCGGAGGGCTCGCCCCACGCAGCGAAGCGCGCGGTGACCCAGCACAGCAGCACCGTGGAGAGCGCAATGGGAATCCGCGCCGCCCAGTCGTGCACCCCGAAGATCAGGAACGACACCGCGATCATCCAGTATTTGAGGGGAGATTTTTCCAGGTAGGCGACGCCATCCAGGCGCGCGGTCACCCAGTCGCCGGATTGCAGCATGTTGCGGGCAATCTGCGCCTGCACCGAATCCACGTCGTCCATCAGGGACGGCGGACTCACGATGCACCCCACGAATATCAGGGCCGCCACCAGCGCCACGATTACCTGATAGCTCCGATCGACAGAAACGGGCATGGATTGCGTCTCTCCACATGATCGCCTATCGGCGGGCGGATGTGGCGCAGCCTCTCAGGCTGCCGTCTCCGCACTCTTGCGGAGACGTTTTGCGGCCAGGAATGCGCCGCGCTTGTCCCCGGCGGCTAAACGGTGCATACTTGACCTGGAACCCTGGAGCATTGCCGTAAAGAAGCCCTGCATGGTGTACGGTGCTCGGGCCCTGGTGTTGTTGTGGGCCGGGTTCTGGATCTTTTTCTTCGTGGGATCGGTGATAGTCGAGGGCGCGCCCGGCCGTGTAATTGCGGTCGGGTCCGCGGTGCTACTGCTCTTCGTGATCCTGGCGTTGGTCCCCTGGCGCTGGGAAGCGCCCGGAGGCCGTCTGCTCGTGGTGATGAGTTTGCTGATCGGAGTGGCCTATGCGATCGCGTCGGCTTCCTTCTTCAGGAGAAACGACGGGTCGCGGCTCCCTCTGGCTGTCCGCGCGATCACGACCGTGGCTTTCGCTGGACCGCCCCTAATGGCCGGGGTTCTCTTCCTGCTGCATCATCGGATCGCGAGCACTCGGCCCGGCGCCCGGTGAAGCCCTTCCAGGGGCGGAACCACCTCGACCTTCCATCTCTTCATCCACAGGAAAAGCGTCAGCAGGCCCCACAACTGAAAACCGGCGTTGATGCGCCTCTCCATGTGATCGCTGATCAGAGATTGAATTGCGCGCGCGTCGAAGATCCTCGTGGATGCGATGGCTTGCGGAGTCAGCGTATCCATCAGCAA
>PMYB01000144.1 GCA_003170915.1 Bryobacterales bacterium | reverse complement strand
ACAATCTCCGGCACGAACTCCGAGCGCCGGAAGATGTCCACGATATCGATTGGCTCCGGAACCGATTCGATATCGGGGTAGCACTTTTCACCCAGGACCTCGGTCTCATGGGGGTTGACCGGGATGATCCGATACCCGGCCCGCTGCATGTATTCCGCCACGCCATAACTGGGACGGTAGCGCTTGGCCGAGAGACCCACTACGGCGATGGTCCGGCAAACCCGCAGGATTTCGGAAATCTGCTTCATACGGCTTCCTGTTGGATGGCGCGGGCGGCGGCGCGTTTCAGTTTTTGCGCCTCTTCGTCGGTCAAGTAGCGGAATTGGCCGGGTTTCAGCGAACCCAGTTCGATGGGGCCGATCCGCACCCGCCTCAATTTCTCGACCAGAAACCCAAAATGTTTGAACATCAGCCGGATCTGGTTATTGCGGCCCTCGAAGAGCCGCACCTCGTACCACGGATTCTCAGCCTGGTGGACCACCCGCAAACCGGCCGGCATGGTGCGGCGGCCGGAGAGCGGGATGCCCTCCCGAAACTGCTGTTCCTGTGGGCCGGTCAGCGAGCCATTCACTTTCACCACGTAGGTCTTGGGCAAGTGCGTGGCGGCCGACATGATGGCGTTGGCCAGCTCGCCGTCGTTGGTCATGAGCAACAGGCCTTCGCTGTGATAGTCCAGGCGCCCCACCGGGTACACCCGCTCCTTCAGCCCGCGCAGCAATTCCATGACGGTGGCGCGGTGCTGCGGGTCGCTCACCGTGGTCACCGTGTTGTTGGGTTTGTTGAGGACGATGTAGACCAGGCGCCGGGGTGCGTGAATCAGGCGGCCATCTACTTTGATGTGGTCGCGATCGAGGTCGGCTTTCGACCCGAGTTCGGTAACCACCGAGCCGTTCACCGTGACGCGGCCGGCCACCATGATCTGTTCCGCCTGGCGGCGCGAGGCCACGCCTGCCTGCGAGAGGATTTTCTGGATACGTTCTTCCGCCATCAGTCTTCCTGGTCCGGCAGGTCGGGGACCATCCCCGCCGCCTCTTCCATGCCGGGCAGCCGTTGCGGCTGCTCCGCGTCGGCGAATGCCATGCGCCGGATTTCTTCGAATTCCTTGAGCGACGGCAGCTCGCTCAGGTCCTTGAGCCCGAATTGGATGAGAAATTCCCTGGTGGTCTGGTAAAGGATCGGCTTGCCGATGACGTTCTTGCGCCCGGCTGCCGCGATCAGCTTACGGTCGAGCAGCGTCTTCAAAACGCTGGCGCCCTGGACGCCCCGGATGGCCATGACTTCAGGCGCGGTGACGGGCTGTTTGTAGGCGATCACGGCCAGGGTTTCGAGCGCCGGCAGTGAAAGCTTGAGCGGTGGCTTGAGGCTCCTGACGAAGCTGCGGACGGCCTCGTGATGCTCCGCCTTGGTGGTCATTTTGAAGCCACCGGCCACTTCCCGGATGCTGACGCCGTGCTCCGGCTGGTCGAATTCCGCCACAAGCTGGCCGAGCAGAGCCTGTATGCGCTCGAGGGGCTGCTGGAGCGCGGCGGCCATCTGCGCGGCAGTGAGCGGCTCCTCCGCCACGTAAACAATGGCCTCCAGAACGGCCTTCAGTTGCGCGTCCTCCACGGGAACGGGCGGTGGCGCGTCCTCCGAAGCCAGCAATTCATCCATGTCGAACGCCGGAGATGTTTCCAGTTCTTCCATGCCTGATCAGATGTAATCTTTCTCGATGGCCGCGAGGGGCTCATCGGTAGCGAACACGGCGTCGAAGTTATGATGCCGCTTTAGTGCGATTTCGCCGAACAGGTTCTTCTGAGTCACCACCACGGCCTGCATCCGCACCATCTCCAGCACGGCCAGGAACAGCGCGATCATGGCGCGGCGGCTGGGCTGCTGCTCGAAGATCCGCAGGATGAAGACCGGCTGGCCTTCCCCCGCCTCCACGAAGCGATCCCTCAGATAGTGCATCATTTCCGAGACCGTCACGTCGGCCGCTTCCACTTCGTAGGCGGGGCGGTTGCGGGCGCGTTCCAGCATCTCGCCGAAGGCTTTGACCAGGTCGAACAGCGTGATGGCGAGGCCCGGGTCGTCGTCCTCGGAAACGAAGGCTTTCATCTGCGGATTCGACCAGACGTTCTCCTCGATCATGCGCTTCTGCTGGAGCATTTCAGCGGCATTCTTGAAACGCTCGTGTTCCAGAAGCCGGTCCACCAGTTCCTGCCGGGGATCTTCCGCGGTTTCGCCGTCTGCTCCCAGGGCCGGGTCGCGCGGCAACAGCATTTTGGACTTGATGTGGATCAGGGTCGCCGCCATGTAGACGAATTCCGCGCTGAGATCGATATCCATCTCGCGCGCCTGTTCCATGTATTCGAGGTACTGCGCCGTGATGGTGGCGATGGGGATGTCTTTGATGTCGATCTGCTGCTTGCGGATCAGGTCCAGCAGCAGGTCCAACGGCCCCTCATACTGCTCCAGATGGATATTCAGCGGCGACGACACCCTCATTCAACGATAGCATGGGCCACTGCCAAGCTACCTCGCCGCCCGCGCATTGTGGTACACCGGATTAAGAATCGAGGCAGGGTGGTAGGGTTCCGCGCGCTTTCGATTGCGATGTTGCTGTGGCGTCACGCCGCCGTGCTGGCCGGCCAGTCCCCGGTGTCACCTGTCATCGACGTTACCGTCCTCGATCAAACCAGCCAGGCCGTTCCCGGCGCTCGAGTCCAGCTCAAGGTCGGCCAGCAGGTAGTGGCTTCAGCCGAGACGGATGAGAAGGGGCACGCCAGGTTCACCCAACTCACGCCCGCCCGCTACGCCATCGTTGCCGCGAAAGAGGGTTTCGAGCCGGCGCAAAAGGCCGGCCTCGACCTGGCGCCGAACGGCTCCATCTCCATCGGGCTGACCCTGTTTCCCCTAACTCAACGGGAGAGTATCGACGTACGGGACACCGCCTCTGCCGTGGAAGTGGGCGCGTCGGCCCCCAGCCAGTTGGCGGTTCAATCCGCCAAGCAACTTCCCAACCGTCCGGCTACGGTGGCGGACGCCCTGCCTATGCTCCCGGGCGTGGTCCGCGAGCCGGGCGGAGGGCTCATGATCTCCGCCAGCGGCGAGCAACGCAGCGCCATGATCGTGAACTCAGCCGACGTCACGGACCCCGCCACGGGCCAGTTCGGGTTGACCATACCCATCGACAGCGTCGAGACCTTGAACGTCTACCAAACGCCCTATCTCTCGGAGTACGGAAGGTTTACGGCGGGCCTGGTGTCGGTGGAGACGCACCGCGGGGGCGACAAATGGAAATGGGAATTGAACGACCCTTTCCCGGACTTCCGCATTCGCAGCTACCAGTTGCGCGGTCTCAAGGACGCCACGCCGCGGCTCAATTTCGAAGGGCCTATCATCCCCCACAGGCTGTACTTGTCGGAAGGATTCGAATACGAGATTCGCAAAACCGAGGTCTATACTCTGCCCTTTCCCGACAACCAGAAATTAGAGGAGGGAATCAACTCCTTCACTCAGTTCGACTGGATCGTCTCCGACAAGCACCTGGTAACCGCCACGGTTCACGCTGCCCCGCAGCGCCTGGGCCACGTGAACATGGACTACTTTAACCCGCTACCGACCACCCCCGACGCCAGCACGCACAGCTACACCGGAACCGTGGCCGACCGGCTCACCCTATTCGGAGGACTGCTCGAGAGTACCTTCTCCGCCATGCGTTTCAATGTCGGGGTCTGGGGCGAAGGCGACCAGGATCTGACCATCACTCCCGTGGGCAATCGCGGGAGTTACTTCGCCAATAAGACCCGCGACGCGTCGCGGTACAGTGGGGCGGCGAGCTACTCCTTTGCTTCCCTCGCCGGATGGGGAGCGCACAACCTGAAGATCGGGTCCTATTTCGCGGGAAGCTCCGAGAACGGCCAACTGGACGAGCGCCCGGTAGACATCCTGGGCTCGATGGAACAGTGGATCGAACGGATCGACTTCCCCAGGAGTCACATGTTTCAGATCTCGGATGTCGAGTACTCTTTTTACGGACAGGACCATTGGATCGTTTCGCCGCGGCTGGCCCTGGATCTCGGCGAGCGCATCGAATCACAGCGGGTTTCGGGAGCCGTTCGCGTGGCGCCGCGGGCGGGCCTTGCCTGGAGCCCGTTTGCCAGTACAGGAACCCTGGTGCAGGCGGGATACGGATTGTTTTTCGACCGCGTCCCCCTGAACGTTTACTGCTTCAATAAATACCCCGATCAGAACATCACCATGTACGGCGGCGACGGAGAAGTCTCGGCCGGGCCATTTCTCTATCTGAATACCCTGGGGCAAGTTAAGGTCAAACATCCATTCGTTTTTCAGAGCCCGCAGGACGGCAATTTCTCGCCCGAGAGCGCCATCTGGAGCCTGCAAGCGGAGCAACCCCTGACGCGATTCCTGAAGCTCCGGGTGGGGTATCTGCAAAACTATTCCCAAGGCCTGGTCATCCTGAATTCCGTGGCGCCGGACCCGGACACCAACACCGGCGCTTATCTGCTCTCCGGCGTGGGGCAGTCCCGCTATCGCCAACTCGAGGTCACCGCGCGCATGCTGTTGAAGGGCCAGGGGCGCCAGTTGTTCTTTTCTTATGTGCATAGCCGCGCCCGAGGCGACTTGAACGACTTCAGCAACTATTTGGGTACTTTCCCCATTCCCATCATCCGCGACAACCAGTTCGGGAACCTGCCCGCCGATCTGCCCAATCGCCTTCTGGTTTGGGGCTTGGTGCAACTGCCGCGGAAATTCCGAATCGCTCCGGTGGTCGAGTATCGCAATGGATTCCCGTACTTCGTGACGGACGCGGCCCAGAACTACGTCGGAGTTCCCAACCAGCACCGGTTCCCCAACTTCCTCTCGCTGGATTCCCGCATTTCCAAGGACATCCAGGTCAATCCGAAATACGCCGTTCGATTGTCGGTGAGCAGCTTCAACCTCACCAACCACTTCAACCCGGAGGCCTTGCACTCAAACGTCGCCGACCCGGCCTTCGGGTTCTTCTTCGGCCATCGCGGACGTCGTTTCACCGCCGATTTCGATGTCCTGTTTTAGTGGCGCAGCCTCTCAGGCTGCCGTCTCCGCACTCATGCGGAGACTTTTTGCCGCCGCGCGCCAAGCGTCCCCAGGAGTGGGGGCCCGGCAGCCTGAGAGGCTGCGCCACGTGGTGTAGCGTTTTTCAACAATCGATGGGTCGGCCCTCCCGGATATCGGTGTTTGCTATCTTAAAAAAGTGAACTTTTGGCCGACGGGCGATAACCTTTGGCGCTCGTTCATCGTCTTCACCGTTGAAGCAACACCACAGTTGTAACGGGGCCCACTGGGCTGGAAGGAAAAAAATGCAATCTTTGTCAAGCAGCGCCCCCGCTCCTGGCTCTGGCGGTGAGCCACAGGGTACCCCGCCTCTGCCTGTTCCCGGTCCGGCAGTTGTGCCGCCCAAGCAACCGGCGAAACGGCGGGTGGCCATATGGGGGATTCCCCTGGTTGTGGCGATACTCGGCGGAGGCATCGCACTCTATCTAAACAGCGAATCGGGCAAGAAGGCTTTGGGGAAAGGTGGCCCACCCACCCTGATCGTACCGGTGGTATCGGTCTCGCTTGGCGATCTTCACGCCATCGTGCGAGTGAGTGGCACGGTGGCCGCGCAGAACTTCGCGGCCCTGCTGGCGCCCCGCATCGTGGGCAGCCGGTCCGGAATGAACCGCGGCGGCACCGACAGCAATTTCAGCCTCGGTAGCGCCGGTAGCGGCAGCGGTGGTGTGGGCGGCGGTGGCCCCATGAACGATTTCAGCCTGGTGCTGATGAAGCTCGCCAATCCTGGCCTGCACGTGAAGACCGGGGACGTGGTAGGCCAATTCGATCCGCTGATGCAGCAGAACCGGCTGGACGACTATAGAGACTCGGTGATTCAGACGCAGAACTACGTCCGCAAAATGATCGCCAACCTGGCGGCTATCAGAGAGGCGCACGATCAGACGGTGCTGACCGCCAAGGCCAATTGGGACAAAGCGGTTCTGGACCTGCAGACGGCGCCGATCCGGTCCGCCATCGACGCGGAGAAGTACAAGCTGGCGGCGGAGCAAACCGAGGCCACCTATAAGCAACTCCTGTACGAGGCCTCCCTGGTGATTGAGCAGCAGGCTGCGCAGATCCGTGTTCAGCAACTGAACCTGGACCAATCCGCCATCGAGCTCAAACGGGCCGAAACGAACGTCCAGCGAATGACCATCAAGACCCCCATGGACGGAATCGTGGTGATGCAGAGTATTGTGCGCAATGGCGAATTCGGACAGATCCGGGAAGGCGATCAGGTTTTCGCCGGCCAGCCTTTCATGCAGATTGTGGACCCGAGGTCCATGGTGCTGAACGCCACGGTCAACCAGGTGGATGCCGAGAAGCTCCGGCTGGGGATGAAATCCAGCATCCGGCTGGATGCGTATCCCGATATCGAGATGCCGGGCACGCTCATCGGCATCGGCGCGCTCTCCAAGACCAGTACCTTCCGTGCGAGCTACGTTGGAGAGATCCCCATACAGCTCAAAATCGAGCGGACCGACGCACGCGTCATCCCGGATCTCACGGGAAGCGCGGAAATCGTGCTCAATACCGAGAGCAACACGCTGCTGGCGCCGCGCGAGGCGGTTTTCGACGAAAACGGCGGTCCAGTGGTTTTCCTGCAAGGCCCCGAGGGCTGGATCCGAAAACCGGTGCAACTGGGCGTGGTGAACTTCACCACCGTGGCGATCCATTCCGGTGTGAAGAAAGGGGACGTGATAGCGCTCCAACGGCCCATGTAGCCTGGAGAAGCGTTACCCGCCGAGCAAATTCTATGGCATCGAAAGATCTGAGACCCAAACAGCGCCTGGGGCGGTCGCATCCGAGAAGGGTGAAGATCATCACCTGGATCATCGGGCTCACCGTAGGCGGTGGCGGCCTGTATGCGGCCTATCGCTACACGGGGACGACCGAGGTGGAAGTCGCGGTGGCGCGCGTGAGACGCGCGGATTTCATCATCAGCGTGCGCACGCGCGGCGCCGTCAAGAGCGCCCATTCCTCCGTCCTCGCGGCTCCACAAGTGCCGGGCCTGCGCATTGTCCACCTGGCGGACAACGGCCGGCCGGTCAAGAAAGGCGAGGTCGTCGTGGAATTCGACCCCGTCCAGCAGGAGTTGAATGTCATTGCGCGGACCACCGCCGTGCGCGCCGCGGACGGCGACATCGAGCAACTGAAGGCGACCCAGGTGATGAACGACGAAGGGGACGCCATGAACAAGATGCTGGCCGAGTACGGGGTGGAGAGCGCCCGGCTGGACGCCAGCAAGGCCGAGGTGCTCTCGGTGGTGGATGGCGCCAAGAACCGCATTCAGGTGGGAGTCGTGGAAGGATCGTTGCAGCAGGTCAAGTCCACTATGAATGCGCACCAGGTGGGAAATCAATCGGACCTCGCCCGCGTCGGCCAGCGCAAGAACAAGGCCGTCGCCGATCTGAACCTGGCCGCCAGCTACCTGCCCATGATGCAGCTTCGCGCACCTGCCGACGGCGTTGTGAACGTGCTTCAGAATTTTCGTTCCCAAGGCACCTTCGGCCAGACGCCGCCGCCCTTCAAGGAAGGCGACAATGTGTGGACCGGAGCGGCCATCGCCGAGATCCCGGAGCTCTCCGAGATGTACGTGGATCTCAGTCTGGAAGAGGTGGACCGCGGCAAGCTCCAGCTCGGCCAGGCCGTGCGGGTGCGCGTGGACGCCATACCGGACAAGGAATTCGCTGCTGAAATCACTTGGATCAGCCCCATCGCCGCGCTGATCTACAGGGGCGGCTCCACGCCGGAGAAGACGTTCCCGGCCCGCGCCACTCTGAAGAACCTGGACGACCGTTTGCGGCCGGGCATGAGCAGCACCGCCGAAATCATTATCGAGCGGCAGCCGAATCAATTGCTTATTCCGATTCGCTCCAGCTTCGACAAAGATGGCAAGCCCGCGGCCTACGTGCAGATCGGCAAGCAATTTGTGGTCCGGCCCATCCAGGTGGGCAGGCGCAACGATGAAGACATCATCGTGACGGGCGGCCTGAAGGAAGGCGAAACGGTGACGCTCGAAAGCCCGGCAGACGCGGCCAAGAGGGCGAAAAAGAAGCTGTAAACGCGCGCGGGGGCGCTCTGGTTTGCGGAGTGTTTCCAGAGCGGGAATGGTCTTACATGTTTAAGAAGGTAATCTTTCGGTTATTAGGGCTGGCGATCCTGGTGGGCCTGGGATATGGCGGCTACCGCTTCTTCCAACAACTGCCGGAACGGCAAGAACAGATCGCCACGGCCAAAGTGCAACGCAGCGACGTGGTCATCCGCGCTTTCTCGCGCGGAGAACTGCACGCCGTGCGGTCGGTCTCCATGCTGGCGCCCAACCTGAACGGTACGGTTCAGATCACGCGGCTGGCTCCGGTGGGATCGCTGGCTCACGATAAGGACCTCGTTATCGAGTACGACGATTCCGAGCGTCAGGCAGCCCTCGAAGAGGCGCGGCTGGGGGTGCAACTGGTGGACGAGCAGATCAAACAGGTCAAAGCCACCCAGGCGATCCAGTCCAGCCAGGATGCATTGGCCCTGCTATCGGCGCGTTACGCCATCCGGACGGCGGAGCTGAACGTGCAAGAGAACCCCATCCTGGACGCCATTGACGCCAAGAAGAACATCCTGGCGCTCGATGAAGCCAAGCGCGCGCTGACACAACTGGAAATCGACGCCAAGTCGCGGCAGGACCAGTTCGCTTCGCAGCTCGCGGTCTATCAGGAGCAGCGCAACCGCAGCCTGCTGACGGTGACGCAGGAATTGAGTCGCATCGCGCAGACCAAGTCCCTGGCGCCCATGACCGGGTTAGTGGCCATCCGGCAGAACCGCGCCGGGAATTTCAACTTCGGACAGCAGATGCCCGACATTCGGGAAGGCGACACGCTCCAGCCGGGTATGCCGGTGGTGGACCTGTTGGACCTTTCCGAAGTCGAAGTATGGGCCAAAGTCGGCGAACTCGACCGCGCCAACCTGAAGGAAGGCCAGGACGCGCTCTTGCAGCTCGACGCCGTTCCGGACAAGCAGTTCCACGGCAAAATCAAAAACATGAGCGGCACCGCGACTTCGGACGTGTTTTCGGGCGATCCCTCCAAGAAGTTCGATGTCGTGTTTTCGGTGGACATGCGGCAACTGCTCTCGGGACTGGGGATGAAGCCCGCCGAAGTCGATGGCATCATGGCGACCGCGGTGGAAAACGCCAAGAAGAACCTGGGGGGCTCCACCGCCAGCTCGATGTTCGGCGCCGGGACCACAGACCAGGGCGGGGCGCCGGGCGGAATGCCGGGCGCGGAGGACAACCAGGATCAAGGCGGCGGGCGGGGACGTGGCGGCCGCGGCGGCCGTGGGGGAGGCATGTCCCCAGCAGACCGCCAGAAGATGCAGGATTTGATCAAACAATCTCAGAACAGCACTCCGGCCGAGCGCCAGAAGCTGATCGAGCAGTTTACCCAGTCAATGGCTAGTAGCCAAGGACCCTCGGGGCGCGGCGCTGGCGGCCGAGGCGGTGAAGGCCGTGGCGCCGGCGGCGGGCGGCAAGGTGAAGCAGCGGCTACCGGCGCAGGCCGTGGCGCCGGCGGCGCGGCCCAGGGGAGCCCTCAGGGCCCCATTGGCCGCGCTGGCGACAACACCCTGCAAGAGTTAGTCAAACGGTACACCGTTTCGCAATACACGGAAGAGGACCGCAACAACGCCAAACTGCCGCTTCCTCCGGAACAGGACTCGCAGGTGCAGGTGCTGCTGCGGCCCGGGCTTTTGGCCGACGTGGAAATCCAGGTCGAGAAGATTCCGGATGCCTTGCACGTCCCCGCCCAGGCGGTTTTTCAGAAGAACGGAAAACCGACGGTGTTCGTGCAGTTGAAGAACAAGCGATTCGAGCCCCGGGAAGTGCAGCTCGTCAAGCAGAGTGAATCTATGATGGTGCTGGCCTCGGGCGTGAAGGCGGGCGATATCGTGGCGCTCTCCGATCCCACCGCCGACAAGTCGGGAAAGAAGGAAAAGGGCGAAAAGAAATCGCAGGGCAACCCCATGGGCGGCATGGGGGGAGGGAAATAGCCATGACGCTTTTTTCGCACGTGATCCCCGAATTAAAGATGGGGATGGCGAACCTCTATGCGCACAAACTGCGCAGCCTGCTGACCATGCTCGGCATGATCTTCGGCGTGGGCGCGGTGGTGGCCATGCTCTCCATCACCGCCGGCGCACAGAAGGAGATGATGAGCTTCATCGATCAGCTCGGCGTCAACAACATCATCGTCGAGGCGCATGAAGCGGTGGATCGCAACGAGCTTCAGAGCGTGCGCGCCGTTTCGCCGGGGCTGAGTTTCCGCGATTACCGGGCGATCTCGGAAAACGTGCAGGGTCTGGTGGCCATCACGCCGCGCAAGCGGTTCAAGCCGCAGAAACTGCTGCCCAAGACAGCCCAGGAACCGCCCCAGCTCATCGGGGTGCTGCCGAATTTCGTGGAGATCAATAGTCTGAAGCTGGTGGCCGGCCGATTCTTCACCGACGAAGAGAACCAGGCTTCGACGCCGGTGTGCGTGCTGGGCGAAAGCGCCAAAGTGAACCTGCTGGGTTACGACAATGCCGTCGGCAAGTACGTGAAGGTCAACGACACGTGGCTGCAAGTGATCGGGGTGCTGACGCCGGCGGCCGGCAGCGACGCGGAAGTGGAAGGCGTGCAGTCGGTAAACCGCAACAACATGGTGATTGCGCCGCTCAACACCGTGATGCGCCGGTTCGAGGACAACACCAGCTACCTGAAGGACGAAATCGACGGCATCTATATGAAGGTGGGGACGGGCGTCGATTCCATCGAAACGTCCAACGTGGTGCGCGCCATTCTCGAGGCAACCCACAAGGACGCGGGCGATTTCACCGTGGTGGTGCCCGCGGGGCTGCTCGAGGAGCGCCGGCGAACCCAGTTCATCTTCAGCATTGTCATGATCTGCATCGCCGGCATTTCGCTGCTGGTGGGCGGNNACGCGCGAAATCGGCATCCGCCGCGCCATTGGCGCCCGCCAGAGCGACATCGTGCGCCAGTTCCTGACCGAGGCGGTCCTGATCTCGATTGCCGGCGGTCTGATCGGCATCGCGTTCGGGTTCACATTGTCCCAGATTATTGCGTCCGCCGCGGGTTGGTCGACGGTGGTGACCGGTTCTTCCATCGCCATTGCCTTCGGCGTGTCGGTGTTCATCGGACTGTTGTTTGGAATTTATCCGGCCGTTCAGGCCGCGAAATTAGATCCCATCGAGGCCATTCGTTACGAGTAGAACTATGCTGTTCCGAACTTTTTTTGCAGGCATTCTCCTGACGGCGGGCGCGTTGGCGCAGACGTCGTCGTTCCCCAAGCCGGCTTACTTTCGCGAGACGTTTCAGAGAACCCAGACCAAGGTCGAACTGCAGGACCCGGTACGGCTGAAGGACTTCGTGGCCGGCGGCAAGCTGGAGCTTTCTCTAAAGCACTTCCTGGAGCTGGTGATGGCCAACAACACCGACATCCAGCTCCAATTGATCAGTCTGGAGATTCCCAAGAACAACATTCTGGCGGCGTTCGGGGTGTGGGATCCGAGGGCCCTCGCGAGCTTTGCCACCACGCGGGCCACCACCGTGCCTACCAATGCCACCACCGCTCAGAACGCCGCGTCCCTGACGAAAGCGCTCACCCAGCCTTATAACCTCCAGTACTCCCAGACGCTGCCAACGGGGATGAGCTATACGGCAAGTTTTTCCGGGTCGAAGACCTCCCAGACCAACTCTTACAACAACTACAACCCGGCACTGACCGCGAACATGCGGTTCAGCGTCACCCAGCCGCTGATCCAGAATTTTGGCTCGTATGTGAACCGGATTCCGCTGATGACGGCCCAGAGCAATTACCGGATATCGGAATACGCTCTGCGGCAGCAGCTCTTGATTCTGGTGAACACCGCCGAGACCGCTTATTGGAACGTGATATCGACGCGCGAGAACGTCAGGGTGGCGGAAAGCGGCCAGAACAATGCCGCCGAGTTTCTGAAGTACATGCAGAAGGAACTGGAACTCGGGGCGCTGTCGCCACTCGATATTTATAACCCGGAGCAGTCGCTGGCTAACGCCGAGCTAAGTGTATCGCAGGCGAAATTCGCTCTGGCCCAGGCCGAGGATACGCTCCGTCACCAGGTGGGCGCCGACCTCGACCCGGAGATCCGCAAACTCCCCATCTCGCTTACCGAATCGGTGGACCTGGGGCCTGGCGATTCCATGCCCGTGGATCGGGAGCAGGCCGTGGCGAAGGCGCTGGCTAACCATCCGGCCATGAAACAGGCCTTGCAAAAGCTGGATGTGGACGACCTCGGGATCCACTCCGCCAAGAACGGCCTTCTTCCGAACCTCTCCTTTTCCCTGTATTACCAATCCAACGGCACCGGCGGCATGTATAACCCCGGCTTTTCGACAATCACCGGAGCCGGGGCTGTAGCGACGGTGATTCCGGGCGGAATCGCCGATGCGCTGGACCAGATGTTCGGATTCGGGTATCCAGCCTACTATGCGGGCCTTACCCTGAACCTTCCCATCAGGAATCGCGCCGCCTCGGCGGCCATGGCCACCGCGACCGTCCAGAAGAGAACCGACATGCTCAACTTGCGCAACCAGGAGCAGGGCATCCGGCTCAACATCCTGACTGGCGTAACCAAGCTGGAGGGCGCCAAAGAACAGTTGAAGCTGGCCAAGACCGCCATGGATTTCGCGCAGAAGAACCTCGACGCCGAGAACACCAAGTTTCAGCTCGGCACCGAAATCAATCAGAACGTGATCAACGCGCAGAACGTGCTGGTGCAGGCGGAATCGGCGGTGGTCACCAATCAGATCGGCGTTCGGCTCAATCTTCTGAACCTGCTGACGCAGACGGGCGAACTGCTGGACGAGCGGGGAATCGTAGTCAGGTAGGCGTGTAGCGCCGGCGGCGCTACCACATCATGCAAACGCTGGTTTTGGCGCTGCTGCTGGCAGCGATCCTGGCTTTCTTCCTGCCCACGGTGCAGAATCGTGTGCGGGACGCGCTACATGCCCGCCCAGCGGCCATCTGGGCCGTTCCGTTTCTTCTCGTCACCATCTTCAGCGGCGCGGCCGCATTGGCGGGTGCGTTCAGCTTTCGACTGGCGGTTCTCGTCTTGGGGTATACGGCCGCGCCGGTGGTTTGCGCGTGGGTCGGAGGGGCCGGGTTCATCGATCGGCCGGCGGCGCTCGATTTCGTGGCCATTCTGCTGCTCTGGCTGCCGCTCGAATTCGCCGCCGGCGCCCGCCTGGTCCCGCGCCCGGCGCAAGGATTCCTGCACAGCGTGGCGTATGCCATCGCCATTCTCCTGGGCCTGGTGCTGTTTACCGGATTCCGCTCGTTTTCGGGGATGAAGTACAACTTGCCGCGGCGAAGGTCCGATTTCGGGCTGCCTTTGGCGGCTTTCGCTATCACCGCGCCGATCCTGATGGCCGCCGGGATAGCCATCGGGTTCATTCCCCCGCCGCATTGGCCCGGGGCCGCGGCGACAGGCGGCAGCGTGGCCGGAGCCTTTGGGGTGATCCTGGTGGGCACGGCACTGCCGGAGGAGATCCTGTTCCGCTCGCTCATTCAGAACCTCATCATGCTGCGCTTCGGCGCGAGTTGGCGAACGCTGTTGGCGGCCAGTTTGATCTTCGGCTGCGCGCACCTGGATAACGGACCGCAGCCGCTGCCCAACTGGCGCTACATGATCCTGGCGACCATTGCGGGCGTGGCGTACGGCATGGTTTTTCAGAGAGCATCGACGGTGCTGTCTTCGGCGGCCCTGCACGCCATGGTGGATTGGACCAAGCATTTCTTCTTTTAGGGCGCCGCGAGGGAGATGGCATCCTCGACGGAAACGTGGTTCGCCTGCAGGGTCAGCCCGAGACCCTGGTCGAGGGCGATTCGATTGTGGATGTAGGCGGCCGCCGCCGCCAGCTCGCTGGATTGAGCTGTCGCCAGATCGCGCCTGGCTTCGACTACAGTGGCGATGGTGGACGCCCCCATCTGAAATCTCCTCTCTTCTCCCTGGAGTAGTTTCTCCACGATGGTCCGGTGTTCGACGGCCACCTGATATTGGGCGCGAGCCTGCTGAAGGGCCATCACCTGGGTGGAAACGTCCACGGCAAGCTGATTGAAGGTTTTCTGCGCATTCAATTGGGTTTGCCGGTGTGTCAACTGATCCATGGCATTGATCCGCCTGGGCTTGGGTATTTTCCAAAGGGGCCGAGAACCGTACGCCCACGCGCGCATTGGGAAAATTGCGGCGAAACACCTGTCCCAAGGCCGCGCCGGCGCCGCCCACAAAATAGGGGTCCGGGTTGGCCCCCGGGACGGCCTGGCCGGTCTGGCCGGCGTTGCTGCTGCTGGCGAACACCTGCAAGGTGGGAAGCAGGCCGTTGGAAATGCTGGAAGCCTCCATTTCCGCCAGCGCCTGTTCCTGAAGCGCCAGGGCCGATTTGGCTCGGATCTGGTCGACCGCCGGAATCGCTCCCACGGCGGTTTCCTCCCGCGTGGCTTCATCGAACTCCCGCGCGATGTCGCGATTTCGCCGCTTGTATTTCACATCGTCGGACGCCACCGAAAGATCCCAGTAGCGGTCGAGGACGTTGGCCACCGCCGCCATCAGGCGCATCTCGAATCCGCGGTCCGAGTTGGCCGCGCGCCGTCTCGCCGCCCGGATAAAGCGTCCATTGACGCGTTCGCCAAAACCCTTCAGCAGATTGTGGCCGATCGCCACGCCGAGGCTCGCGGAGGAAGTCGGATTCAGAACGTCGGTGGGCGCGGATTCATTCAGGTAGGCCCCCGTGTATGACATTCGCACCGTGCCGCCGCTCAACAGACCTTGCGACACCTGGCCGTAGTAAGACCGGGTAGTGTAGACCAGTTCGTTGGTGCCGGATTGCACAAGCTGGTCTTGAAAATACGTCTGGTGCCCCAAGACTGTGTAGGTGTTGAAAACCGGGTCGAGTTGCGGCGTAACGGGACCGATTTGCTGGATGTTGGCGGCCCCGGCTTGGGCACGGGTCGCTTCGATGGCCGCCTTGGCGCCGATCGCCACCTCCTTCCGGCTGTCCTCGTACAGCTTTCGGGCCGCATCCAGCGCCAGCCGTTTGAGGCGCAGGTCCTCGTTGAAGGTCACCAGGTCCCAATACAGATTCAGGACGGCGGCAACCGTGGTGATTACCTGAAACTTGAGTTGCAGATCGGACACCGTTACATTGTTTCCGGCGATGCGGATGTAGCGGTTGTTCACCGAGGAGCCGAAGCCCTGGAGCAGGTTCTGCGTCACGCTCACGCTCAAACTGCCGGAATCGATCGGGTTCAGCAGATTGGTGGGACTGTTGCTCGTGCTCCGCATGGCGCCGTACGAGGCGGAGACAATGGTTCCCGGCAGGAACTGCTGGCTATAGCCGAGGCTGAACGATCGCGATCCCTGGACCAGGTAGTTGGTTTGGTCCACAATGAGGTTGCTCTCCGGAGAGGTGAAATGGCCCAGGCTGGCGGCGATCGAGACCAAGGAATCCAAATTGGGTATGGCGGACCCGAACGACACCGTGATTCCCCCGCTCGAGCTGACGCCCGTGCCGGAGGAGAGGCTGGTGTTGCCGACATTGATGCCGGCCAGGCTCACGCTCTGCGGGCCGGGCGCGATGGGAATGCTGGGAACACGCAGATTGCCGCCCACCTGCGCGCGGCGAAGGTCCTCGCGAAACAGCAGAGGACCATATCGTTGAGTTTCGATATCGATGTTATTTTCGAGCGCCAGCGCAATCGCGTCCTGCGCCGTCAAATACAGATCGCCGCTTGCCATGGGAACATGGGGGCGTGGAAGGCGTCGGGGCCGGTGTCCCTTTTTGAGACGCGGGCGTTCGAGTTCGAACACCTTGGGGGGCAAGCCGGTAGGGAGGGAACCACGGTTCGAAAGCTCGCCATTCTGGAGCCGGTGCTGGTTTACGCCATGATCCTGGCGTACATCTGGAACCTGCGCTATAGCCACGGCGGCGCGTGGGTGGGAATCCTCGGACTGATGCTGCTCTCGCACCTGGTCCGCCGGGAGGACGCCTATGGGCTGGGCTTTCGCACGCGCAACATGGGTGAGTGCTGGCGGGAGTTCGCGCCGGCGCTGGCATTCCTGACGCTGCTCATGCTGGCCTGCGGCATCCTGCTTCACACCATGCGGCCCATCGGGGTCGGGACGGCGCTGGCGTCATGGGCCGTATATGTGCCGTGGGGAGTGTTCCAGCAGTACATTCTGAACGGTTATTTTCTGAACCGGTTCCAGGCGGTGCTGGGGCGCCGGGCGGCGTCCCTGATTGCGGCAGCGCTTTTCTGCGGCGTTCACACCCCCAACTGGTTTCTGATGCTGGTGGCCTTTCCCGCGGGTTACTGCTCTACGCGCATCTACCGGCGGTACCGGAATCTTTACTTCTTGGGACTGGCGCACGCCACGGTGGGTTTTCTGCTCTTCCTGGTGGTTCCGGATTCCGTCAGCCACCATCTCAAGGTTGGGCCGGGCTGGTTTGGGCACTGACTCCGGCCCGTCCCACGAAGGCACAGGGTATCCCATTACCGGACAGTCGCATCCGGTGGCTATCCCTTTTATCTTCTGAAACGTCATAATGTTAAGTCGGGTGCGGATTGGCAGGCGCCGTGCCCAATCATTCCCGGACATCGAAATGGACATACCACGCAAAGACGCTGCCAGGAAGAGACTGATCCGCCGGATCTCGATTGGAGTGGTGGTGCTGGCGGCGATTCCCGCGATTACCATCGGGCTCTCGCGCTTGAAGCCGGCGGCGCCGGGCATCGACCGGTCCACCGTCTGGATCGACGCCGTGAAGCGCGGTCCCATCGTGCTCGAGGTGCGCGGCCTGGGCACGCTGGTGCCCGAGGAGACCATGCTCATCCCGGCAACCACCGACGGCCGGGTGCAGCGCATCCTGATCTACCCGGGCACGCCGGTCAGGGCCGATTCGGTGGTGATGATTCTGACCAGCCCGGAGCTCGAGACGCAGTTGCTGGACGCCGAATACGGCCTGAAAGCCGCCGAGGCGGATTTCGCCAACCTGAAGGTCACGCTGCAGAAGGCCAAGCTTGATATGCAGTCCACGGCGGCGCAGGTGGGAGCGGACTTCAACACCTCGAAGCTCCAGGCGGACCGCGACCAGGCGCTTGCCAAGGAGGGCCTGTTCTCCGAAGTGGATGCCAAGATCTCGGCGGTGAAGGCGGAGCAACTGGGTGGCCGGGTGCAACTAGAGCAGAAGCGCCTGGACATCAACGGCGACGCGGAACAGGCGCAATTGGCGGCCCAGCAAGTGAAAGTGGAGCAGCTTCGCGGGCAGTTCAACCTGAAGAAGAGCCAGGTGGACCAGTTGAAGGTGCGGGCCGGCTTCGACGGCATGTTGCAACAGCTTCCCACGCCGGTCGAGGTAGGCCAGAAGGTCATGGCCGGAACGCCGCTGGGGAAGGTGGCGCAGCCCTCCAAGCTGAAAGCCGAGCTGAAAATCGCCGAAACACAAGTCAAAGATATCGCCTATGGGCAGCCCGCCGTGATCGACACACGGCTGGCCGGAGGGGGATCGAACGGGCTGATCGAGGGCCGCGTATCGCGCATCGATCCCTCGATTTTGAACGGCACGGTGACGGTGGATGTGGCTCTGAAGGGCACGCTTCCCCCCGGCGCGCGTCCGGATCTGAGCGTGGACGGCACCATTCAACTGGCCAAGCTCGACGACGTGGTGTATGTCGGGCGGCCGGTATTCGGGCAGCAGGACAGCACCGTGCAGCTTTTCAAAATCGAGCCGGACGGGAAATATGCCAACAAAGTGAAGGTGCAGCTTGGCCGCAGCTCCGTCAATACCATAGAGATCAAGGATGGCCTGAAGGTTGGCGATCAGGTGATTCTTTCAGACATGTCACAGTACGATAATTACGACCGGATTCGATTGAACTAAGTGCTCGCGGTTTTCGTAGAAGGGGTAAATGACGATGGATAACGGATCGCAACCGCTGATTCGACTGGAGAAGGTGAGCAAAGTTTTTGTGACCGACGAGGTGGAGACGCACGCGCTGGCGGGCATCCACATCGATGTCGCGAAAGGGGAGTACCTGTCGATCGCGGGGCCTTCCGGCTGCGGCAAATCGACGCTGCTCGCCATCCTGGGGCTATTGGACACGCCCACCGACGGCACCTACTACCTGAATGGCAAGCCGGTGACGGGGCTCAAGCTCTCCGAGCGGGCGCGCATCCGCAATCGCGAGATCGGCTTTATTTTCCAGGCGTTCAACCTGATCGGCGACCTCACCGTCTATGAGAACGTGGAGCTGCCGCTGACCTACCGCGGCATGCCCTCGGCCGAACGCAAGCGGCGCGTGCAGGAGGCCCTCGAGCGCGTGGGGATGTCGCACCGTATGAAGCATTACCCGTCGCAGCTTTCCGGCGGCCAGCAGCAGCGCGTGGCGGTGGCGCGCGCCCTCAGCGGCGATCCGTTGATCCTGCTGGCGGACGAGCCGACCGGAAACCTGGATTCGGCCAATGGCGAAGCGGTCATGAATCTGTTGCGCGAGTTACACCAAGGCGGGGCGACCATCTGCATGGTGACGCACGATCCGCGATACTCGGAGTTCGCGGACCGGACCATCCATCTGTTCGACGGGCGGATTGTCGAAGAGAGTGTGGAGGCGGCCAGGAGTTAAACGTGCAACCGCTCCCTGACGGTCGCGGCTCCGATCGAGGCCACTTTCAGAGCCGCGACCGTTAGGGAGCGGTTGGACGGGCTGTATTGTGCTAACCTGACAGGCCATGACCTCGCTTGGCCGGGATCTGCGCCACGGGGCGCGCCTTCTATGGAAGGCCCCGGGATTTAGCGCCGTCGCCCTGGCCGCCCTGGCGCTCGGGATGGGCGCAACCAGCGCCATCTTCAGCGTGGTGGATGCGGTGCTGCTGAAGCCGCTGCCGTTTCGCGATCCGCAACGCCTGCTGGTGGTTTGGGAAGGCAACCCCGCGCAGAACCTGGAAAAGATATTCGTCGCGCCCGGCAATTTCCTGGAGTGGCGGAACGAGAGCCGCGCGCTGGAGTCGCTGGCCGCCATCCAGGACGTCCACATCAACCTGACCGGAGGCCCGAACGGTCACATCGATCCAGAAGAGCTGATGGCGGAGCGCGTTACCGCGAGCCTGTTTCCGCTGTTGGGTGTGCAGCCGGTGGTGGGGCGCGCGTTTCTCCCCGATGAAGACCAGTCTGGCCGCGCGAATTACGCGCTGCTGAGCTACTCGCTGTGGCAGCGGCGGTTCGGCGGGGACCCTTCGATTGCGGGGAAGGCGATCCGGCTGCGAGATCAGAGCTACACGGTACTGGGCGTGCTGCCGGCCGGTTTTTCAGTGCTGGATTCCGCCGTGGATCTCTGGATACCGCTGGGCCTTGACCCGCATGACGTTCGCACCGCGGGGATGCGCTTCTTGACCGTGGTTGCGCGATTGAACCCGGGAGTGGGTATCGACCGGGCGCAAACCGAAATGGACGTCATCGGGAGCCGGCTCGAACAGGCCAATCCGGCGCTGGACAGAGGCTGGTGCCCCTCGCTGTTTTCGCTTCGGGAGGAGCTCGTCGGCCACGTGCAACAGGCGCTGCTGGTATTGATGGCGGCCGTGGGGTTTCTGCTGGCGATGGCCTGCGTGAATGTGGCCAACCTGCTGCTGGCGCGAGGCGCCGCGCGGCAAAAGGAGATCGCCATCCGCACCGCCTTGGGCGCGGGCCGCGGCCGGATTGTGGCGCAACTGCTTTCCGAGAGCATGCTGCTGGCGCTGGCGGGCGCGGTGCTGGGAATGGCGCTGGCGCGCGGCGTTGTGGCGCTCGTGGCGCGCCTCGGGCCGGCCAGCATTCCGCGGCTGGCGAAAGCGGCCATCGACGCCCGGTTGTTTCTGTTCGCGCTGGGCGTATCGGTGGCCACGGGCATTCTATTTGGCATCGCACCGGCGATGCAGTGCTCCGGCGCCCATCTCAACGCGGCCCTGACAGAGGGCGGCCGCGGCGGCACCACCGGGCGCTCCCGCCGAATGGTGCGCAATGCGCTGGTGGTTGCGGAAGTGGCGCTGGCGGTGGTGGTGCTGATCGGCGCGGGGTTGCTGATACGCAGCTTCGTGAGACTGCGATCGGCCGATCCCGGATTCCGGCCCTCGGGGCTGCTGACCCTGCGGGTGCCGCTGGCGGGCGGCCGGAATGCGGTGCCGGACCGGCGGATCGCGTTCTTCCAGCAGGTGGCGGACCGTGTCGCTACGCTGCCGGGAGTTCGCGCCGTGGGCGCCGTGAATGGGCTGCCGCTCACCGGGCTGGGACTGGGCTCGAACTTCGCCGTGGATGGGCGCCCCGCGCCGGCGCCTGAGCAGCGGCCCATGGGGCTGCTGCGATCGGTCACTTGCGCATACTTCCGCACCATGGGGATTCCGCTGGTTGCGGGGCGCGGGTTCGTGGACTCGGATAACAGCAAGTCGCCGCCGGTGATCGTCGTGAACCAGACTCTGGCGCGGCGTTTTTGGCCCGAAGGAAATCCCATTGGCGGACGCTTGGTGGTGGATCAGAACAACGGGCGCGTGGCCCAGATCGTCGGGGTGGTGGGCGACGTCAAGCCGGACCGGATCGAAAACCAGGACTGGCCCACGATATACAACCCCTACGCACAGGTGCCCGTCACAACCATGATCATGGTGGTGCGGACGGCGCGGCCGCCGCTTTCCCTCGCCTCCGCCGTGGAACGCGAAGTGCACCAACTCGACCCGAACCAGCCGGTGGCCGAAATGCGTTCCATGGAAGACGTGGTGGAACTCGCCATCGCCGGAGCGCGATTCAACACGGTGCTTCTCGGCGTTTTCGCGGAGATCGCTTTTCTGCTGGCGGCCGTGGGGATCTACGGCGTGATCTCCTGCGACGTCAGCGAGCGAACACACGAGATTGGGATTCGAGTGGCGCTGGGCGCGCAGCCCGGCGACGTGCTTAAGCTGGTATTAGGGCACGGGGCGCGCCTGGCGGGGTATGGAATCGCGGCGGGCCTGGCGGCGGCTTTCGCCCTCACCCGGCTGATGGCCTCGATGCTCTATGGCGTGAAGGCGACGGACGCTTACACCTTCGCGGCCATCCCGGTATTGTTGGGAGCGGTGGCGCTGGCGGCCAGCTATCTGCCCTCGCGGCGCGCCCTGGCGCTCGACCCCGTGACGGCGCTGCGGCACGAATAGGACAAATCATGATTACACTTCGCAATGTCGAGAAATTCTATGAGGGCGGCTTCGGCCGGAGTTACGTGCTGCGCCGCATCAACCTGGAAATCAAAGAGGGCGAATTTGTCACGGTTATGGGCCCCTCGGGCGCCGGCAAATCGACGCTCCTGAGCATCCTCGGGATGTTGGACGGCGCCTGGACCGGCGAGTTCGAGTTCGTAAACCACCAGGTGCACCGGATGAAGCCGAGGGAGCGCGCGGAGCTGAACAAGAAGTACATCGGATTCGTGTTCCAGAGCTACCACCTGATCGACAACCTGACGGTTTACGAAAACCTGGACATTCCGCTCTCCTACCGCAACGTGAAGAGTTCCGAGCGCGCCGCGGCGGTGTGCGACACGCTCGACCGGTTCCACATCGTGGGGAAGCGCGACCTGTTTCCGAGCCAGCTTTCGGGCGGCCAGCAGCAGCTCGTGGCCGTGGCGCGCGCGGTGATCGCCAACCCCAAGCTGATTCTGGCGGATGAGCCCACTGGCAACCTCCACTCCAGCCAAGGCAAGGAGATCATGGAGCTATTCAAGAAGCTCAACGACGAAGGGACCACCATTGTGCAAGTGACCCACTCGGAGGCGAACGCCGCTTACGGACACCGGGTAGTGCAGCTTGCGGACGGGTGGATTGTGGGAGGCTAGTACTATTCCGGCCCTGAACTCCGAAAACTGGCTTGACGCGGACCTTGCCCGGCGGCAATTGGAACGTGTACCTGAAGTCGGGCGGAACCTGGCTCAACAGTGGCAACGATTCCGGCACCGTATCGCCCAATTTCCCACTCGTGCCGGGAACTACCACCATCGATTTCTACTGTAGTTCTCGCAAATTCAGA
>PMYB01000102.1 GCA_003170915.1 Bryobacterales bacterium | reverse complement strand
CCGCCGGCCACGGAATTGATGGCCCCGGCGAGGAAAGCCGCTCCAAAAGCCACGGCAGCGTGTCCAAAGTCGAGTGCCAGCACAGATTCCCAGCTTACCATTCACCGCCCGATATTCCCCTTACGACCTTTAGGATTCACACTTTAGTGCCTTCTGGTAGTCTTCCCGGCCGGGCGCCCTTATGATGACACATCATGGCGCAATTTCAGGTATTACAACCGGAAACTACCTACACAGGCTCGCGCATCGACGCACTCAAGACGGGTCTGCCCAAGACCACCCAGTCGCTCTGCCCCGAGTGTACGCAGCTCATTGATGCCAGGATATTTGAGGAATCCGGCAAGGTGGTCATGGAGAAGCACTGCCCGGACCACGGCGACTTCCGGGATATCGTCTTTTCCGACGCCAGATTGTACCTGAAGATGGAGGAGTGGTCCTTCGGCGATAACCGCGGCCTGCACAACCCCGTGGTGGCCGACGCCACCCGCTGCCCGGACGATTGCGGCCTCTGCAACCTGCACACCAGCCACACCGCCCTGGCCAACGTCGACCTGACGAACCGCTGCAACCTCACCTGTCCGGTCTGTTTCGCCAACGCCAACGCCGCCGGCTACCTCTACGAACCGGATATCGAGACCGTTCGCAGGATGCTTCAGGCGCTGCGCGACGAGCGCCCGGCCCCCTGCCGAATCGTGCAGTTTTCGGGCGGCGAACCGACCATCTATCCCCGTTTCCTGGACGTCCTGCGGATGGCCAAGGAGATGGGCTTCTCCCACCTGCAGGCGGCCACCAACGGCCTCAAGTTCACCAGCCTGGAATTCGCCCAACAGTGCAAGGAGGCGGGACTCCACACGCTGTACCTCCAGTTCGACGGCGTGTGCGACGACATCTACCGCCGCACGCGCGGCGAGTCGCTGTGGGAGAAGAAGCTGCAGTGCATCGAGAACGTCAAGAAGGCCGGCCTGAAGATCGTGTTCGTTCCCACCATCGTGAAGGGTCTGAACGATCACCAGATCGGCGACATCATCCGGCTGTCGCTCGAGTACATCGAGTGCACCAGCGGCATCAGCTTCCAGCCGGTGGCCTTTACCGGCCGGATTTCGCGCCACGAACTGGAAGCCAAGCGTTTCACGCTCTCCGATTTCGCCCACGCCGTAAAGGAACAGACCGGTATTGCCGATCCGTACGAGGACTGGTTCCCTCTCTCCTTTGTGACGCCGTTCTCGAAGCTGATCAGCGCGCTCCGCGGAGAGGAGACCACCACCTTGACCTGCCACCCCCACTGCTCGCTGGGCACCTACCTGTTCGTGGACCAGAACCGCAAAGCCAAGCCGGTGACGCAATTCGTCGATGTCGGTCCCATGATGAAGGAAATGGACATGCTGGCGCGCAAAGCCGGCAAGCGCAGCGTTCAGTTCTACACCAAGCTGGAAGCCTGGAACAGCCTGCGCAAGTTCTTCCATGAAGAGAAAGCGCCCGAGGGCCTGAACTTCAACAAGTTCCTGCAAACCCTCCAGGGCTTTACCGACAAGCGTTACGGCCGCGGCGAAAGCGAGAAGAAAGGCTTCACCTACCGCACCCTGATGGTGGCCGGCATGCACTTCATGGACTCGTACAATTACGACGTGGAGCGCGTGAAGCGCTGTGTGATCCACTACGCCGCGCCCAACGGCAAGGTGTATCCGTTCTGCGCGTACAATTCCGGTCCGGTGTTCCGCGAGCGCATCGAGAAGGAATTCTCGGTGCCGTTCGAAGAGCAGGAGGAGATGCGGCGGCTCACGCTGAAGGGGAAGAAGTCCTGCGGGACTTGTGTGAACGAGCCGGAGCTAGTGGGGTAAAGCGCTCGGCGAGACCTGAGGCTACGGCTACGCCGCGAAGCGCAGGATTTCCACCTCGGCTCCGCTCTTGACGGCGAGTTCGGCGCGCTCCGATACTTGCCCTGCCACCTCGTCCGACAGGTAGTATTCGCCGCAGTTCCCACAAATCGCGGCCGGTACACCCTTGAGGATGACCGTGGTCGCCCCGCGCTGGAGGGTCACAGTCGCGTTTCCCGGGTGTGTCTCACCGTGCTTGCATAATACGCACTTCATTCTGCTACGTCGTCTCTTCCGATCCCGCGCTCAAACATGCGCTGGATTGCATGGCCACTGAAGGCCAGCCGCGCACAATACAAGGCGTCAACCTCTCGATAATTCCGTCCTGCTCAACGCTATTACAGCACACCGGCATCCGTGGACGGTGCACGGCTAGCGCTGCGTGATCCACTACGCCGCGCCCAACGGCACGGTGTATCCGTTCCGCGCGTATAATTCCGGCCCGGTCTACCGCGAGCGCATCGAGAAGGAATTCTCCGTCCCGTTCGAGGAGCAGGAAGAGATACGGCGGCTCACCCTGAAGGGGAAGAAGGGCTGCGGGACGTGCGTGTCCGAGCCGGAACTTGTGGGGTAGGTGGGGCATGCATCGAGTCAGCGCCATCTCCGCCTTGAGTCGCGCATAGATCTCATCGCCGCGGGCGATCACCGCTTTCAGAATCGCTCCTCGCGCTCAGCCACGTGGTTGGGGCCGGCGGAGGCTCAGTGCGGGGTCATGATCTGGTGGTTCTCGTCGATGACCTTCAAGGGATGATGCGCTGCGACGTGGCCAACTGAGATTTAGCCTAAACTTGAAGGGGAGGGGATAGTCGATGGGCACCACATCCGGACCCGCACAATACTTGGTGAAGTTGAGGCGGCGCAGTGAAGTCGCTGAACGCACCATGTCATTCGCTTTCGAGAAGCCGGCGAATTTCGTGTTCAAGGCCGGCCAGTTTCTGGAGTTCACCCTGATGAGTCCTCCGGAGACGGATACGGAAGGTGACAGCCGGGCGTTTTCGATCGCGAGCGCTCCTCACGAAGAGATGCTGATGGTCGCGACCCGGATGAGGGATACGGCCTTCAAGCGCGTTCTCGGCAGGATGCCACTGGAATCCCAAGTCAAAGTCGAGGGACCGTTCGGCGATCTGGTTCTGCATAACAACCAGGCGCGCGCGGCAGTCTTCCTGGCAGGGGGCATCGGGATTACCCCCTTCCGGAGTATGGTTGTGCGAGCGGCCAAGGAACAGCTCCCCCACCACCTGTTCCTGTTCTACTTCAACCGGCGGCCGGAGGACGCTCCCTTTCTGGAAGAGCTGAAGGGCGTTGAACTGGGGAATCCCAACTTCAAATTCGTCGGCACCATGACAGATATGGCTAAATCACGCCGTTCCTGGGATGGCGAAACCGGTTTCCTCGACCACGAAATGCTCTCCCGATATCTCAAGCGCGCGGCTTCGCCCATCTATTACATTGCCGGTCCACCCGCCATGGTCAACGCGTTGCGGGACATGCTCAATCATGGTGGTGTCGATGACGAAGACATCCGCTTGGAGGAGTTCGCCGGTTATTGAGCAGTCCATTCTACGGCTCGGTTCCGCTGGCTGGTCTGTTTTCGATCCGCGGGGGTACGGTGAAAGAGAGGGGAGGACTTTTGGGGCGCGTGGAGCCAGACTACAGGATCGAGCGCGACACGATGGGTGAGATGCGTGTACCGCGGGACGCGCTCTACGGAGCGCAGACCGCCCGGGCGGTGGAGAACTTCCCCATCAGCCAGATGCGCTTTCAGAGGCCATTCCTGCGCACCCTCGGATTGATTAAGGCCGCCGCCGCCCAAGTGAACGGCCGGATGGGCCACCTGCCGCAGGTCAAGGCTGCGGCCATCGAAGCTGCCGCTAATGAGGTTGCCGAAGGCCGCCACGACGACGCCTTCGTTGTGGACGTCTTTCAGACTGGCAGCGGCACCTCAACCAACATGAACGCCAACGAGGTGATTGGGCGCCTGGCGGGCGCGCAACCGAACGATGAGGTCAACCGCGGGCAGTCCAGCAATGACGTGATTCCCACTGCCTTACACCTGGCGGCCGTTGAGACGGTTCGCAGCCAATTGCTGCCCGCGATGCAAGACCTGCAAGGGGCGCTGGAGGCGAAGGCCCGCGAATTCGACGACGTCATCAAGATCGGCCGTACGCATCTTGAGGACGCCGTCCCCATGCGGCTGGGGCAGGAGTTTTCGGGATACGCGCGGCAGGTGGAAGCGGCACGGGAGCGTCTGGAGGCAGCACTGCCGGGCATGTGCGAACTGGCCCTCGGCGGCACTGCGATTGGCACGGGGCTCAACGCGCCCGAAGGCTTCGCCGCCGCGGTAATCGCAGAACTGGCCGTTCGGACGGGCCTGCCTCTTCGCGAGGCCTCCAACCATTTCGAGGCGCAGGGCGCGCGTGACGCCGCGGCTTTCCTGTCCGCCGCGCTGCGGAACTATGCGCTGGCACTCATCAAGATCGCCAACGACATCCGCTGGCTCGGCTCTGGACCGCGCTGCAGCATTGGTGAACTTCAACTGCCCGCCACGCAGCCCGGCTCGAGCATGATGCCGGGCAAGATCAACCCGGTCATTGCCGAGAGCCTGCTGATGGTGTGCGCGCAAGTGATTGGACACGATTCCGCCATTGCCTGGTGCGCCGCGGCGGGCAACTTCGAATTGAACGTCATGATGCCCCTCATGGCTTGGGATTTGTTGGATTCGATCGAACTGTTGACGGCGGGTACCCGGAATTTCGAGACGCGCCTGGTGCAAGGGCTGGAAGCCAACCGGGAACGCGCCGCGGCATTCGTCGAGCAGTCCCTGGCCATGGCCACCGCGCTAGCTCCAATCATCGGCTATGAGCAGGCCGCCGCGCTGGCCAAGGAAGCGAACGCCAGCGGGCGTACGATCCGGGAGGTCGCCCGCGAGCGCAGTGGCATCCCGTCCGCCGAACTGGAGCGGTTGCTCGACCCCCGCAGCCAAACGTGAAACCCCGAGTACAAGTGGGCCGGCTTAAGTTCCGCTTTTCACTCGATAACGCAGGTAGAGGTGCCCCCCTCTTTGCTTGGCGCTCACCAGATGAAACCACGGCGCGGTTTCAGGACGGAACTCCACAGCGGCCACCATGCCCGGCCGTGGCCGCTCAGCCGTGCGGCCGGCGATCTGCGGCGCGAGGGTAAGGAAGACCTCATCCACCAGTCCGTGCGCCATGAAGCAGCCGAAGAGAGTCGCGCCGCCTTCATGGAGCACGATTCGCACGCCGAATTCATCACGCAGAAGCGCAAGGATGGTGGAAGGGTCGATCAAGCCGCCGGTGTCGTCGAGCGCCGCCACTTCGGTCGAATCCAGTGTTTTCGCGCCGATACTCGCCAACCGATGCTTGCCGGATTCCGTGGTGACGATCAGGACTCGGGTGCCGGGCGTGTGGAAAATGGCTCTCCCCAAGTCCAATCCGCCGCTCCCGCTGACGATGACCAGAAGTGGATATCCCGCCTTCCGGAGAGCTGTTCGCCGGTAGCCGGTATAGAGATCCTTGGTCTCGGGATAGATGGATTCCGCAATCCAAAGGTGCGTCGGAGTTACCTCGTGAACGGTTCCCGCTCCGACGACGACGGCGTCCACCGAGGCCCGGAGCAGTCCCATGATGAATCTGTCCGCCTCGTCAGAACCGCTGATTGTGCCCCCGCCCGACTGGCCAGGGACCTTGAAGCTGATCACTCCGTCGAGGGTCGACACGAAGTTCCCAACCACGTAGGGGCGCTCGCCCGAGAACGCTGGGAATCTCAGATCGCCGCCATAGAGTATTCGAAGCTCATCGGGCAGCAATGGTCCAGGTGAGGCGTCCTGCAGGTCAATCAGTGTTCTTACCGGTTCCATGAGTAGGTTCAGCGCCGCACTCGACGGATGCCGAGCCGCCAGCCCAGTCTACATCATATCGCTCGCTTTAGACTCTATGATGAAAACAGCCTGAGACGATGGCTCTTGGACAAGGGGAAAGCGAACGTTGCCAAACTCCCGCCGGAGAGGCTGCGCGAGATCGGACTCCTTCCGGAGACCTGGTCTCTGGATGTGGTCCCGGACCCGGCGAGCGACAGCAGCGTGGAGCAACCGCTCTCACGGGCGCTGGGAAA
>PMYB01000113.1 GCA_003170915.1 Bryobacterales bacterium | reverse complement strand
CGAAGTGCGAAAGTCAGGCTAACCTCCTGGCAAAGAGAATCTGTCGCAAGCTTTCAATCCCCAATCCGCCCGGATAGAGTCCGTCAAGAGCTTCGGCGATCCGCCTGCCGTCGTCTTCGCGGTCAACGCCTGGCGCTGCAGTCCCGACGACGTTCCTGTCGTGAGCGGCGCGGCACAAAAGCGGTCCGGATTACGATGAGCGGGTCCCCGGATGTCGTTTCCGACGCGCGTCCAAGGCGTCTGGCGAAAAGGCGCGCTGGACAGAAGCGACACAATTCCCTGATTGTCTTCTCAATGCAGTAGCTCTGTTAGAATGGCTGTCATGGGTAGTCGGAAAACAGGCGCACGACAAATATTCAGCAGACTTCTCACTGTTAGCTTTGAGGGGATCGTCCAGTGGGCTGCGGTGGGAGCGGTGGTGCTAGTCGCTGGCCTCTTTTGGGCTTTAAGGAAGCATTTAGACGAGATCTGGATCAATCGCCTGATAGGATTCTGCGGGGGTGTAGTTTTCATCTTTGTAATTCTTTCTCTGGTCTTCCTACTACGCACATGTGCGAGGTGGATTCGCACCCGTCAGCATGCCTTACCGCCCGAGAAAGGATTCCTGGACTATAAACTGGACGCCGAAACCGCAATCCTCGCATTGCCCGCCAGCATGGTTAAACTGGCCGTGATAATGAATGGAGTGGCGAAAGCCATTAGCAAACACACCAGGGACTTTCAAGGGGCAACTTCCACCGCCCAACAATTAGATGTCATAAGGCGGCATCGCGCAGTCTGGACAAATACTCGGCTCGGGTCGACCGTGTTCGAGTTAGATATGTCCAGATTGGAAACTCATTATCAGTAGGGCTGAACGGATGGTCTAATTTGAACATGAACATTAGGATTCATGCGACGTGTTGCGAAACTCTCAGGGTAATTGACGGTCTTACTTAGGCGCCATTCTCAATGCTAAACCCCTGCGGCTTCAATTCCGCAACCTCAGAACGAACCACACCATCCCGAACAGCAGCAGCGCCGACGCCGATACCTCGACCGGGTGCAATGCACACGCCACCCGCTTCAGGCGCGAGAACACCAGCGCGAAAATCGCGATGGCGATGATCTCCGCCGCCGCGGCGCCGGCCAGCACGAAGCCCGGGCGGTAACCGGTGGTTTGCAGGAACAAGTGGAAGTAGAGCCCGTGGAACCCGCCCAGCACGGCCGCTATCAGCCATCGCGCGCCAGCCTTCGGCAGCAGCAGGATCTCCACCGCCAGGTAGGCCACGGTCAGCGCGGCGGCGGCTTCCACAAAACGCGGCGCGGGCTGCCAGCCGGTATGCGGCATCGCCAGCGCCGAAGCGATCTGCCCGGCCAGGAACATGGCGGTTAGGGCCAGCAACTCCCTGCGGCTGCGCGCGGCCAATACCAGCGCCGCCAGAAATAGAAGCTGAACCATCCCGCCCAGCGCCCGGACGATGCCGGCCCCGGATTCCGTCGCCACCGTCTCCATCGGGGTGGGCGGACGAAAGCGCAGGGTCGCGCGCGTGAAAGAAAGGTCGAAAACCGCCTGGTCCCGCTTGCCGGCCATCTCCGCGCGCAGCAGGTGCACGTGATTCGGCACCGTCACCGCGTGCAAGGTGCACTCCACATCCACCCGTTCCACAGGCGCGCCAAAGTCGTAGTCGGCGGTGCACACATAGACGCCGCCCGCTTGGTCCGTGCGGCAACTCTGGGCCACTCGTTTCGCNNAGCGGCATGCGCAGTTCGTAGTGGGCGCGCGCTCCATCCACGGTGAGGTCGCCCGAACTCATGCTCATCATGTGGGCCCAGCCAGGCGACGCCGCGAGCGCCAGCCAGAGGGGAACTTTCATGGAGCAACGGCGCCGGTCGAAACCGGGCGCCCGGTGAGCCGTGCCTTGCGGATCCGCCGGTACAGGATACGCACCAGCGCCAGCACGGGCACCGACAGGAACGCCCCCGCAACGCCGGCCGCTTGCGCGCCCGCGAACACTCCAAACAGCAGCAGCAAGGGATGCAGTTCCACTCCCCGCCCCATCACGTTCGGCGAAGCAAAGTAATCCATGAAGACGCGGTAACACACAACGAAGATCAGAATCGCCAGGAAGTGGCCGCCGGACACCACGACAACCAGCAGAATCGCGAGCACCGCCACCACCGGACCGATGGTGGGGATAAACTCCAGCATGCCGCCCAGCAGGCCCAGCAGGATTGCGTACGGGACCCCCATGATCGATAAAAAGACGCTGTAAACCGTGAATGTGCCCACCGAGAGCAACACCATCGCGCGCATATAGTGGGCCAGCAGCAGGTGGGTATCGGCCAGCACGTCGTCGAGAAGCGCGCGGCGCGGGCCTTCTTCCACCAAGTCGAGAATGTGCTGGCGCATCAGGCCGGCGTCCTTGAGGAAGAAAAAACCCAGGATGGGGATGATCACCACGTAAACCAAATTCCTGGCCACCGCCAGGAATCTCACGCCGAGTTGCGGAAGCTGGGAGACCAGGTCGTTCGACCACCTGGCTACCTCCGCGCGCACCTTGTCCGCCACCTGCGCCTGGAGCGATCCCGCGGGCGGCTGCCAACCGGCCACCGTGTTGGGGAACGTCTTCTCCAGTGACGTCGCCTGCTCCACCACGCGAGAGCCGATCTGACTTCCGATCAGAACGATTGCCGCCACGAAGATTGCATAAGCGAGGCCCAGCGCGATCGTGCGTGAGCGGTTGCCCGGCAAAAACCGGTCGATCAGGTTCACCAGCGGCGAAAGCAGGTAGGCGAACAGCAGCGCCAGAATGAAAATGAACAGGGTCTCACGGACCAGGTAGACCAGCCAGAGCAGCAGCACCACCAGTGCCGCGGTCCAGGTGTAGCGCGCCGCCGAACGGTCAATCCCAAGCATGTCGGTCCAATTCTACACCGGCGCTGGGGCGGGCGGCTCGGGAAGTTTTTCGATCTTCACCCGCGCGATGCGGTTTCGGTCCATTTCCAGCACCGTATAACGCCTGCCCTGGTACCCGACGGACTCCCCCACACTGGGAATCTTGCCCAGGCGAAACAACAGAAAGCCCGCCAGTGTCTCGAAGCCGGCGTCGGCGGGAATCTCGATGCCGAACTCGGCTTCGAGATCGCGAATTCGCGTGGCGCCGTCCAATTCCGTTTCTTCGGCTTCGGGAACGCGGCGCACGCTCTTCTCGTCGTGCTCGTCCTCGATTTTGCCGACCACGTCCTCCAGCACGTCCTTCACGGTCAGCATCCCCACGATCGTTCCGAACTCGTCCACCACCATGGCGATGTGCGAACTGCCCCGTTGGAACTCATCCAGCATCTGCGAGAGCGGTTTGGTCTCCGGCACCACCAGGTGCGGGCGGATGAGCCTGGCGATGTGAAAGGCGCGGCTGGGCCGGCCCGCGCGAAGGGCCCGGCGGCGCTCCTCCCAAACCGGCAGCAGATCCTTATAGTGCAGGATGCCGACGATCTTCTCGGGAGCGCCTTGGTACACCGGCAACCGCGAGTGCCGCTTCTCGAGCATGGTCTCCAACACCTGGTCGAGCGTGGCGTCCGCCGGAATGGAAACTATGTCGTTGCGCGGCACCATAATCTCGCGCACCGCGACATTGCCCAGGTCGAGCACACGGTGGATCATGTCCTCCTGGGCCTCCGGCAAGTAGCCCAGGCCGCGGCTGGAACTAACGATGAGCTTCAATTCCTCCGACGAATGGCCGCCCTGGGCTCCGCCCTTCAGCTTGAGCCCGCGCGTGATGGCGCCCGCCGAGCGTTCGATGACCACCACAAACGCGCTCGAGATGCGGTAGAACACCAGCAGCGCCGGAGCCACCAGCACCGCCAGGCGGTCCGCTTTCGCAATCGCCAGGTTCTTCGGCACCACTTCCCCCAGCACTACGTGGAAGTAGCTGATTACCAGAAACGAAATCGCAAAGCTCGCGCCGTGGAGGAACTTCGCGGTCAGCGGAGTGGTGACGGGATGGAACAGATCGATCAGAATCGCATACAGCGTGTTCTCCCCTGCCCAACCCAGCCCCAGGCTGGCCAAGGTGACGCCGATCTGCGTAACCGAGAGCAGGCGCCCGGGGTTGGAGAGAAGGCTGAGCGCCGCCTGCGCGCCCGCCTGCCCTTCCTCCGCCATCTGCCTGAGCCGCGAGTGCCGCACGGAAAGCAACGCCACTTCGGCGCCCGCGAAGAAGCCGTTGACCGCGATCAGCAGAACCACCAGCAGTATGCGAAATGGGGAGTAGGACACGTGATCCCAGATAATTCTATCGAAGTTTCCTAACCAAATGGCATGGCCGGCGTCAAAAGTGATAACCAATTACTCCGTTTCGTTGGTGGGCGCGCTCCTCACGTATCCCGGGAACGCGCCCTTTTTTCATCGCCTTGGTGATATTCTAGCCCTTGATCGCCCGAATTGTCAGATACGTGAATGTCGCGGTCGCCATTCTGCTGGCGGTCGCGCTGGCCCTCGTCTACTGGTACGCGTGGCGCCCGCTGCCGCAACGGTCGGGCACCATCGACGCGCCCATCGATGCCACCGCTTCGGTCTCGTTCGACGCGCTGGGCGTGCCGCATATTCGGGCCGCCACTCAGGAGGACGCGCTCTTCCTCCAGGGCTATGTCACGGCGCAGGACCGGCTCTGGCAGATGGACGCGCTGCGGCGCTACGCCGGCGGCGATCTGGCCGAAATCCTCGGCCCGGCCGGGCTTGATTCGGACCGCGAATCGCGCCGGCTGCGGCTGCGGCGCATCGCCGAAGACGCGTATGTCGTGCTGCCTCCGGAAGACCGAGCGGCCTTGGCGGCTTATGCCCGGGGCGTGAACCACTTTATCGCCACCCATCCCGGCGGCCTGCCGCTCGAGTTCACGCTGCTGGGTTACCAGCCGCGCCCCTGGAGCACGGTGGATTCCCTGCTTCTGTGCCTGCACATGTTTCGAACGCTTACCACCACGTGGCGGAACGAGATTTCCAAGCGCAACATGATGGCCGAAGGCGATCCGCAAAAAGTCGATTTCCTGTTCCCGGTGCGCGCCACCGGCGATGTGCAGCCGGGCTCCAACGCGTGGGCCATCGCCGGCAGCCACACCGCTTCCGGCAAGCCCCTCCTGTCGAACGACATGCACCTCGAGTACGCGCTGCCTGGCATCTGGTACATGACGCACCTCCAGGCGCCGGGGATCGACGTCTCCGGCGTCGCGCTGCCGGGAGTGCCAGGCGTGATGGTGGGCCACAACCAGCGCATCGCCTGGGGCATCACCAACCTCCAGTTCGACGTGCAGGACCTCTATATCGAAAAGTTCGACGACCGCACCGGCCGCTATCTCTACCGCGGGAAGGTTGAGCAGGCGCGCGCCGAACGTGAAATCATCCGCATCAAAGGCCAGGCCCCCACCGAGATCGTGGTATGGGTGACGCGCCACGGCCCGCTGTTCGTCACCGAGGGCAATGACCGCATGGCGCTGCGCTGGGTGGCGGCCGAGCCCGGTATCATGCAGTTTCCGATTCTCGAAATCGACCGTGCGCAAAACTGGCCGCAGTTCACCGCCGCCCTGGCGCGCTGGCCCGGTCCCGGCTCGAATTTCATCTACGCCGACGTGGATGGCAACATCGGCTATCACGCCGCCGGCAAGCTGCCCAACCGGCGCGGGTACTCGGGCGACCTGCCGGTGGACGGCTCGTCGGGCGATTTCGATTGGGACGGCTTCATCCCGTTCGACCAGCTTCCCTCGGTCTTCAACCCGCCCAGCGGGATCATTGCCTCGGCCAATCAGAATCCTTTTCCGCCGGATTACCCCCGCGCAGTCAACGGGAACTTCGCGCCGCCCTACCGCGTCCGGCAAATTCGCGATCTGCTCTCCGCGCGCAACGGCTGGCGCGCCCAGGATCTGATCGACGTGCAGCGCGACCTCTACTCGGGCTTCAGTAAGTTTCTGGCCTTCGAAATCGTGGCCGCCTACGAGAAGCGCCACGCCCACAACCCCGAACTGGAGACCGCCGTCGCCTTGCTGCGCGGATGGAATGGCCAGATGCAGAAGGACCTGGCCGCGCCCTTCCTGATCTCCCTCGCCTACCAGCACGTGCGCACTTCCGTAGCCGAGAGCGCCTCGCCCGGCAAGGGCCTCGCCTATGACTTCGGCATGGGGCCGGCGGTGGTCGAAAGGCTCTTCCGCGAGCGGCCTTCCGGATGGTTCCGCGATTACGACGAAGTGCTGCTGCGCGCGCTGGTGGACGCGGTGGAGGAAGGAACCCGCATGCAGGGCCGCGACATCCGGCGCTGGCAGTACGGCGCGTATCTGAAGGTCTCCATCAATCAGCCGGTGATCCACCAGATCCCCATCGTCGGCAAGTATTTCGATATCGGGCCTGTGCCCATGAGCGGTTCCAGCACCACCGTCAAGCAGACCACCCGGTCGCTGGCTCCTTCGATGCGCATGAACGCCGACCTGGGCGACTGGGACCGTTCGCTGCTCAACGTGCAGATCGGCCAGTCGGGGCAGGTCCTTTCCAGCCACTACCGCGACGAGTGGACGGACTATCTCAACGGGCGGAGCTACCCGATGCAGTTCCGCAACGTGCAGGCCAAGAGCACCATCGAGTTCCGGCCCGTGGCAAAATAAGAGCAATGCGCCGCTTCGGGCCGCTGTCACTAGTCTTCGTTTGCCTCGTTGCGCCGGTCTCCGCGCGCCACGACGTCTCCGTTTGCGGCACCACCCGGGAAACCCCCAACGAATCGCTCTTCCTCCATCGGCAGGCTTTGCGCGCGCGCGCCGCTCGCCTGCTCAGGCCGCTGGCAGCTTCAGCGACGACGCCTCCCTCCGCGAACCGCGACATCGGCAACATTGCCGTCATCGAAGACACCGGCGGCGTGGTGGAACGGCTGAACCAGTTCAACCTCGACAACAACACGCTGACGTTCACCCCCACCGCACCGAACGCCGCCCAGTACCGCTATTCCGTCGCGCAGCAGGGCTACGATTCCGCCGCGGCCTCTCAAGGCACGCCACTGGCCGCGCTGGATGACGACGACACCCGCCTGGTCGGCCTGCCCTTCGCCTTCCCGTTTTTCGGCGCGGCGTACAACCAGGTGTTCGTCAATTCCGATGGCAACCTCACTTTTACGGTGGGCGACTTCGCTTCCACCGACCGTTCCCTCGGCCGCATGACCGCCGGCCCGCCGCGCATTTCGCCCCTGTTCGACGACCTCAATCCCGCCCAGACTGCCGGCGGCGTGCGCGTGTTCGCCGATTCGAGCCGCGTGGTGGTGAGTTGGGTGAACGTGCCGGAATACGCGCAGTACGGCGCCGGTCCCCTGCAAACTTTTCAGGTGAGGCTCTACCCCGATGGCCGCGTCCAGTTTTCTTATAACGGCATCAGCGCCTCGAGCGCCGTCGTCGGCATCGCACCCGGCAACTTGAAAGGCTCCACCACGCTGGTCGACTTTCGCACCGATCCCACCGGCGACTATTCCGCCGCGGTCGCGGAGCGCTTCGGCAATACCCTGGCCATCGATATCGTCACGGTGGCGCAGCAGTTCTACCAGACCCACGAAGACGCCTACGATTACCTCGTGGTCTACAACAACATGGGCATCCCCTCGATGCCGGGGGCCGTGGCGTATGAAAGCACCGTGCGGTCGAGCGGCACGGGATACGGATATCCTGTCCAGGACGCCGGCCAGCAGTACGGATCGGCATCGCGGCTGCAGTCTCTCATGAACATGGGACAGTTGAGCGAATACCCCACCGATCCCACCGCGCTTGTGCCGTTGCGCGCCTCGGTCGGCGACACGCCGCTCACCATACTGGCCCATGAAGCCGGTCACCTGTTTCTGGCGCTCGCCAGCGTCAACGATCCGAACGACCCCTCTTTGCAGCCCATGCTCGGCTTTGGGGGAGTGCACTGGAGTTTCGTCTACGATTCGGAGGCATCGCTACTCGAAGGCGAGCGGATTGCGGACCGGGGCGCCGGCGTTTCGCCGCGCTTCCTGACCACCGATACGGTACAGGGCTATTCGCCGCTCGATCAGTACCTGATGGGCTTCCGTCCGCCCGAGCAAGTTCCGGATACGTTCCTGGTCACCGATTACCCGTCTTCCATTTCGCCCCTGTCGCACCCCCTCAGCGGCGTCGCCTTCGATGGCGCGCGGCGGAATATCGGCATCGACGAGATCATCCAGGTCGAAGGCCGCCGCACTCCCGATTCGACCGTCGCGCAATGCCGTTTCCGTTTCGCCTTCATCCTCGTGGTGGCGCAGGGATCGCAGCCTTCCGCAGACCAGATCGATACTTACCGCCAGCTATTTGAAGCGTTCTACGCCCAGGCTTCTTCAAACAATGCGGTTGCCGACACCACCCTGAAGCGCAGCATGAAGCTCTCGCTCTACCCCAACGCCGGCGTGGTTGCGGGCGGGAATGGAACCGCGGCCCTCAACCTCCAAACGCCGCCATCCGGCGACATGACCGTTCAGTTCGAACCTCCCGGCAACGCGCAACTGCCCGCCTCCGTCAAGATTCCGGCCGGCGCCACCAGCGCGTCCTTCACCTTCACCGGCCTGAAAGCGGGAGTCGAGGAGGTGCTCGCCACGCCCGGCGACCCCTCCTATGAAACCGCCTCCGCCCGCGTGCAGGTGGCGGATGCGTCGATCCTGAAGCTCGTCGCCGTTTCCGGCGACCACCAGCTTGCGACTTCCGCCGGTCCGCTACCCGCTCCGATTGTCGTACGCCTTACCGACGCCAACAACCTGCCGTATCCCGGCGCGCAAATCGTGGCCACGGCGTCAGCGGGCGGAAGCGTGACGCCGGCGGCAGCCGTCACCGACGTTCAAGGCCAGGCAACCTTCACCTGGACTCTCGGCCCGGCCGCTTCCAACCAGTTGCAACTGGCGGTCGGCGGCGCGCCCACGGCCGGCCTCACGATCAGCGCCGGCAGCGCCGTGCCGGTGGTCACCGCTGTGGTGAATGCGGCATCATACCTGAACGGCGTGGCGGCCGGCGCCTTTGAGACCATCTACGGCGTCAACCTCGCGGGCGGCCAGACCAACGGTGTGCAGGTGCTGCTGAACGGTTCCGCGCTGCCGCTACTCTACGTGAGCGATACCCAGATCAACTTCTACGTCCCACAGAGCGCGACGCAAGGAACCGCCGCCCTCACCGTGGTGACCCAGTCCGGCGCGCGGGCCACCGCCACTGTCAACGTCGTGCCCGTCCAGCCCGGCATCTTCTCCGGCGGAGTGCTGCACGCGGGGACTTCAGTGAGCGCCCTCACCACCCCGGTCCACGCCGGCGATTACATCGAGATTTACTGTACCGGCCTCGGCCCCACCCAGACCGTGGGCACCTTCCAGGAAACAGTCCTCACCCCCATCGTCTTCATCGGTGCTACGCCCGTGCAGCCGGTCTACAGCGGCCTGTCGCCCGGCTCCACAGGACTCTACCAGGTGAACGTGCAGGTGCCCGCGGGGATCGCGCCCGGCTTGCAGCCGCTCCTGATGTCGGAGGACCTCGCGCATAGCAACCAGGTCAACATCGCGGTGCAATAATGTTTGCCTGGCTCTTTTCCGACCCGTTGCCCGTGGGAACGCTGGCGCCCGATTTTTCTCTTCCCGACGATTCCGGCGGCGTGGTCAAGCTCTCCGCTTTGCGCGGCGCCGATGTCGTGCTGGTGTTTTACCCTGGCGACGATACGCCGGGCTGCACCAAGCAACTCTGCCAGCTCCGCGACCACTGGAGCGAAGCCCGCGCGCGCGGCGTCGAGGTCTTCGGCGTGAACCCGCAAAGCGCGCGCAGCCACGTTAGATTCCGCGAGAAATTCCATTTCCCCTTCCCGCTCCTGGTGGACCAGGGCCAAAAGGTCGCGGCGCTCTACCACGCCAACGGCCTGATTGTGAAGCGCACCGTTTACCGGATCGGCCCCGACGGAATCATCCGCTTCGCCCGCCGCGGCATGCCCAGCCCCGAAGAAGTGCTGGCGTCATGATCCTGCCGCGCCTCTACCCGATCCTCGACACGGAATCGCTTACCGAGCGCGGCGTCACCCTCGAAACTGCCGCCGCGGCGTTCCTGGAAGGCGGCGCCGGCATCCTGCAAATCCGCCACAAATTGCACTGGAGCCGCGACGTCTTCGAATCCGCCAAACAAGTGGCCCGCCTGTGCCGCGAAGCCGGCACGCCACTCATCGTCAACGATCGCGCCGATTTCGCCATGCTGCTCGAAGCCGGCCTGCACGTGGGCCAGGACGATCTCGCGCCCCGCGATGCCCGCGGACTCCTCGGTCCCGGCGCCGTGATTGGCTTTTCCAGCCACAATGTCGATCAGCTTTCGGCCGCCGGCGGCGAGCCGGTGGATTACGTCGCCTTCGGCCCGGTGTTTCCCACCGCGTCCAAGCGCAATCCCGATCCCGTGGTCGGCGTGGAACAGATACGCCGCTGCCGCGCGCTAGTCGAGAAACCGCTGGTCGCCATCGGCGGCATCACGCTCGAAAATGCCCTGGATGTCCTTCGCTCCGGCGCCGATTCCGTGGCCGTCATCGCCGGATTGCTCCCCCAGGCTCCCACGGCCCGATCCCTGCGAGAACGCATCGAACAATGGCAACTGCTCCTGAAGATCGAAATCGTCTGATAGACTCGGAGGCGGTGACAACACATGGGCTGGCGTAGAATCGCGTTTTCCGGTTTGCTCCTCTCAGCCTTGGCCGGCGCGCAAACCCTCAATTGCGAGTTTCAAGGTTATAAAGCGCTCGACGGGCTGAAAGCCGAAATGCGCTCTGGTTCTTTGGAACTGACTTGGCAGGGCGAGCGCGGCCAGACACTACGCGCCACTCTGGGGGTCGATGGCGGCCAGCCCGTGGTGCGGGAACTGGCCGTCGAGAAGAACGGCAAGTGGTCCGTACTGGGACACAACCTCACTCCCGAATACCAGGTCACTACCGGACGGCGGCGCATCTCCGCCCAGCAGGAGGTTCCGCTGCGCGCCCTGGGCATGTTCACACCCGAAATCATCGAACGTCAGAAATGGTTCGCGTTCTGGGACGCCCCGCTGAATGTCCCCGGGCGTCCCGGTCCCAACGCGGCCGTCGATCTGCCCCGCAAACCCGAAGAGGTCCAACGCGCCTGGGCCGCGTTTCAAATCACCGGCTGCCAGGTCGATACCGATGGCGCCCGCCTGGAAGCCAACTTCCCCGGCGTCGCGCTCGGCATCTTTTCCGGCGGCTTGCGCTACACCGTATACCGCGGCGCCAACCTGCTTCGCCAGGAGGTGCTCGCCAAAACCGACGCGCCCTCGGTGGCCTACAAGTTCGTCGCCGGTCTGAAGGGTTTCACCATCGGCGCCGACACTCGCCTCGAGTGGCGCGATGTCGCCCGCGGCTGGCAGCACTACCTGTTCGGCGGCCACGTCAACACCGACCCCGTGGCGCTCAAGGCGCGCAGCCGCGTGGCCATCGTCGAAAGCGGCGCCGGCTCGGTGGCCGTCTTCCCCGCATCCCACAAGTTCTTCTTCTCGCGCGAAGTGGAATCCAACCTCGGCTACAACTACTACCGCAAGGATAGCGAGACCAATTTCGCCGTGGGAGTGCGCCAGGCCGATCGCGAGGAATCCTTCAAACCTTACGGTGTGACCGACGCCGTCTGGCAGCACCGCGTTTCCCAGTCGCGCGAGTTCGAAGAGAACTTCGCCCTCTACAACGCTCCCCCGGGCACGCTGCAACGGATGGCCGTCTACTTTTATCTGGATTCCGGCAACGCGCAGGCCACCCAGCAGGCAGTGGCGGCCTTCACCCACGACGACGTCTACAAACCCATGCCCGGCTACCAGGTGATGGTCAGCCACTTCCACTTCCACATGAATGAGGCGCTGACCGACGCCGGCACCATCGACTATGAGCAATCGTGGATTCCCACCTTCAGGTCGCTCGGCATCAATATCGCCGCGCTGTGCGACTTCCATGCCGATTCTCATCCCACCGATACCGGCAAGATCCGTCTCGAGGAGCAGCGCGTCTACTTCGAAGGCGCCGCCCGCTTCTCCGATCGCGATTTCCTGATCATTCCCGGCGAAGAGCCCGATGCCTCTCTGGGCGGCCACTATATGTTTCTGTTCCCCAAGCCGGTCTACTACACGCACGCTGCGCCCCGCCGTCCGGGCTCCACCCAGGCGCCGCCCCCGGAGCAGCCTTATTCGGAGGACATCGCGCCCTACGGCAAGGTCTATCACACGTCGTCCCCCGAAACCGAGATGCGGTTGCTCAACGATGAGCACGCCCTCATGTGGCAGACCCACCCCCGCACCAAGAGTTCCGATGGCTACCCGGATGCCGTCAAGGACCAACCGCACTTCCTCAGCGACCGC
>PMYB01000169.1 GCA_003170915.1 Bryobacterales bacterium | reverse complement strand
CGTTCTTGTCGGGCGGCCAATCCTGTGAACTGGCCTCGGCCCGTTTGAATGCTATGAATGTTCGATTCCAGTCGCGAGTGCCTTGGGCGTTGGCGTTTTCCTTTGCCCGCGCCATCCAGCAACCGGCTATGGAGATCTGGCGAGGCGAGGAGGCCCACGTGTTGGCGGCGCAGCAAGCTCTGTATCATCGAGCCATGTGCAACCGGGCTGCACGCCGCGGCGAATACAGTGCCACGATGGATGGCGCCCTTGGCTGAGAACGCGGATACGGGCGATTGGCGGGAACCCACGCCGCCCTCCAGCAAACTGCGCTGGTTGTTCCTGTGGGTTTCCGTATTGCTGCTGGCGCTCCTGCTGGGGTCCGGCGTTCTGGTGGTCCGCTTTCTCGCTGAAATGCGCACGCAGGAACTGGCGGCCACTCGCGCGCTGGCGGAGCGCACGCGCGCGCTATCGGGACTTTGGCTCTCTGTACAGAGCTACGACCAGGCCGTGCAGCAATTCGTCGCGCAGACCGCCGCCGACCGGGATTCCGAAGCTCGCCGCCGCCTCGACCAACTCACCCTGGAAATCGACTCCGATTTCGACCGCTACCCCAGCGTCCGCGATTCCGAGGAAGCCGCCTTGCTGAACGGCATGCGGGGAGTCTTCTCACAACAGCGGACTCTTTATATCACGATTTTGGCGGCGAGGCCCGCGGAACGCAGGCGCCAGGCGGAAAGCATGCTGGCCGCGCACCTGGTGCCCGTCCAGAAGCAGATTCTGGACTGGTCCGGGAAACTTCAGGTGTGGAACGGAGAGCGGCTCCAGCATGCCGATCAAGGGCTCGTGACCCAGTTTGCGAATCTGCAAGCGAGCCTGTCCCGGGTGCTCGCCATCGGATTCGGAAGCGGTCTGCTGTTGGTGCTGGGCAGCATGGCGTACATCGTGCGGCTCGATCGGCAGACCAGCGCCCGCTACGTCGAACTGGCGCGGAGCCGGTACGCGCTGCAGCAACTCTCGGCGCGCCTGGTGGACGCACAGGAGACCGAACGGCGCGCCATCTCTCGCGAGTTGCATGACGAAGTCGGACAATCTCTGGGCGCACTTCTGGTGGATATCGGCCGGCTCTCGACCACGCTCTCCGGCGACCGTCCCGAAGTGAAGGCACAACTGGACAACCTGAAGTCGGTGGCCGAGGGGACCTTCCAATCCGTCAGGAATATCGCGCTCCTGCTGCGGCCTTCCATGCTGGACGACCTTGGGTTGGCGGCGGCTCTGGAATGGCAAGGGAGGGAAGTATCCCGGCGCAGCGAGATGGAAGTCTCCGTGGAATCGGAGAGCGTGCCCGAAGACCTGCCCGATGAATACAAGATTTACATCTACCGGCTGGTCCAGGAAGCCCTGAACAACGCGGTGCGCCACTCCGGCGCCAGGAACGCGAAAGTGGTGGTGGAGCGGCTGGCAAGATCCATCGTGGTGCGGGTTACCGACGACGGCCGCGGCTTCGACCCGGCCCGTTCGCGCGGAATGGGAATATTGGGAATGGAGGAACGGGTGAAACGGCTGGGCGGAACGTTGCGAGTGGAGTCTCAGCCGGGAAAGGGCGCTACCGTGACGGCGGAGCTTCCCATTCCCGGCGGGAGTAACGCGTGAAGAAGACCAGCGTCCTGCTGGCCGACGACCACACCCTGATTCGCGCGGGTCTGCGCATGGTGGTGGATGCCCAACCCGACCTCACGGTGGTCGGAGAAGCCAGCGACGGGCGGGAAGCCGTGGCCATGGCCGGGAAACTGAAGCCGGACGTAGTGGTGATGGATATCGCCATGCCCAGCTTGAATGGCATCGAGGCCGCCCGCCAGATTCGCGCGGCGCTGCCGGATACGCAAGTTGTCATGCTCAGTATGCATTCCGACGAAGGGTACGTGCTCCGGGCGCTGAAAGCGGGAGCCAAGGCCTACCTGCTCAAGGACTCCGCCGAAGCCGACCTGGCACGCGCCATCCGCGCCGCCACTGCCGGGAAGTCGTTCTTCAGCCCCGCGGTGGGCCGGGTACTCTTGCAGGACTACATGCGCAGGCTCGAGCGCACCGGCGCCGAGGATTCCTACGAACTGCTTACGCCCCGCGAGCGCGAAATCCTGCAACTGGTGGCTGAGGGCAAATCCAGCAAGGAGATCGCCAGTCTTCTCAACCTGAGCGTCTACACGGTCGAGACGCACCGCGCCAAGCTCATGCAAAAATTGAACTTACGCAGCGTCCCGGAAGTCATCCTGTACGCTGTGCGTAAGGGCATTATCCGCTAGATACCAGGTCTCCGGCGCCACATATACCGACTTCCCATTACAAACGCGAATCCCCCGCCTCCGTCTGTATAAACAGAGAGCGGTTGCACTACTAACACTTTTAGGAGGCTACATGAATACGCACCGAATTTTGGGTCGACCGAAGACGGCAGTCGTGACGATGGTACTGGCGCTGGGATTGGGTGGCCTGGCAGTCGCGGGCGCGGATCGCCTGATCAATCCGCCCGCCACGTTTAAGTTCGCGAGTGCGGACGAACCGGCGAGCCGCAACAGTTTCGCGCCGGTGGTGAAGAAGGTATTGCCCTCGGTCGTAACCATTACTTCGGCCCGTATGGTGAAGACCGGCTTTCAGGGAGGGGACGACGGAATCCCTCCGATGTTCCGCCAGTTTTTCGGCGACCAGGACAACGGCGGCGGGCAGTTCCGCATGCCCCGGCAACAGAGGCAACAGCGGGAACAGGGCCTGGGCTCGGGCGTGATCGTCAGCCCGAACGGGTACATCCTGACCAACAACCACGTGGTGGATCACGCCACCACCGTGACCGTGATCATGCCCGACAAGCACGAATACAACGCTCGCGTGGTGGGCGCCGATCCCAAGACCGACCTCGCCGTCCTCAAGGTGGACGCCGGCTCCCTGGANNGTCGGCAAGACTGTCACCATGGGCATCGTCAGCGCTACCGGCCGCGCCAATCTGGGCATCGAAGACTACGAAGACTTCATTCAGACCGATGCGTCCATCAACCCCGGCAACTCGGGCGGCGCGCTGGTGAACGACCGCGGCGAGCTGATCGGTATCAACACCGCCATCCTCTCCAACGGTTCGGAAGGAAACCAAGGCATCGGTTTCGCGGTTCCGGTTAGTGTGGCGCGCAATGTGATGGACCAGATCATCAACCACGGCAAGGTGACCCGCGCGTACCTGGGCGTGATGGCTCAGGAAGTGACTCCCTCCATCGCCAAGGCCTTCCATGAACCGGAAGTGCGCGGCGCGCTGATCGGCGATGTGACCGCCAACAGCCCGGCCCAGAAGGCG
>PMYB01000171.1 GCA_003170915.1 Bryobacterales bacterium | reverse complement strand
AGACTGTCGGCGGAGGCTGCTCCGAGCTTCGACGAAGCCAGCATGACCGCCACGCGTACAGAAAGTGTCTCGGTCGCGGCAACGCTCCTGGACGCCAAACAAGTGGCTCGGTTGTTGCACGTGAGCGAATCCTGGGTCCGCGAACATTCCAACGGCAAGGAGCCACGCCTTCCAGCCATGAAGTTGGGACAAGGTAGAACCGCCTTGGTCCGATTCCACTTGAATGACATCGAAGACTTCATCCGGGGCCAGCGCGAACGCGCCCGATCCCGTACGCTCACGCAAAGGCGGTGGTAGGCCAGCATGCCGAGGATTCTCGACCGCTCTCGATGGACACTTCTTCCGATCGGGCAGGACCAACGCGGCTGGCTGGACGGGCGTGGCTCACAGATTCACGGTCGATTCACTACGCGCTGGAAGCTGCCTGACGGCACTGAGAAAGCACGCGATGAGCGCATTGTCCTCGGTCCTCGCGCGATGGGGGTGAAGGCAGCCGAGCGCCAACTATCGGAGCGCATACGAGATTTCTTCCATGCACATCTCAAAACCGTAGCCCCCGCTATCAGTCCGAACGACGAATCGAATTTCGCCTACCTACTCGCACGGGTCGAGGCCGACCGCAAGGGAGACTGGAAGAAAAACACGCTTCGAGTTAACCAGATGTACTTCAAAATCCTCCGTGACAAGCTGGGTCAAATTCCCGCGAGGGACTTCTGCAATCCGGAGATGAAAGATTTCATTAAGGGGTGGCTCACCGAATTGGCCGAACAAGACAAATCCAGGTCGTATATCCAGCACCTCCTGATCTTCACGAGATCGGCGATCAACGAGGGAATGAAGCGGCGCCTGATCCATTACAACTATGCGAAAGAAGTCAGAGTTCCAAAACGGGTGAAGAAGGTGGACCAGCGGTTCATGACGGATGAGGAGATCGGCGCTCTTTTGCTCTACTTCCGCAACAAGGGGCAGCGCCGAGACGAGTTGATCCTTTGGATTCTCTACGCTTGTGCTTTACGGCCGGGGGAATTGTTCGCGCTCCGGTGGAACGACTGGGACACGCACGATCCCGGTCATCTGCGGATTGACGAAGCATTCGGCAAGTCTGGGTTGGACGATCCGAAAACGCCCCGCAGCGATAGCTACGTGTACTTGCCGTCCGGAGTCCAAGCGCTTCTTCAGGAGTGGAGGGCCTGGTGCGGCGACAGTCGGCCGGAAGCCTTCATATTCCCGTCGAAGCGGGACACGCCGATGCGCTACGATAACTACCTCAAACGTGTCCTGAAACCAGCCGCAGAGGTGGTCGGCTTGGAAGGTATCACGCATCAGATGCTCCGCAGGTCGTTCTCTACGATGGCGCTGGATTCGGGTGCGTCGCCGAAAGATGTTCAAGGCCAGATGCGGCACACCGAAGCTCGGATGTCCCTCTATTACGGCAAGGTGATTCCTGCGAGCGTGAAGCAAGAGGTCAACAAACTCGTCGATCAAATGACGACAAAAATCGAGGAGCAGGACAAAAAGGACGAGCAAACAGGGGCGAAAACCGGGCGAAAACGATGAAGTTTCCGCCCAAAACCGCCCACTGAAGCAGTTTGGGCGGAGATTGCTACATGCGGAAGCTAGTGAAAACAAATGGTGGGCGCGACAGGACTCGAACCTGTGACCTCCTGCGTGTGAAGCAGGCGCTCTAACCAACTGAGCTACGCGCCCTCGAAGTGGCGGGCAAAATTCGAGTTTAACCGAAAACGCCGAACGCCGCCACCACGCTCCGCACCCGCGCGCCGTCACCGCACCGCTCTCCGCGCTCAAAGAGGCTGAGGCCCGCCGATCTTTAGTATGATGAACCTGTAATGTCCCAGCGGGAATCAATGGTCGCCCTGCCGGTTGGATTCTCGCCCGAAATTCTCGCCAGGCTGGCTGGGTTGGAGACGGCCCTGGGGAGGACCATTCGCGGCAAACCGGAGGTGGTGCGGCTCTCCGTGGTCTGCCTGCTGGCGCGCGGCCATCTGCTCATCGAAGATGTGCCCGGCGTCGGCAAGACCACGCTGGCACAGGCGCTGGCGCGCGCAGTTTCCTGCCGCTTCCACCGGCTGCAATTCACCAGCGATATGCTTCCCAGCGACGTCCTCGGCGTAACCATCTACAACGCCCACTCGGAAGCCTTCGAGTTTAAGCCCGGACCTATCTTCAGCAATTTTCTGCTGGCCGACGAGATCAACCGCACCACGCCGAAGACGCAATCGGCGCTGCTCGAAGCCATGAACGAGGGCCAGGTCAGCATCGACGGGAAGTCGCACGCGCTGCCCCAGCCATTCATGGTGATCGCCACGCAGAACCCCGTCGAACATCACGGCACCTACCCGCTGCCGGAATCGCAGCTCGATCGATTCTTGATGCGGCTGCGCATCGGCTACCCGGACCTGGCCAGCGAGCGCCAGATCGTGCGCAACTCCGAACGAGGGCTGCCGGAAGCCGCGGCGTCGGGACTGCTCGCCGAGGATGTGCTGCGGCTCCAGGAGGCCGTGCACCGCGTCACTGTGGAAGAGGCGCTGGTGGATTACATGCTGGCCATCGTCGAGAAAACGCGCAACCACGAATCGCTGGCACTGGGTGTCAGCCCGCGCGGCTCGCAGGCGCTCTACCGCGCGGTGCAGGCGCTGGCATTGCTCGACGGCCGCGATTACGCCACGCCCGACGACGTGAAGCGGCTGGCCGTGCCGCTGTTTGCGCATCGCGTGGTCATCAATACCCGCACCACCCTGGTGCAGCGCCGCGCCGACGTGGGCGAGCGCATCATCGAAGAAATTCTCAGCCAGGTGGACGTTCCCCTGTAGGTCATTCCCAATATGCGAACCGCCATTATCGGCTTGCCCATGACAGGCAAGACCTCCCTGTTCACGATCCTCACCGGAGTCCACCAGGAGACCCGCATCGGCTCCACGGCCGTTCGCACCGGTGTGGCGCAAGTGCCGGATGCGCGTCTCGAAGAACTGGGGCGCCTCTTCGAGCCGCCCAAGGTCACGCACGCGATGGTGGAGTATGTGGACATGCCGTCCGTCTCCAAGGAGAGCCTGCGCGATCCCAGCTACCTGGCCAGCCTGCGGGTAGTGGACGCCTTCGCCCACGTGCTGCGCCTGTTCGAGGACGCCACCGTCCCGCACGAGAAAGGGTCGCTTGACCCGGTGCGCGACCTGGAAGACGTTGAGATGGAACTGATGCTCAGCGACTTGCTGGTGGTCGAAAAGCGCCTCGAGCGCCTGGAAAAGGACCGCAAGAAGATCAAGAACCCCGAACTGGACCGCGAATTCGAGCTCCTCGAAAAGTGCAAAGCCACGCTCGAAGCGAACCACCCGCTGCGGCAATTGGAGCTCGACGCCGAGGCGGAAAAACGATTGCGCGGCTTCCAGTTTCTCTCGCAGAAGCCCATACTCTACGTGCTGAACCTCGGTGAAAACGAAGCCGGCAAGCTGCACGAGCGCGAGCGCGAGTATCGCGAGGGCGTGCTGGCCGGCCGCCGGCACGTTTCGGCGACGGCGGTGTGCGGCAAGATCGAAGCCGAGCTGGCCGAATTGCCGGCGGAAGAGCAGCGCGAGTACCTGGCGACCTTCGGGTTGCGGGAATCCGCGTTGGAGCGGCTGATCTCGGCCACGTATTCGCTCCTCGGGCTGATGAGCTTCCTGACCGCCGGCGAGGACGAATGCCGGGCCTGGACCATCCCCATGCACACCCCCGCGGTGAGGGCCGCGGGCGCGATCCATTCGGACTTCGAGAAGAAGTTCATCCGCGCCGAAGTGGTGAACTGGAAATCGCTGGTGGATCTGGGCGGCTATGCCGGCGCGCGGGAAAAGGGGTTGCTCAAGCTGGAAGGGAAAGAGTACATCGTCAAGGACGGCGATGTGCTGGTGATCCGGCACGGCTGACGGCCACCCGCTCCGCCAGCAAACCCATCGCCGCCATCGCCGCGCACAGCGCCACGAACCAATTCCCGTATCGCGTGTACGGCGTCCGCTCGGAAATGTACGTGAACCCCGTGTAGGACGTGGCTTCCACGTATAACGGCAGCGTTCCACGCAAGCGGCCGGCGGAATCGATGGTCGCGGTTATGCCGTCGTTGGTGGAACGCAGTATCCAGCGGCGGTTCTCCGCGGCGCGCATGCGCACCATTTCGAGGTGCTGGTAGCGCGCGGCGCTCTGGCCGAACCAGCCGTCGTTGGAAATGTTGATCAGCACTTCGGCGCCGCCGGCCGCGAACTGGCGCACGAAATTGGGCAGCACGGATTCGTAGCAGATGAATGCGCCGATCTTATGTCCGTCCACGGGAGAGACCACTACGCGCTGGCCGGCCACGAAGTCGCCGAGTTCGGTCGAGATCTTGTTGGCGAAGCCGAGGGGCCAGGGGACATATTCGCCGAATGGAACCAGGTTCACCTTGTCGTAACGGCTGACGAGGCCGCCCGCGGGTGAAATCAACGCGGCCGAGTTGAGCGGCGCGCCGCCGGGAGTGTGCGCCACCAGGCCAATCAGCAGGTACGCGTGCGTGTCGCGCGCCAGGTTGTCGGCGTAGCTCCGGAAGCGCTGGTCCTCGTCGTAATAGAGCGGCGCGGGGACTTCCGGCCAAACCATGATCGAGGGGGGCCGCTCGGTTTCCACCTGCACGCCGCGCATGGTGAGGACCACTTGTCTGCGCTGCATCCGGTCGATGGATTCAGGCGTCCACTCCTCGGTTTCGGAGATATTGGGCTGCGTCAGCAGCGCGGTCTCGCGGCCGCGCTGGGCGGGCGGCAAGGGCGGCAGGAAGACCAGAAAGGGCAGCAGGATCAGCCACAGCAGTTCCAGCCGCGAGCGCCGCAGGGCAGCCAGCGCCAGACCGGTGGCCATCGTCATGAAGACGAACGAAAGCCCGTAGACGCCGGTGAGGGGCGCCAGGCGCATGGGCATCTCCATGTCGATTCCGGCATTGCCGAGAGCCAGCCACGCGAAGCCCAGAGACCCGTGCGTGGCTTCGATCGCCACCCACAGCGCCGCCACCGCGGGCACGGCCCACCAGCGGCGGATGAGGATTCCCGCCAGCCAGGCGAAGACGCCCATGTGCAGCGCCTTGGCGAAGCAGAACAGCAGGAACACGGCCCAGCCGGCCAGGTTGCCGAGGCCGCCGTGGAATGAGAGCACGAACTGGATCCAGTAGCAGACGCCGAACCAGTAGACCACGCCGGACGTCCAGCCCAGCAGAAAACGCCGCAGCGGCCGCGGTTCGCGCGCCAGGGCAATGAGCAGCGGCGCGATCGCCACCGCCGCCAGCCACGCGATCGAGAATCGCGGGAAGCAGAGGACCAGGAGGGCCGCGGAGACGAGGGCCAGCAGCCAGTTCAGCACGGTGCCAGGCGCGACTCGTCGCGCACCGCCTCGTCGTTCACCGCATCGGCCATGTAGGAGCTGCGGACCAGCGGACCGCTGAACACCATGCGGAAACCCAGCGCCAGGCCGTATTCGCGATAAGCCTCGAACTGCTCCGGCTCGATGAATGCGGCCACCGGCAGGTTGCGCCGCGTGGGCTGGAGGTATTGCCCAATGGTGGCCACATCGGCGCCCGCCGCGCGCAGATCGCGAAGCAGCGCGCGAACCTCCTCTTCGGTTTCGCCCAGCCCGAGCATGATGCCCGATTTGGTAATCACGCTTTCCGAATAGCGCCGCGCGAACGCCAACACCTCGAGCGACTGCCGGTAATCGGCCTGCGGGCGCACGCGGCGGTAAAGCCGCGGAACCGTCTCGAGGTTGTGGTTGAAGACGTGCGGCCCGGCATCCAGCACGCGGGCAATGGCGTCGTGGTCGCCGCAAAAATCGGGCGTCAGCACTTCCACCCGCGCCTGGGGAAGCGCGCGCCGCACTTCCCGCACGGTGGCCGCGAAATGGCGCGAGCCGCCGTCCTCGAGGTCGTCGCGGTTCACGCTGGTGATCACCACGTAGCGCAGCTTCATCTCGGCGGCCATGCGGGCCACGCTGGCGGGCTCCGTGGCGTCGAGGCGCATATCGTTCCTGGCCGGGTTACCCTTGGGCACCGAGCAGAAACCGCAGCCGCGCGTGCAGCGCTCGCCCAGAATCAGGAACGTGGCGGCGCCGCGGTGGAAGCACTCGTGGATGTTCGGGCAGCGCGCCGATTCGCACACGGTATGGAGGTTCAGGAGCCGGAGCCCGCGCTTGACCCGGTTGAGCGATTCGAAATCGGTGCGGCTCTTGCGCGCCCACGCCGGAAGCCGGGGTCGCGGACCCGCGTCGAGTTGCACCAGGGAATCGCCCACGCTACTTCAGGACCGGATGAACGCCGGCGTTTTCCAGTTCCGTTTTGGCCCGGCCCAGCGACTGCTTATCGTTGTAAGGCCCAATCAGCACGCGGATCAGGTTGTTGGGGCCGGGCTGCAAAGACGTCGGGAAGCCCTTGTCCTTCATGGTCTGACGCATGGCATCGGCGGACGTCTGGCTGGCCGTTGCCAGAACCTGCCAATACGACCCGGGCGCCGCTTCGAGTGGCGGCGGGGTGCCCCCTGGGCCCGGCGGCGGGGGGGCCGCAACGGTTGGCGCCGCGGCCGCCGGCGCAGCCGGGCCCAAGGCGCTCCCCGGCCCGCGTTCGGGCTGCGTGGAAGGTTGCGGAGGAGTGTCGGCAGGCGGGGCATCGGCCGGCTGCGAAGGCATCGCGCCCTGCGCCCCGCCTGCCGCCGCCGGCTGTGAAACCGGTTGCGGGCGGGTCTCCGGCGTCTGGGACGCGGCGCCGGCTGAGGAACCCGTTTCGGCCTGCACTTTGGCCGAAGGCGAGGAGTTCCGCCCCACGATATAACCCATGGAGAACGCCACCGCGAACAGCAGAACAACGATGAAGAAGCCGCTCAGCAGTTGCCGGTTGCCCACCAACAGTTCGAATTCGCCGGTTTCGTTGTTTCTCATGGTTTACGACTTTGCGGCGCCCGCCTCGCCGCCCGTGCCTACGCGGTCCAGAGCGCGCCCCAATGACGTAATTATATCCAGCGGCAGGGGGAAGACGATGGTGGTGTTCTTCTCGACGCCGATCTCGACCAGCGTCTGCAGATACCGCAATTGAAGCGCCGCCGGCTGTTTCTGGATGACTTCCGCAGCCATAGCCAGCTTCTCCGCGGCCATGTACTCGCCTTCGGCATGGATGACCTTGGCGCGCCGCTCGCGTTCGGCCTCCGCCTGGCGCGCGATAACACGGATCATCGACTCGGCAAGATCCACCTGCTTCACTTCCACCATGGTCACCTTCACGCCCCAGGGCGAGGTGTGCTGGTCCAGAATGGATTGCAGCCGCACGTTGAGCTTTTCGCGCTGGCTGAGCAACGTGTCGAGATCCACTTCGCCCAGCACGCTGCGCAGCGTGGTTTGAGCAAGCTGCGAGGTGGCGTAGAGGAAATTCGAAACCTCCAGGATGGCCAACCGCGGATCGATGACCCGGAAGTAGATCACGGCGTTGACCTTCACCGTGACGTTATCGCGCGTGATCACGTCTTGCGACGGCACCTCGAGCGTGTCGACGCGCAGCGAAACGCGCACGATGCGGTCGATGGGCGCGAATACCAGGATGATGCCGGGGCCTTTCGGCTGCGGCAGCACGCGGCCCAGCCGGAAGATTACGCCGCGCTCATATTCCCGCAGAATCTTGATGGAAGTCAGCAGGTAAAGCACCACGATGATCACGCTAACGGTGGTGATATCGATCATTTCAGCCTCCTTGTTAGTCCGGAACGGGTTCTACCGTGAGCTTCAATTTGTCGATGGCCTTCACCTGGACGCGCGTCCCGGCGGCCACCGGCCGGGACGACACCGCGTCCCAATACTCGCCGTGCACAAACACCTTGCCCTCCGGTGCCAGGTCGGTGATAGCGGCGCCGGTCTCGCCCACCATGCCCGCGGAGCCGGTCTCCACTTTAAGCCGCCGCGCGCGCACGACGAGCGAAAGCAGCAATACGGTGATGAGGGAGAAGGGCAGCGCCAGGGCGATGGCCGTGCTCCAATGAATGCGCATTTCGGGAAACGGACTGTCGATGAGCATCACGGCCCCCATCACCATGGCCGCCGCCCCTCCCACGCCCAGAATTCCGTGCGACGCGAACTTGGCCTCCAGCACGAACAGGGCCAAGGCCAGGAGCATGAGGGCCGCGCCCAGCCAGTTGATGGGCAGCACCGATAAGGCGGAAAGTCCCAACAACACGAAAATGGCTCCAATCACGCCCGGAGCGATCAACCCCGGCGAAGAGAACTCGACATACAGGCCCAGCGCGCCGAGCACCAGCAGCACCAGGGCGATATTCGGATCGGCGATGGCGGCGATGATCGACTGGCGGAGCGACTTCTGGTAGACCTCGACGACCGCCCCGGCGGTGTGCAGCGTTTGCGTGCTGCCGTCGAAGCGCGTGACGACGCGGCCATCCAGGGCGGAAAGCAGGGCCTGCTCGTTGGGCGCGATGAGATCGGCCAAGTGCTGTTCCAGCGCCTCGCGCTCGGTGAAAGACTTGCTTTCGCGGACCGTGGTTTCCGCCAGCGAGCTGTTGCGCCCGCGCTTGGCGCAGATGCTGCGCAGGTAGGCGGCGGCGTCATTCTCCACTTTCTGTTTCATGACGGCGTCCATTTCGCCGCCCATCAGCACGGGGTGCGCCGCGCCGGTGTTGGTTCCGGGGGCCATGGCCGCCACGTCGCCGGACTCCAGGATGAAGAAGCCCGCCGAAGCCGCGCGTCCTCCGCTGGGCGCCACATAGGTCACGACCGGGACCGGCGAGGAGACGACCTTCTCGATAATCTCGCGCATCGCATCCATCAGCCCGCCCGGTGTGTTGAGACGGATGAGGAGCAGCGACGCGTTCTCCTGTTTGGCCTGCGCAATAGCGCTGCCTACAATTTCCGCGGTGATGGGGTGCACCATGCCATCCACGTCCACCGCAATCACTCGTGGGGCGGCAAACGCGGCGGCCTGCGCCAGTAGCGCAAGCGCCAACACCGGAACTCCGCTCTTCCGCAATCTAACCTAAATATACACTAGTCGGACCACGCCGTCCGCGCGTAGCGCTGGCGGTCTTGCCGCCGGCGTGTTCCAGTCCGGACAAAACCACCGGCGGCAAGGGGGTGCCCTCTGGGCCCGGCGCCACTCATGTAATGGGATTGATAGAAAGTTTTAATACGGTCCCTTTGTCAAATAGGTTAGAATAAAAGAGAAGCAATCCAGTCTGAGAGTACCGAAAGACAATATGCCAAGAAAACGCATTTCCGAGGACGATCTAGTTGTGTCCGCAGCCGCACCGCCGCGCCGCAAGCCCGCCAGCGCCAGGCGCGTCAAACATACCGCCTCACCGGCTGAGAAGCCGTCGGAGCCCGCCGCCAGCGCGGCCGTATGTGGGCCGTCCCAGGATGAAATCGCGCTTCTTGCATATTCCTACTGGGAAGCTCGCGGCTATGCAGGCGGTTCCCCCGAAGAAGATTGGCTCCGCGCCCAGCGAGAACTCCGCGGGAATTAAGCCGCTGCGGGCGTCGCCAGCCTGCCGGGGCACCATCAATCTGAAACGGCAGCCGGGACGGCGCGCAGGAAATCGAAATCGCAACCCAGGTTGGCCTGCGTGACGTGGTCGAGGAAGAGCTTGCCATAGCCGCGGTTGTAGTGCGGCGGCGCCGGTTCAAAGGCCGCCAGGCGGCGCTCCAGTTCGGCGGCGGGTAAGCACAACTCGAGCCGCCGCGCCGGAACGTCAAGCGAGATCTCATCACCGGTCCGCACCACGGCCAGAGGGCCGCCCACGGCCGATTCGGGCGCCAGGTGCAGCGCCACCGTGCCAAAGCTGGTGCCGCTCATGCGTGCGTCGCTGATGCGTACCATGTCGTTGACGTTCTGTTTGAGCAGCACGCGCGGCATGGGAATATGGCCCCATTCGGGAAAGCCCGGCGCGCCCAGAGGACCGCAGTTCTTCATCACCAGCACGGTTGAGGCGTCTACGGGCAGCGCATCATCGTCGATTTCTGCACACATTTGCCGGTAGTTCTCGAACACGTACGCCTTGCCGCGATGTTGCAGAAGGTGCGGAGAGGCGGCGGTCTGCTTGAGCACGGCGCCATCAGGCGCCAGGTTCCCCGTGAGAGCTACCGTGCCGCCCTCCGGGTACAGCGGGTTATCGGCGGCGCGAATCACGTCCCGGTTGTGGCAGGCCACGCCGGCCAGATCCTCGGCCAAAGTTCTGCCCGAGATCGTCAGTGCCTCGCCATCGAGTATTGGCAGAATCTCTTTCATCACGGCGGGCAGGCCGCCGGCGTAATAAAAGTCCTCCATCAAATACTGGCCCGAGGGCTTGACGTTGACCAGAAACGGCACACGGCGTGAGATGCGGTCGAAATCTTGGAGTGTCAGTTCGATGCCGAGGCGCCCGGCAATGGCGATCAGGTGCACGACGGCGTTGGTGGATCCGCCCAATGCCATGTCCGCGGCAATGGCGTTGTCAAAGGCGCGGCGCGTCAGGATGCGCGAAGGCCGCAGGTCTTCCCAAACGGCATCGACGACGCGGCGGCCGCTCGCCTCCGCCATGGCGAGGCGGCGCGAGTCGGGGCCGGGAATATTTGCGCATCCGGGCAGCGTCATACCCAGCGCCTCCGCCAGGCTCGTCATCGTGGAAGCGGTACCCATCACATTGCAGTGGCCCGAGCTGCGCAGCAGGCAGCCTTCGATTTCGCACAACTGTTCGTCGGTGATGCGGCCGGCTCGGAATTGCTCGTACAACCTGCGCGTGTCCGTGCCGGTGCCTATGGGGCCGCCGCTCCAGCGGCCGTTCAGCATCGGGCCGCCCGGCACCATGATGGCCGGAATATCGGCGCTGGCCGCGCCCATCAGTTGTGCCGGAGTCGTCTTGTCGCAGCCGCATAGCAGAACCACGCCGTCCAGCGGGTTGGCGCGGATGGATTCCTCCACGTCCATTGCCATAAGATTGCGAAACAGCATGGTTGTGGGTTTCATATAGAACTCGCCGAGCGAAATGGTGGGGAATTCGAGCGGAAATCCACCCGCGGCCCACACGCCACGCTTGACGGCTTCAGCCACTGTTCGCAGATGTACGTTGCAGTGTGTCAGCTCGCTCCACGAATTGCAGATGCCGATGACGGGCCGGTTCTCGAAAACCTCCGGCGTAAATCCTTCAGCGCGCGTGGCGGCGCGGTTCATGAGGCTCTCATAGTTTGGTTGTGCAAACCACTGCTGGCTGCGGAGCTTCTTCCGATCGCTGGTCATACAGTCTACATTGTGCGCGTTTGCATGATGTTTGTCTAACTCGATTGAAATTCCTTATAACCCGCTGTTTTTTCGCTTGCAACTCGAGCGATGCTCCAAGTCCGACTCACTCTGAACCCCGATCGTCCTCCTGTTCATGATTCTCGCCGGCATGGCAGCGGCCACCCGGGCTTTGAACTGATCGTCATCGGGAAAGGCGATTGAGGATGGAGCCGCCGCGTAACTTTCACTTATACTTTCGAAGCACGGCCAGCAAGCGGCCCTGCACCTGGACGTCCCGGGCGGCAACCAGAATCGGCTTCAGCGTCGAATTGGCGGGCTGCAAGCGGACCATATCTCCAGCTTCGCGGTACAGCCGTTTGAGGGTAGTTTCGTGTCCCGCCACGAGCGCCACCACGATATCGCCGTCGCGCACCTCGGCGACTCGCTCCAGCAGGATGAGGTCGCCGTCGCAGATGTGGTCGTCGATCATGGAATTGCCCCGCACTTCGAGCGCGAAGGTGTTGCCGCCGGCGGCGAAGTCGGCAAAATTCAGCATCTCCTGTTGCTCCACCGACTCGACCGGGGCGCCGGCGGCGATACGGCCCAGCAGCGGAATCTCCAGCGCCGGCGGCTTCGTGCGCCGCTGCTCCTGCACGTATTTGGGCGCCAGCTCCAGCGAACGGCTCTGGTTGAACCCGCGCTTCAAGTAGTTCTTGGCTTCGAGAACCGAGATGTGCTTGTGCACCGTGGCCAGCGAAGCCAGACCGAGGCCCCCCGCAATCTCTTCATAGCTGGGGCAGTAGCCGTTTTCGTCGATGAAACCGGCGATGAAATCCAGCACCTGCTTTTGCCGCTTCGTCAGTGCCATGTTGCTCCCTATAGCTATTGTGGGCGAACAAAAAGAGAAAAGCAAGAGCCAAACATAAAGAGATTCTGGCGGCTTGCCGATAGTCTCTGTTGAGCGACAACGCATGACTTCGATTCAAAACTCCCTCAACGACGTGCAGCGGTGCGATGCGCCAAAGGACATGCTGCTGGATTGCTACGTCATGGCCATCCGGAACGTGGCCCACTACGCCATCGAGCTGGATGACGAAATCACCGCGCCGCATCGCCAGTATCTGACTGCTCTCGCCGGCGAGGTGGCGTCGGCGCAGCCGGAAGCCCTGGCCGAGAGCCGCGCCACGCTGCGCGGCCTGCTCCGCGACTATCGCGACAAGGCGGCAAAATACCTGGGCACGCTCCGGGAAGAGCTGGCTGGCACGGCGCGCGCACTCCAGGAGATATTGGACTCCCTCGCGCAGACCGACAGCGACCACGAGGCGCAGCTTCGAACGGAACTGGGCCGCCTGCGCGAGATCTCGGGCTCGCCGGACGGGAACGCGGTACGCGCGGCCATACTGGCCACTGCGGACAGCATCGAGCAGAGCCTCGAGCAGATCCGCCAACAGCATCAGCTTACGGTTTCCCAGTTCCTGGTGGAAATCCGCATGTTGCACCAGCGCATCGACTTGCTGGAGACCGCGGCGTCGCTGGACGACCTGACCAAGCTCCTCAAGCGCGATGAAATAGAGAGACACGTTGGTTCCGCGTCCGAGGAGCGGTTGTGTCTGCTGCTGGTGAGGGCAAGTGGGTTCCGGCAAGCGGAGCGGCAGTTCAACCGTGAGGTGGCCGCCGAACTTGCCGCGGCCTTCAGCAAGCGCTTGCGGAACTGCCTTCCGCCCAGCGCCACCATCGGGCGGTGGAGCGAGGAGGGATTCATCGCCATGCTTTCGGTGGAGAAGCCTGAGGCCATGGCCAGCGCAAAACGGGTCGCGGATCGCCTCTCCGGGGCCTATGCCTGCCTCGAACGGGGAAAAACCGTGCATCCCTCGCTCCACGTAGGCGTGGCAGTGGTGGACCACCAACCCGGCGATCCGCCGGAACGGACGCTGAAGCGCATAAAAGAGTTCTTGACCGGCGACTAATGTGGCGCACGCACTCCTGCGTGCCGCGTCGAGACTCTTCTCGACGCTTGGCGGCCGCAGAGCGTGTCGGCACGAGTGCCGACACGGCACGTAAGAGTGCGTGCGCCACCTACGTCAGCGAAAGCGGGTCTACGTCGATGACCAATGCCGTGGCGCCCCACTTGCGCTCGAGGGCGAACGAGCGAATCCGCTGGAGCAGCTCGTTGAGCGCCGTGCGGCTGGCCGCCTTGATCAGAAACTGGTAGCGGTACTCGTTCTTAACCCGCGCCACCGGCGCTTCCGCTGGCCCCATGATTCGGAGCTTTTCCGGGGGCGGCGTGAGCAGAATTCCCAGCTCGGAACTCAGGCGCATGGCCATCTCCTTCTTTTCGCTCCGCACCAGAACGTTGGCCATGGCGCTGAACGGCGGGTAGCGCATCATGCGCCGGAAGACCAGCTCCTTCTCGTAAAAGGCCTGGTAGTCCTGCGCCGCCGCTATGCGCACGGCATAGTGATCGGGATTGATGGTCTGGATGAGCACGATCCCCGGCACACTGCCGCGTCCGGCGCGTCCCGCGACCTGCGTGAGCAGTTGAAAGGTGCGCTCGGCCGCGCGGAAATCCGGCACGCCCAGCCCGACATCCGCCGACACCACGCCAACCAGCGTGACATTGGGGATGTCGTGCCCCTTGGCGATCATCTGCGTGCCCACCAGAATGTCGTAGTTGCCCTCGCGAAAATCCTGAAGAATAGTCTCGTACTGCCGCTTGCCGGTCACGGTGTCGCGGTCCAGGCGCGCGATGCGGGCTGTTGGAAAGGCGTGGTGCAGATCCTCCTCCACTCGCTCCGATCCCAGCCCCAGAAAGTAGATGTGCTCGCTCGAGCACTTCGGGCAGACGCTCGGAATCTTTTCGGCGTAGCCGCAATAGTGGCACAGCAGGCGCCGGTCGCGCTTGTGAAAAGTCAGGGTCACCGAGCAGTTCATGCACTCGACGCGCTCGCCGCACGAGCGGCACGCCACAAAGCTCGAGAAGCCGCGCCGGTTCAGCAGCACGATGGTCTGCTCGCCGTTTTCCAGGCGCTGTCCGATGGCCTCCTCGAGCTTCCGCGAAAAGGTCGCCTGCTTGCGCGTTTCCAGGAATTCCTGCCGCATGTCGATCAATTCGACCAACGGCATGGGCCGTTCCTCGACGCGGCCCGGCAATTCGAGCAGCGTATACTTGCCGCGCTCCACGTTGTAGCGGCTCTCGAGGCTCGGGGTCGCCGAACCCAGCACCACGCACGCGCCGGCTTGCTGCGCCCGCACCACGGCCACATCGCGCCCGTTGTAACGCGGCGTCTCTTCCTGCTTGTAGCTGCCGTCGTGCTCTTCGTCGACCACGATCAGGCCCAGGTCGCGCACCGGCGCGAAAACGCCCGACCGTGTCCCCACCACCACCGAGGCTTTCCCCGAGCGTATGCGCCGCCACTGCTCGGTGCGCTCGACATCCGTGAACGCGCTGTGCAGAATGGCCACACGGTCGCCGAATCGCAAGAAGAACTGGCCCGCCATGGCCGGGGTGAGGGCGATTTCGGGCACCAGCAACAGGGCGCTGCGGCCTTGCGCCAGCACGGCCTCAATGGCGGTGAGATAGACTTCGGTCTTTCCCGAACCGGTCACCCCGTGCAGCAGGAATGTTCGGAATTGCCGGGTGAGGATGGCGTCCCGAATCTGCTCGAAGGCCGCCTGCTGCGCCGGGTTCAGCGCGTGCCGGGCCCGCACCGGCACGGATGCCATCGCCACCGTCTCCGGCTTCAGCGAAACCAGCCCCTTGCGCGCCAGCGAGCGCGCCGCCATGCTGGCGTTCCTCACCGTGCCTTCGAGCTCTTTCAGGTTGTGCGAGCCAGGATGCAGTTCGAGAAATGCCCGCAGCTCCCGTTCGGGTTTATTCAGCTTGGCGTCGGGCGGGGTGCCGGGCGGGGTGCCCTCTGGGCCCGGCGCCCCGCCCGGCACCCCGCCGCCGGCCAGTTCGATGCGCAACCGCTCCGAGGGCGCGCGTAGCGGGTCGCGATCCGTCTCGACCTGTTCGGCGACGATGAATCCTTTGCGTTCCAGCGAGCGCATGGCCTTATCGGCCAGCGGCAGCGCCTTGGCTAGATACGCTGCCGATAGCGGACGCCTTTCCAACATGCGCAGGATCTTCGAAACGGGATCGTCGGGCGAGGAGTCGAGCACAAGCTGGCGCGCGGCATCGCGGCCGGAGTCGGTCAGCGACCACACCTTCCCTCGCCGAATCTCCGACGCCAGCGGCAGCATGCCGCGCAGCACCTCGCCCAGAGGCGCGCAGTAGTAGCCCGCGATCCAGCGCCCCAGCGCCAGCAGCTCCGCAGACAGCACCGGCTCGGAATCGATCAGCCGGAGCGCCTCGCGCGCGGCCATCGGCGGCTGCTCGTCATGGCAGCGCAGAATCACGCCCGTCAGCTTGCGCGCTCCGAACGGCGCCACGATGCGGCTGCCCGGGCGCACGCGGTGCCGCAGTGTCTCGGGCAGCGCATAGGTGAATGGCTGATCCATCGGCACCGGCAGGCTGACGTCGCAATAGAGGTACGATCCCTCGGGCATGAACCCTTCAGGATAGCGAAGTGAAACACCCCGCCTACTGAACCGTCAGAGTAGCCGTCTGTGTGATGCCCCCCGCCGAAGCGGTAATCGTGACGGTTTGCGTGGATGTCACATGGTAGGTCTGAATCGTAAACGAAGCCGTGGTCGCACCCGGCTGAACAGTAACGAACCCCGGCACCTGGGCATAGCCCAGCGAGCTGCTCTGCAAGGTGACGGTGATTCCGGTCACCGGAGCCGCCGCCCCGAGGGTCACGGTCCCGGTTGCATTCGTTCCGCCAGTGACGTAGCCCGGGGAAACCGTCAGGCCCGTCAGCGTGGCCGATGCCGGAGGATTCACCGTCAGCATCGCTGTTTGCCTAAGGCTTCCGTAGGCGGCTGTGATGGTGACCGTTTGCGCCACCGCCACCGCGGCAGTCGTAATCGTAAACGAGGCGGAAGTTTGGCCGGAGGGAATGACGACACTATAGGGCACCGTCGCGCTCGAATTGCTGGATTGCAGTTGGACGGTGGTTGCTCCCATGATCGGCGCACTTGCCGCGATGGTTACCGTACCGCGCACCGTGTTTCCGTTGCCGCCCACCACCGAGCTGTTTGCCAAAGTCAGTTGCAACGCCGGAACGACGGTGATCTGAGCGGTCTGGCTGCTCCGCCCGAGCGTGGCCGTAATGTTGCAAGCCTGGCTGGCGGGAACAGTCGAGGTGAGGATCGAAAAGGTGGTCGAGTTGGATCCGAATGGAACCGAAACCGTCGCCGGGGGTTGTGCGGCGAGGTTGTCGCTCGATATCCCAATGACCGCTCCTCCGGAAGGCGCCGTCCCGGTCAGCGCTACGGTCGCGGACACGTTCAGCCCGCCTAGCACGCTTGCGGGTGTGACCGACAACGTAGACAAATGCAGCGCGTTCGCGGGGTCGATTTCGAGCGCCGCGGTCTGGCTGCCACCGGCTGCCTGTGTGGTGATCGTAGCCGTTTGGACAGTGATCACCAGCAACGTCGGAACGGTGACCTGGATGGACGCCTTTCCCGCGGGAACCGTCACCAGCATGGGCACCTGCGCTGCCGGATTGTCGCTTCTTAACGACACCGGTAAGCCAATCGACCGGGCCACCCCATTGAGAGAAACCGTCAGGATTACGCTGTCTCCGCCGTTCACATAAGACGGGGAGAAGCTCAATCCCGCCACGCGTATGGAGTCCGCCGGCAGGCTCGCCATCAGAAACGATACGAGGTTCGACCTGCTGGCATCGGCCGTCAGGAACAATGAGACCACCCCCGCGCCATCCAGGTCGGGAGGCAGCACGATATTGACCTGGTCGAGCCCGAAGTAACCCGGAGCGGGGCCCGCGTATTCCACCGTGAGGTTATAAGTGTTGCCGCTCGCGTCCGTGGCGCTGGCTCCGACGGTGGCGGCGTAGCGGAGGCCGGTGGCAAAGACGGCCAGGCGCGTGCGCTGGTCGCTGCCGGCGATTTCGGGTGTGACCGTGAGAAACGGCGCGCTCGCGAAGGTGACCGCGTTGAGAATCGCGCCCGCGCCCTTTCCGGTCCCGTCCGCGCTGAACACAGCGGGCGCGGCGTTCTGCACCAGCATGGTGCCGCTTTGGGCGGCGCCGGTGGATGTATTTCGTACGACCACGTCCGCCGTGCCCGGGGCGGTATCCCCCGGCACCACGAAGTTGATTTGGGAAGGCGACACGTACAGCAAAAGGGCGGCCTCGCTGTCCACTTCCACGCTGGATCCCGCCAGGTTGACGCCAAACAACGTCGCCAGCGAATCCGGCGCCACCGCCATCCCCGGCTGATAACTGGCCGCGGATACCACGGCAAAGGGCGTGGATTGCGCCAAGCCGGTCGAGCTCGCCATCAAGCCCGCAAGGATTGCGCCGTAACACCGAAGCCCGGTTCTCACAATTATCAGACGCTCCGCGGCGTCGAAAAGACGAAACTTTCAGGCCGCCAGCTTACAATTGAATGGAGGATCTGTTTGGAAAACCAGGAAATCGCGCGCGTGCTCTGGGAGACGGCCGATCTGATGGAGATCGCCGGCGAAGACTCGTTCCGCATCCGCAGTTACCGCAATGGAGCTACCGCCGTCGAGGGTTATCCCGAGCGCATCGCGGATATCCTGCGCGACCCCCATCGCAACGTCACTGAGATTCCGGGAATCGGCAAGGGGCTGGCGCAGGTTCTGGCGGAGATCGTGGAGCGCGGCTCCTGCGAACGGCGCGACTTGCTGTTGCAGAAGTTCCCTCCCACGGCCCTCGAATTCCTCAAGATTCAGGGGCTCGGTCCCAAGAGCATCGCGCTCATCTTCCAGCACTACCGCATCAGCACCATCGACGAGCTCGAGCGCCTCTGCCAGGAGCACAAGCTGCGCGTGCTGCCGCGCATGGGGGCCAAGCTGGAAGAGAAGGTCCTGCGCTCCATCGCTCAATACCGCCAGCGCAGCGGCCGCTACCTTTTGAGTTATGCGGAAGGCGTGGCGGCGGAATTGATCGAGGCGCTCGGGCAGGTTCCGGGCGTCGATGCCGTCACGCCCGCCGGCAGCCTGCGGCGCGGGCGCGAAACCGTGGGCGATCTCGACCTGCTGGTCACCGGCCCCTCCGCCCACGCCGCGCTGGAGCGCTTTGTGACGTATCCGCGCGTCGAAGAGGTGCTGGGCCGCGGCGAGAACAAGGCCAGCGCCAAAGTGGGCCGCGAAGGCTTTCAGGTGGATGTGCGCGCGCTCGCGCCCGAGAATTTCGGCGCGGCCCTCCAATACTTCACCGGCAGCAAGGATCATAACGTCGCCATCCGCACGCGCGCCGTGAAGATGGGGCTGAAGCTCAGCGAGTACGGTCTCGTTCGCGTGGAGGGCGATATCAGGGTGGCGGGCGAGACCGAAGCCGGCGTCTACGAGGCGCTCGGCCTGCCCTGGATTCCGCCCGAACTGCGCGAAAACTGCGGCGAAATCGAAGCCGCCGCTGAGGGCCGCCTGCCGGAACTTGTCGAGCTCCAGCACATCCGCGGCGACCTCCACATGCACACCACCGAAACCGACGGCCGCGCCACGCTGGACGAAATGGCCGAAGCCGCCCGCGCCCGCGGTTACCAGTACATCGCCATCACCGACCACTCCAAGGCCCTCGCCATGGCCAACGGTCTCGATGAGAAGCGCGTCGTGGCCTTCGCCCGGCAAGTGCGCGAAATCAACCGCAACGGGGCGCCCTCCGGCCTTCGCGTCTTTTCCGGAATCGAGTGCGACATCCTCAAGGACGGCGCGCTGGACCTCGCCCCCGACGCGCTGGCCGAACTGGACCTCGTCATCGCCAGCGTGCACAGCCACATGAACATGGAAGCCGCCGAGATGACGGACCGGCTGATGCGCGCGCTGGAGTGCCCGCACGTGCGCATCCTCGGCCACCCCACCGGCCGCCTCCTGCTGCACCGCGATCCATTTCCTTTCGATTTCGACCGCGTGGCGGCGGAGGCCGTGCGCCGCGGCGTCTGGCTCGAAATCAACGCCAGCCCCGAACGGCTGGACCTCCACGGCGCGCTGATCCGCGGCGCCAAGGCCAAGGGCGCGCGTTTCGCCATCTCGACCGACGCGCACCACCCCAAGCAACTCGACTACATGCGTTACGGCGTCGTCACCGCCCGCCGTGGCTGGCTCGGGCCGGACGATATCCTGAACACGCTGGCGGCGGAGCCTTTCGCCGCCGCACTCCAATCCAGACCATGAAAATCACTTCTTCCCGCGAAGTTTACCGATGCTCGCTTTTCCGGGTAACCGAAGACCACGCCGTGGACCTCAAGACCGGCTTCGAAATCAAGCGCTCGGTGGTGCGCCACGCCGGCTCCGCCGTGATGATGGCGGTGGATAAGAAGAACCGGGTGCTGCTGGTGCGCCAATACCGGCTCCCCGCCGGGAAGTATTTGTGGGAGTTGCCCGCCGGACGCCTCGATCCCGGCGAGAAGCCGCTCCAGGCCGCCAGGCGCGAGCTGATCGAAGAAACCGGGTATCGCGCGCGCCGATGGACCAGGCTGGCGTCCTTCTGGGTCAGCCCCGGCTATGTACAGGAGCGCATGACCATCTACCTGGCCACCGATCTCACCGCCGGTGAGGCCACCCCCATGGACGACGAGCGCATCGAGACCCGCTGGTTCACGCGGAAGGAGATGGCGGAGATGATCCATGACGGGAAGATCGAGGATGCCAAGACCATGATCGGCTTTATGACCTGGCGCCAGCACTGAAACCGAGCGGGGGCGTCCGCCATCAGTCGGGTGGTGGCACGACCGCCGTGTCGACGGTCAGCCCGGTAACCCCGGGGACGGCCCAGACCACCCGCTGGATGGCTTCCGCTTCCTCCGAACAATCTCCCCGGATGGCAATCGACCCGCCGCGAGATTGCACCTCGACCTCCAGGTTCAAGGTGAACGTGTCCTGCGCAAGCTGCGCGCGTACTCGACTGGCAAGCGCGAGATCGTCCATCGCCGCCCGGCCCTCCGGCGAAAGCTCGAAACCGCCGCACTCGACCATCGAGATTACGACGTGGCTGGCCTGCTCGACGCTCATGTGCTCCAGGTTGATGAGCAGGTCGTAAAGTGAAGGCTCTCCCCAGTCCACTCCATAGAGGAAGTGCGTCCACTTTCGGCGATCGCGGTCCATAGCTTCGATGTGAGCGGTAACCTCGCCGCGGCTGAGGTTCAGACGCTCCTGAGCCATGCGGATACGGTACTCCATTGGCGCAATGATCCGCAGGCGGAGGAGGCCGGGCGCTCCCCTCAATAGCAGGTGGCCGGCCAGACCATGATAGACTACCCGCCCGCCACGGACCTCCTCGGCGAGGGCAGCCTGAATCAAAGCCAGATAGATGTACCTGGCGTGGTTGAATCTGCCTGGAATGCTCGGAGGGTGCTCCAGCGCCGCGCGCAGATGGCCTTCAGTGACCCGGCGCGTGGCGGCTTTTCGAACCAGCATGTCCCGGTCGATCGACCGATAGCCTAGAGTTCGGCTCAGGCACTCGGCGAGTGCTTGGCCGCCGCTGAAAGTTCCTCTGGAAATAGTAATGACGGCCATGGATCTCAGCCCTCCACGACGGCGCGCTTGGGCAGCCTTCGGCGTTAAATATAGCACCTCATGGCGCGCGAGCCAAGCGCGTCGCTTGTGCTGTCAAGGCAAAGTAGAAATGTCCCCTTCCCAGCAAAATAGAAATGTCCCCTTTTGCCCGGGCACCTGGGGAGTGCGTGTTAATCTGCGGGTGCCGGTGAAGCGGAGACGGGCTCTGCTGGCGAGCAACCCGATCGAGGAATAGCCGGCCGGAACTCATCGCGGACGATGGGTAGGGCGCGCGCCTTCCGTCGCGTCCTGGGACTGGGACCGGATGCCGACCAACGGGAGGCGGCACTCCGGCCCCAGGTTTTGATCTTGGTTTTGAGACCACATCGGACCGATAGATTCCGCCATGCCTGAAAAACGCCAGGATGAGGGACCCTCGGCTCGATGGGTAGTGTGCACGCTCCCGGCGGGCGCCAGCCCGGGTGACGGAGTTGACGGATTGGTGATCGACGCAAACTCTCTTGGGACGCATTAAAATCCGGGTAGTCCTTCCGGGCGTCTGGAGGGTTTCCCTGTACAGGGCGTCTTTGACCTGGCGGCACCTTCGAAACCCGGGCTGCGATTTCAGAATCACCCCGCTACGCTCCGCCGGTAGCCCGGCTCCTGTGCCACTTGCCATACCTTCGGCCCTTTCTTCAAATCGAAGTTCTTGTTCCAATCACTACCCCGCTTGCGCGCGGGTTGGCGGCGCGCAGCCGCTGGCTTTGCCGGCGGCGCTTTCCTCTTCTCGGCGGCAGCGCACGGACTGACTGTCAAATATCGCTCGCCAAATCTCACCGCCAGGGATCCGTCCAGCCGCTTCTCCACGCGCACGTCGGCCCCACGCAACCTACTGACGATCAACTGGCGCTCGATCTGGTACAACTCGCCGTCGAATCGCAAGGTGTAGTCATTCCGCACCTGCCGCGTTTCCACATGGCTCAACGAGGCCGCCAGATTGTGGCTCCTCTCCAGCCGGCGATGGGCATCGTCGCCGCTGGCCGGCTCAACCGTCAGCTCCCGTTCCCACCACACCAGGTAGTCCTGTTCCAGATATCGGTTGGCGTCCTCGATCGTCTTCACCCCAGCTACCCGCATGCCTTTGACCAGCCGATCTTGGGCCGTCTCGAAATTTCTCTCCACGCGCCCTTTGGCCTGCGGAGAATGCGCCGCTATCCAGGTAATCCCCAGCTCCCGCAAGGCGCGGCCGATCTGCGTCGGCGGTATTTCCACCGCGTCCTTGTCCACTCCCGGCTCATCGCGTTTCCGCTTCCCCGCCGTCTGGAATAGACTCGCCTTGTCGGTGTAGAACGTCAGCGGCCGACCGAACTGTTTCAGGTAACTCCACAGCAGTTTCATGTTCTCCTCGGTCGAATCGTGCCGCACGAACCGCGCAAACAAGCGGCTGGTGGCATCGTCGATCATGGCGATCAGATACAGCTTTTCGCCCCGCCCTTCCAGCTAGTCGTGCTCGCTGGTGTCCCACTGGACCAGTTCCCCAAAACGGCTCCGCCGCGGTCGCCAGGTGTGAACTTGCTGGACTTTCTCTTTCTTCCCCCGCCACAGCTTGCCACACATCATCCACTGCCGCACGGTCTCTTTGCTCGCCTCGATGTGGTGCTTGTTCCACAGGCAACTCCGCCGCCAGCGTCGGCCCGAACCCTCGGTACACATCCGCCGACAGGATCTTCACCGCTTCTTTCTCCACAGCCTCTTCGATCCGCCGGTTCGACGGCCGGCCGCGCAGCCCGTGAACCACGGCCCTGTCGCCACGCTTCTTCAGCGCGTATAGCAGTCGCTTCACCTGCCGTATACTCAACTCCAACTCTGCGGCTGCCTCCCGCTGCGTGATCAGCTTCTTCTTTGCTTTCTTCAACGTTACGAGCCGGTCTCTATCGGCTTGGGTCATCAGTAGCTGTCCTTCTTGCATCCCCCAAGCTTGGGATTGTCAAGGGGACATTTCTACTTTGCCCAAAGGGGACATTATCACTTTGCTGCCACAGCGCGTCGCCTGTGCCTAATTTCCCGCCGCGCCGATGGTTGCCGTGACCTTGGCCAGTTCTTTGCGAAACAGGGGGTTGTTGGGATAATCGCGCGCCAGATCGGCCAGCAGATCCCGCGCTTCCAGCGGCTTCTTCTCGCGAAGAGCGGCGATCCCCAGCAGAATCTTCGCGAACGGTTTGAAATAATGGCCCTCGCGCGCCACCAGGCGAACATTCTCCACGCCGCGTTCCTTATTGCCGCTCACGTTGTCGAAGTGCACGAACCAGCGGACGATAAACGGCAGGCTGGCAAGAATATATTCCGAAAATCCCGTGGTGAGGTAGGCATCGTAATACTTCGGATCCAGCCTGAGCAGCCGTTGCGCGTAGCTGTTGGAACGCCGCGCCGGTGAAAGGCTCGATAACTGGCGCTTCTCGACCAGCGCCATGTAGTCCGTGGCGACGCCCTGAGAGATGCACATCGAAAACAGCGCGGCGCGGTCGTCTGGGTTGGCGGCCAGCGCGGCTTCCGCGCGGCTGGCGGTGTCGTCGAGCGCCTTGTAGAACTGCGCGCGAACGGCGGCGTCGGGCTGCAGCTTCTTCTTCGCTATGATGCGCTTGTCATCCACCAGAAACTCGCTTTCCAGTATCCCCAGCCGGTCCATCTCGTAGAACAGATCGGCGGCCGCGCGGAACGCATACGGCAGCGGGTCCTGCGGGTGGGCCGCAATGCATTGATTCAGGATCTCGTGGCTGGCCGGGAAATCGAAGTTGTACATCTGCTCGACTGCCGCGTCGATGGTGACCGCGCCGGTGGCGCCGAAAGCCGGAAAGCACGAAACAGCGATGAATACCCAGAAACGCAACACTGCAATCTTATCGTACCCCGATCGGCGGCGTTCCGCCACAATGCCGCACGGGCGCGCGACAAGAATGTAGCGGCTGGCGGTGTTTCTTTCTTGGGCCCATAATCTTAACGCATATATACGTTAGGAGAGAACCGTGCCCCATACCCTGGCTGAGCTCGAACGGAAGCGATCGGAATTGCTGCACCAACCCCTCCCCCTCGGGGACTTCCGCAGTGGCTCTATCACCAACATTCACGGCTGCTGCGGTAAACCGAATTGCCACTCTCACAAACCCAACAGCCCCCGCCATGGGCCCCATGTTCGGCTCACCCGTAAGGTTAAGGGGAAGTCCATCAGCGAGACGTTTTCCACCCCAGCCGCTTTGCAGAAAGCGCAGCGTGAGGTAAACGAGTTTCATCGATTTCACAGCAGATCGTGCGCGAGTTGGTATTGGATGTGGTCGGCACGCAGTATTCGCCAGCCGTGCGGCGGATGATGGCGCTGGTTGGCAGCGAAAGTTCCTTCGAGCACGGTTGCGAGCAACTGGAGGTGTTGGCGGCCGTAGAGGTGACCGCCAAGGCCGAGGCTATCGGCGAGGACGTCGCGCAGCGCGAGCAGGCCGAGATCCACCACGGATGAGGAAGGACGACCGGTTCGTGACGAGGGTTCCACCACTCCAATGAGGCGGATTACTTCGAGAGGAACGCCGACCGGATGAGATATCCGAACTTCCGCGCCCAAGGCCTGTTCGTCGGGTCGGGGGTCATCGAGGCCGGCTGCAAAACCGTCATCGGCGTCCGGCTCAGTGCCAGGTTCGAAGACTACTGGGCCAGCCGGAGCAAGACCGCGTGACCCTCACAGATTTGTCGCGCACCCCGGCAGTACCCGAATGCCGAACTACGGCCACGCGCAGCGTCCGCCGCGCCAGCGGCTTAGTTTAAACGCCGTTCCCTTCATATCCGGCCCACCGACTCCCTATCCAATCCGGAATCGTATATGATCGGGTTCCACGATCCAAGGCTCACCTGCCGCTGCTCGGTTAGCCCGGACCAAAGCAATCCTATGCACGACAGCGAGGACGGCGTGTTTGTCCTGCCTCTTCGACCGTAGAACTAATGATTCCGGCGTACTCCGCCGGCGGGTCTGCACGGATGTTGGCGGAATCCACATCCAGTGTGATCCGGACTCGGCCTTCGGCTCGAGACCTGACCGCTATCGCGGAATCCTCCGCTCCCGTCAGCCGCTTATCGGCAACCGTGTCGGCTTCGAACCCTCCATCGCGCAGGATCTCGGCGCACTCGCCCGGCAAGTTCTCATCGATTTTCAGCTTCAAACCGTATGTTCCAAAGGCAGGTCCGCCGTGCCCTCGCGCGCGGCCTCGGCAGCGTAGGCCAGAGCGGCCTGAATGTCCAGTTCCTGAATAGAAGGGTAGCTGCCGATGATTTCTTCGCGGGGTACGCCCACGGCAAGGTTGTCGAGAATCGCGGAAACCATCACGCGCGTGCCACGGATGCACGCCTTTCCGTCACAAACCGCCGGGTTGATGCTGATGCGCTCCTGCCCCTCGGCCATGCCTCAGTCTACCTCGCGGTGTTCCGCTACTCTCATTGGAGCAAGGGCGATAAATCCTGGTGAAACGCCGGTCGCATCACGAAGGCTCGTCGCAGCGGGCTTGGCAGGGTCGAAAAACCCCAACGCGATCACGCCCGGGCGACGGCTGGAAGTGGTCCGCCTACTATGCGATAGCCGAGCTTTTGAAGTTCTTTGATCATTCGGGCTGCGCGCGTGCGTTTGGACTTGTCACTCACCGCCGGACCCCGTTCC
>PMYB01000008.1 GCA_003170915.1 Bryobacterales bacterium | reverse complement strand
CGGCGCCGACCCGGCGCGAAAAATGCCCTTTAAATTCGAATTCGGATTGGTTACACTCTGTCATAGCAAAGGCCGTCTTTTTTTTGGCGTTAACTGCTGTGTGGAAACTCAGTTATGCCATGAAAGGCGGCTTTTTGCTAGAGCCCCTGTGAGAAAAGGCGGTTAGAGGCTTTGAGCAGCTACAAAATTATCTACAGTTTCGGATTTCGGATTCGGTTTGCTCAGTATCGAAATGGCCGGGCGCGCCACTTCGCCCAGCTTCCGGCAGCGCCGCTTCCGGTCAACTTGGGCAGAAACCGCGCGTACCAGAGCGGGGTGCCAGAGGCAAGCATAACTTCCGCATGGGCCGTTAGGCAGTTCGCCATCGCAGGCGTAGCGTGGGGATTGATCCATTCGTTTTGTGGACACGATAAGATAAGTACTCATCTCGCCAGGGGCGTCTCGGCAAGACATGGTGGATGTGTCACTCAAGGGGATTCGTGCACTCAACGGCCCTTTCTTCGTTTCTGAAATCGGCCTGTTAACCAGCCCAGAATCCCAGTCCCGGAAATGGCACCGGTGATCTCCTTCCAGTTTGTGGATAAAAAATACCCGAAGCTGACAGCGACCGTAATTTCCCTGTCGAAAACGGGCAACTCTTTCGGTTTCTCGGATCCGCCCAGCTTGACCACGGCGACCGCTGAGAGTCTGAGCCGATGCGCGCCAGATCTCTCCGGTGTCACGAACCAAACCCATTCGGTCGGCTGCTCACGATCAATGATCTGTTCTTCCAAGCTTTGTAGTTCGATGTGAAAATCGTCTTCTGCTCCTGGGTGATTGCGGCGCCTGGAATCTCCCCCACCCACGTGCAGTACCATTCGACCATCTGGAGAAAGTCCCTGTCCCGGTCGCGGTCTAGCCGGGCCAGCCCGCGCCGCGCCATCTTCTCCTGATCGGCGTCCCCGCCGCGATGGCTACGAGCCGAACGCGCAGTCGGAGCTCGGCGCGCGAGCGGCCGGGGAGTCGGTGCACGTCCGCCAGACTCCCGTGCACGAGCAAGGGGCTTCGCTGGCGCCGCTCGTGCTCTTCTCCGCCGCCCGCGCTCGCGTATCGCCGGCCCGGTGCCGTGCAGTGCCGGCGCGGCCGATCCGAACGCGCAGTCGCGGCCAAGGGCGCGAGCGACCAGGCGAGCACGGCGCGTCCACCAGACTCCCGTGCACGTACTATATAGGAGCTTCGCCGGCGCTGCTTATGCTCTTCGCCGCCGCCCGCGCTCGCGTCTCGGGGGCCCGGCGGGAGCGCGGTGGGGGCGCGCTGTCGCGGCGTCTTCTCCCCGCTCGGCATCCCCGCCGCCGAGCGAGCACGCCGCATCCGCCAGACTCCCATGCATGGGGCTTCGCCGGCGCTGCTCGTGCTCTTCGCCGCCGCCCGCGCCCGCGTCACGCCGGCTCGGCGCCCGTGCGGCGCTTGCGCGCGCTGCCGCGGCCTCGAAAGTGGCGCTGGCACAGAAACACCGCGCTATGCCACGCGCAGGCTTCCCTGCCAACAAGGGCAACACCGCCCGTGAAGCGGCGTCTCGAATTGAACCTCGCACGCCGGTTTCCCCCGCTCGGCGCCGCGCGGGCGCACGCGCCGAACACGCCAGTCGAGGCCAGGCGCGCGAGCGGCCGGGCGATCACGGCGCGTCCGCCAAGCTCCCGTGCACGGGCACGCGGGCTTCGTCGGCGCTGCTCGTGCTCTTCGCCGCCGCGCGCATCTCGCCGGCCCGGCGCCGGCACGATGGCCGCGCGCGGGGCACGCGAGTCCCGAGCGCGCCCGCGAGCCGGGCCGGAAGCAAGAGCGGCCGAGCGGGCACGCCATGTCCGCCGGACTTCGCCAGCGCCGCGCGTGCTCTTCGCCGCCCGCGCGCGTGTCTCGCCGGCCAGGCGCCCGTGCGGTGGCCGCGCCTTCTTCTCCGCGTTCGGTGTTGCGACGACGTGCCAAGTGGTTACGCGCTACGGCGCTATCGCGGTGGTGCCGTGGGCCGTTCGAGCGGCGGCGCCAGTACGCGCGGCAGACCGGCGCGGGGTTCTGATCTCGCTTTGGGGCCGACGAGTTCGTGCTCATTGGCCCTTTTGCTTTTTGGCCCCTAAAAAGCGTGTACAAACACGCACGGACGTGTCCGGCCTAGCGCTCGATGCTGAAGGGCGAAATCCCCATCGCGACGTGGTTTCCAATATGGAAATGAGGGATCAGAGGGACGTCAACGGTGATGCGATGCGCGTTACTCGGCGGGCGTAGTAGTCTGGGTCTGCGAACTTCTCCGCGAAGATTCGTTCCCACCGCGCGTTGTCCAGGCACTGGTGGCATTGGCCGCACCGGCAACGCCTCCTGACAGGCCCGACGGCATCCTGCGCGCCACGACGACGCCGAGCCGACGTGGGGTTCTCATGCGCTTGCATCAATGCACGAATCAACTCCGGGCTCGATAGTTCCATCATGTTCCTCCCGGATGAGTACCGTCGTCGTGGGCGGTCGCCAGCGTGATTGCGACCCCACCGTTCTTCTCGGCTGGAGCGTTCACTATTTCTACTCGGGATCAGGCACTCGAATGCTCTGCAGGCAACCCTGTCGGGAATCGAGAGGGCCGCCTGCAGCGGAGCAAACCCGTAGTGATGATATCCCCCGGCCCTACTTCAACCAATACGAACTTCGGGTAGGCAATCGTACTCTATCCTTCGACATGAACCATCGGTACTATGGGCTCCTCGTGGCAACGTCCCCAACGATGAAATCTCCTCTCACACCGCGCGACTTTCTGGCACGCAGCGCGTACGTCCTGCCGGCACCATCGCGGGAATCACCGGCCTGGACCCTCGCTATGCCGCGTTCGACGTGACCGTACTATGTCGAGTGCCAGGCATGGGCCAGCCATCGGTGAGCGCATATCGAGGCCCGAGGAGAATCTGCCCAAAGCGCGGAACACGTCTCTAGGTCCTCGCCCGGGCCGCGCACCGGCCCGGCGACGTGGCCCATTGATGCGCCAGGCGCGGCGGACAGGCTTCGCTGCCAACGACGAAGGCAGCGCCGCCGTGAAGCGGCGTTTCGAATCGAGCCTCGCGCGCCGGCTCCTCCCGCTTGGCATCGCGCGGGCGTGCGCTCCGAACACGCAGTCGCGGCCCGGCGCGCGGGCGGCCCGGCGGGCACGCCGTGCCTACCAGACTCCCGAGCACGTGCACAAGGGGCTTCGCCAGCGCTGCTCGTGCTCTTCGCCGCCCAAGCTCGGGTCTCACCGGCCCGGCGCACGTGAGGTGGCTGCGCGCCCCGGGGTGCAACACTGCGCGATCTGCGTCCGGCGGGCTAGATCCCGCCGATCGCTTTCATCGCTTCCTCCCAATGCGGCATGGCCTCCGCGATGGGTGTCGCGGGGGCTGTCTTGGTCTGCTTGAAGAAGCCTGCCCCGGCCATTCGCCAGGAGTCGATCGCCAGCGCCACGTCCATGGCGTTGTCGGCTTCCATCAACAGGATGCCCCATGCGTCGGGCGTCTCATCCCAGCGCAGGATCTTGACGCCTTTCGGGGGGAAAACCCCCGACGAAGTCATCTTCTGGGCGATGCTCATGCGCTCCGGCACGGGCATATTCTCGTTGAGCTCCCAATAGGTCAGAAACAGCATACGTCTGCCTCCATTCTGATTGACGCTTAGAACAAGAGTAGCGCAATCAGAGTGTGAAGGCGGTCACGGGCGTGACCGCCAGACTCCCGTGCACGTGCATCGGGGCTTCGCCGGCGCTGCTTATGCTCTTCGCCGCCGCTCGCGCTCACGTCTCACCGGCCCGGCGCCGCGTGCGGTGCTTGCGCGCGCCGGCGCGGCTTCGAAAGTAACGCTGCCACGGAACCGGCGCGGCGCCCAAGCTTCGCTGCCAACGAACGCAGCGCCGCCCGTGAAGCGGCATTTCGCATCGAGCCTCGCGCGCCCGATTCTCCTGTGCAGCGCCGCGCGGGCGTGCGAGTCCGAGCGCGCCGACGAGCCGGGCCAGAAGTGCGAGCGGCCCGGCGGTCACGGCGCGCCCGCCAGGCTCCCGTGCACAGGCAAGGTGGTCCCGGACGACGCTGCTCGTGCGCTTCGCTGCCTCCCGCGCGCGTCTCGTCGGCCCGGCGTCGCGCGGTGGCGGCGCGCGCCGGCTTCTCCCGCTCAGCGCCGCGGGCTGCGAGTCCGAACGCGCAGTCGCGGCGAAGTGCGAGCGGCCGGGCGGCCACAGCCCGTCCGCCAAACTCCCGCGCACGTGCGAAGCGGGCCAGGGCGGCGCTGCTCGAGATCTTCGCGCCCTCGCGTCGCGGCGCCCCGGCGCAAGTGCGGTGGCTGCGAGCGCCGGTGCGGCTTCGAAAGTGGCGCTGCCACGGAACCGGCGCGGCAACAGGTTATCCCGCGCGCGGGCACACGAGTCCGCGCGCGCCGACGAGCCGTGGCAAGCGCGCAAGTGGGCCGAGCGGCCACGCCGTGCCCACCAGACTCCTGTGGACGTGCACAGGGGCTTCGCCGGCGCTGCTCGTGCTCTTCGCTGTCGCTCCCGCCCGCGCTCGCCGGCGCGGAACCGGCGCAGCGCGCGCCTTGTCCCGCGCGCGGGCACACGAGTCCGCGCGCGCCGACGAGCCGGGCCAGAAGTGCGATCAGAGCGCGTCAGCCAGACCCCCGTGCACGTGGCGAGGTGGGCCCGAGGAGCACCAGGTCGTCTGCCGCCGGGTGCTGGGACGGCAGTCCAGCGCGGCGTCGCTCTTTCGGCGACTTTTGGGCGCGGGTCTGGCGGACAAGCTGGCTGCATTTGTGCCCGGGCGCATGCTGTACCGGATGACCCGGCCCTCCGTGAAGGTGTCACACCGGATGAACGCGCATCGCCGATAGAGCAAGCATTTGGTTGTCGCGATTTGAACCACGACGGGCCTCGAAAGGCGACTCTGGCCTGAGCCACAATGGTGCGTGATCAAGGCCGTACAGTCTTTTCCCAGTTGATGAGCCGCCTCCAGGAGTGATTTGCACAGGCCTGACCTGCCGCACTTCTTGCCTTCTGGACAGCAGGAATTGCACCTGAGTGCGCGCGCCTCAGTTTTCTAACTTGTTCTCACATACCTGAATCCAGACCTCCTGACATAGGGAGGTGAACCCCTTCAAAGGATTGGGGTGCGCCGACTGAGGGTGCGGACCAATACCTGTCCGCTTTTCTTGGGGACGGCCGTTTTCCAGCGGCAGTTCAGTAGTTTACGCAGCCAAAGTGCGGACCCAATCCTGTCCGCTTCTGGCCGTGCTCGACGGGATGTCTTGACACCCTAGCATGGCCGCCCAGCAAGAATTGCCTCTGCCGGCACCGGTGACCGCTCCATCTCCCCCCACCTGAAACGGGACGTTTCGCGCAGGGGTATGTCAGGAGGTCTGGAATCCGCGTATTGCCGGGGCGAAAGACGTCGGCAAGCCTGATTGACGGGGGTTCGAGCGGTTCAGTGGGATTCCGCGATAACCTAACTTTTGGTGAGGTAATCGCGGAATGCGCCATTCGCCCAGGAAGGGATGAGCGGACGATAACGGTCCAATGGTTCATAATGGTTCATAACTTGCACGGGGTTTAGAGAGTCGAAATATCGATTCCAAAGGACATCTATATGGCAAAAGACGCGCATAACAAAGCAGCTGAGCATCATGAAAACGCCGCCAAGGCTCATCGGATGGCCGCGGAGTGTCATGGAAAGGGCGATCATGCATCAGGCAAGAGGCACTCGACGACCGCCCTCGAGCACTCTGGTAAGGCACACGAAGCCTCGAAGGCGGCTCACGAAAAATCTGGACAACAGAAGTAACCTGCAGCTCGAATAAACCTTACGGTGGCCATACAGGATTTGGCCACCGGGGGTTCTCCTGTGCGGTGCCGTGGATGGCGCCAGCATCGGTGCAGATTCAATTGGTTTTGGCCGTGCGGGCCGCTCTGTAGTGCGGGGTCTCCTACTGAGCGGCAGCTTCCATTGTCGCCTGTGCAGGAGCAGGGGCCGTCTTCTTCGGCGCGGCCTTCGTTGCCGCCGCTTTCTTGACGGGCGCTGTCTTCTTAGCCGCCCTCGCGGATGAAGCCTTTGCCACCATCTTCCTGACAGCGGCCTTCTTCCGGGCAGCTTTCCTGGCGGCTTTCTCCTGTTACGCCTTGGCGGCTCTGACTCTTGCCCACCGCTCCTTTGTTGCGGCGATGATTTTTGCCATACCTGCTTTGCTGATCCGCCGTTTGGGCTTTGCCGGTTCCGGCGCGGCTGACGGCTCAGACTCTCCCCGGATCTTTGCCCATCTTTTCCGCTGTACTTCGGCGATCCTTGCCCGGCCAGCGCCACTCATCTTCCGGCGTTTGCGTTCCTTGGGTTCCATCGTGGCGGGTGGTGCCGGGCCACCATACAGCACGGCCCGAAGTTCGGCAATCTTGGTGTCGATGCGGGTCTTCTGGAATTCGTAGCCGTCGATTGCGGCGGCAATGATTTCGGCTGTGAGTTTTCGTGTTGGTATGTCAGCCTTTCGCACCATCCACCTTACCGCAATTCTTCCGGTCAGGAGTAGAGTTTCGCCGCGTTGCTAGAATTCGTCGGGGTAGTCCAACGAAGGCAGTGCCACCCGTGCAGCGGCGTTTCGAATCGAGCCTAGTGCGCCGGCTTCTCCCGCTCAGCG
>PMYB01000185.1 GCA_003170915.1 Bryobacterales bacterium | reverse complement strand
ATCTGCGCGCTGCCTTTCGAGCGCCTCCCAGCCGTCGGGCTGCCGGCCCCAGCCCTCGACCACTCGCCCATCACCGGCGTGCACCTGTGGTTCGACCGCGAGGTCACCACGCTGCCCCATGCCACCCTGCTCGGCCGCACCATGCAGTGGATGTTCAATAAGGATCGCGGCCGTTACCTGCAACTGGTGGTCAGCGCCTCGCGCGACCTGACCGGCCTTCCGCGCCATGAGATCGTCGATATCGCCCTGGGCGACCTGCGCCTGTACTTTCCGCGCATCCAGGAGGCCAACCTGGTGAAGGCCCACGTGGTCAAGGAGCAGCGCGCCACGTTCTCCGCGGCGCCGGGGACCGAATCCCTTCGGCCCACCGCTCAATCCGGCCCTCCCAACGTCTTTCTGGCCGGCGATTGGACCCGCACCGGCTGGCCCGCCACCATGGAAGGCGCGGTCCGCAGCGGCTACCTGGCCGCCGAAGCGGTGGCGCAAAGGGCCGGCAGACCCGCGCATTTTCTCCTCTTGACAGCGGGCGAAAAAAAGGGAAGACTATAAAGATCGCTTCTTGGGTTCGGTGCCTACGCCGGGTGTAACCCGGCGGTGTGTTTTTTAGGGTGACCGCTGCGGACCTGGGAGGCGAACGGAAGTTTCGGGTGAAAGTCGGTTTCGAACTCTCTGTGAAAGAAGGAATCTCGTAATGCAGCGCAAGTTATCGATGTGTGCACGTGTTTTTTTTGTCTTTGCGTTTCTGGCGGCCCTCTGTTTCGCACAAACGCAAACGGCACGGCTTGTAGGGACGGTTAAAGACGCCACCGGGGCGTTGGTGCCGAACGCCAAGGTCAGCGCGGTCCACAATGAAACCAAGAAAACGACCGACACTACCAGCAACGCCAGCGGTGATTTCGTCCTGCCGGCATTGCAACCCGGGACCTACACGTTGAATGTGGAAGCGTCGGGATTCCGCAAGGCCGCCATATCCGACATTACGTTGGACGTGGCCGCCGAGGTGGCGGAGAACGTCATTCTGGAAGTCGGCCAGCTTACGGAAACCGTGGAAGTGCAGGCCAACACCCTGGCGGTGCAAACCACCGAATCGGAGGTGTCGCAGGTGGTCACCATATCGGATATCGCGACCCTGCCGCAGATCGCACGCACGCCAATCACGCTGGCCGTTTTCCAGCCCGGCGTGCAAATCAACCCGCAAGCCAACGGATCGTCGAGCGGAGCCGACTATAGTTTCGCGCACGTCAATGGATTGCGGCAGGGCAGCAACAATAACACGCTGGACGGTATCGACGTCAACGATTCGGTGGCGCCGCGCATTGGGCTTTCGCTCACCGCCAACAATACGGATTCGGTGGAAGAGGCACGCATGGTGACCGACGGCGGCAAGGCTGAATACGGCCGCAGCGCGGGAGGCCAGGTCCAACTGGTCACTCACTCGGGCACCAACCAGTTCCACGGCAATGCGTTCGATTACTTGCGGAACCGGGACCTGAATGCCAACGATTTCTTCAACAACGGCGCCGGCGTCCCCATTCCCGTGCTCATTCAGAATCTGTTCGGCGGGTCGTTCGGCGGGCCTATCAAACACAACAAGCTGTTCATCTTCGGCAACTACCAGGGCCGCCGCACACACGCGCAGGGCATTCAGAACACCGTGGTTCCCACGGCCACCGCATTGCAAGGCATCTACTCGTGGATTCCCCCAGGGACGAGTACCGTTCAGCAGTACAGCATCATAAATGCCGACCCGCTTCACAAAGGCATTGACCCGACGGTGGCGGGGCTGCTCAAACTCTTTCCCGCACCCAACAGCAACAACTGTTCGGGCACCGATGGGCTCAATTCCTCCTGCTACACGTTCAACTTCCCGAACGGCAGTCTCGAGGACCAGTTCACCATCAAAGCGGACTACAACCTGACGAGCAGGATGCACGTTTTCGAGCGCACGAGCTGGCAGCGCAATTCGGCCATCGACTCGCTGAATGCCGCCCAGAACGTGGTTCCCGGTCAGCCGCCCGGCAGCCAGGGCGGCAGGCGATGGGGAGTAGCGGGCGGCTGGGACTGGACGATTTCGCCCACCATGGTCAACGAATTCCGCTATGGCCATCAGAGCGCTACGGTGGAGTTCGTCCGCCCCGAACGCGTGGACGGGCCGATGTACAGTTTCAATACCTGGACCAACCCGCTCTACACGGGCTTTCCCCAAGGCCGCAACTCGCCGGTGAATGAATACACCGACAACCTGACCAAGATTCACGGGGACCACACGTTCAAGTTTGGCGGCCAAGTGCGCTTCACCACCCAGTACGGGTACAACGCCGCGGGCATTTATCCCAATGTCTCGCTGAGCACCGCCAACGGCAACGTGCCGGCAACCACCTTGAACCCTCCCGGCTCGATTTCGTCGGCCAACCTCTCCATATTCCAGGGAATGTACAACGACCTGCTGGGCCGTATTTCATCGGTCACCGAGACTTACTACAGCAATCTGCAGCAGTGGCAAGCCGCCGGTACGTCGCGCGTGCGCAACTTCATATTCCACGAGTACGGCTTCTTCGCGCAGGACGACTGGAGAGTCACGCGGCACCTGACCCTCAATCTTGGCCTGCGGTGGGAATTCTTCCCAGTGCCGTACGACACGAATGGGCAGCAGGGAATCATCACTCCGGCGAACGTGCTGAACATGGCAGGTTTCTCGAGCACTCTGACGGTACAGCAGTCCGGCCAGTGGTGGGCCAACAATTGGACCAATTTTGCGCCGCGCTTCGGGTTGGCCTGGGACCCGTGGGGTGACGGCAAGACGTCGATCCGCGGCGGCTTCGGCATGTTCAACGACCGCATTGTCGGCGCCGCCACCAGTTCGATCGATGGCGCTACGCCCGGCTTCTCCCAGGCAGTGACGCTTTTCCCGAATTCCACCTCCGGCAGCGATGTCCGCGTTGGCACCGCTCCCCCGTTGCCCGCGCAACCGGCATCCCCGTTACTCACGCCGGCCGCGACTCGCCAGACCGCGTTGGATGCCACGGACCCCAACCTCAAGACTGGTTACGTGATGCAGTGGAACCTGAACATCCAACGCCAGATCGCCAAGGGCACGCTGCTCGATGTCGGATACGTCGCCAATCGCGGCGTGAAGCTGTTCTATCAGGTCAACCTGGATCAGTCGCACATCTACACCAACGGTTTCCTGACGGCCTTCAACCAGATCGCCTCGAACCTCACCAACCTGGCCGCGGTGCCGTCTTCCAATCCACTGGTTCAGATCTACGGATCGGCTGCCTCCGCGGTCTCTACCATCGGGTCGACCGTCTTTTCCACCGGACAGGTGGGAACGGCGGCCAACACCACCGAAGTCAACAATTACACGAAGTATGCGGCCGCCGGCATTTCCCCATACTTCATACGCAACTTTCCACAGCTTTCGACCCTGCTCCTCGGAAACAACGACGGCCGCTCCGAGTACAATTCACTGCAGGTGCGGTTGACCCATCAGTTTGGCGCCCTGCGAGTGGGGGCCAACTACACCTGGAGCAAGTCTATCGATAACGACCAACCGACGGGCACCGGAGGCGAGGGCAATGGGTTCGCCGCGCCGCTGGACAGTTTCAATGAATCCGTGGCGCGCGGGCGCTCCAATTTCGACATACCCCATGTCATCAGTGCGTCGGCTCTGTACCAACTCCCCATAGGCAAAGGTCAAATGCTGGGCCGTACGATGCCTGGCTGGGTGGACACTCTGATCGGCGGATGGAACCTGGGCGGTCTCTGGATTTTGGAGAGCGGCTCACCATTTTCCGTCAGTTCCGGCCGCGCCACTGGTCCGAGCACGGCCGCCACCTACGGCGACTTCACGGGTTCGCGCGACATCGGCAGCGTGATGACCAGCAACAACGGTACTGGTCCAGGGGTCTACTATTTCACGCCGACTCAGATCGCCAATTTCGCTTTCCCGGCCGCCGGCACCACCGGCAGTTCGGGTCGTAACACATTCCGGGGTCCGGGATTCCTCAACATAGACGCGTCGCTGGTCAAACGTTTTGTGATTAAGGAGAGGAAAGCCCTGACCTTCCGCGCTGAGGCGTACAACCTCATCAACCATCCCGACTTCGCCAACCCCGCGTTAAGCCTGGCGACTCCGGCAACTTTCGGTAAGATCACCACCTTAGTGAATAATCCCAGGATTGTCCAGATGGCGCTGCGCTTCGACTTCTAGAAAAGCCGGGCAGGCCGCACCGACCCTCGGGATCCGGCCTGCCCGTTACTGCGCCGCCGCTTTCTTCACGAGGCGAATCTCGAATAGCTTGGGCCACTTCTTGCCGGTGACGAACAACCGGTCGCCTTTGGCGTCGTAGGCGATTCCGTTCAGTACGTCGCCCTGACCTTCCACGAAGCGTCCGTCGGGGGTAGCCAATCCCGCGAGGATGATCCATCCGGTCACCTTACCAGTAGCAGGGTCGATGCGCGCGATCCGGTCGGTCTGCCAGATGTTGGCGTAGATCTCGCCCTTCACCCACTCCAGTTCGTTCAGGTCCCTGACGGGACGCCCCTCGTCGGTCACGGTAATGCGGCCGAGCTCCTTCAGCGTCGCCGGGTCCCAGAACCGCAGCTCCGGCGAGCCATCGCTCATGATGATCCGCTTGCCGTCCTGGGTCAGCCCCCATCCCTCGCCGGGATACTGGAATTCTCCCCGCGGCGCGAAGGTGCCCAGGTCGTAGATGAAGCCCGCCTGCGCTTGCCACGTCAACTCCAGCAGCCGGTCTTTCCAGGCGATGATGCCTTCGCCGAAATACGGGTCGGGGACGTCGCGCTTCTGGAGCACTTCTCCGGTTTCCAGCTTTACCTTGCGAATCGACGACTCGCCGGGTAGCCCCGTGCCCTCGTACAGGAACCCGTTCAGGTAGAACAGGCCCTGCGTGAAAGCCCCCGCATCGTGAGGATACGTGTGCACCACTTCATAGCCATATTCGGGAATCCCGCCGGCCTGCGAAGCCGGGCTGCATGCGCACCCCGCCAACAGCACCGCCACAACTAGAATTCGCATGATTAGGTACAGGTTACCGCAACCGGTTCCGAGCCGCGACCGTGAGGGAGCGGACCCTAGAACGGAAAGTCTTTCCGCGAAGTCTCCTGGTATATCGCGGCGGTCGATAGATACCGGCGCGGATTCATGGGAGTGCCGCCGACGCGGACTTCGTAATGCAGATGCGGGGCGGTGACGCGCCCCGTGCTCCCCGCGGCGCCCACCAGGTCGCCCCGCCGCACTTCCTGTCCGGCATGTACGTAAATGCGGGAGAGGTGCGCGTAGTAAGTCTGGATGCCGCCACCGTGGTTCACTACTACCAGCCGGCCGTAACCGCCGGTCACCATCTCGGCCTGAATGATCATGCCGTCCGCGGTGACGTGCACCGCGGTGCCGCTGGGAACGCTGATGTCCACTCCTGTGTGGAACGCGCCTTCATCCGAGAACGGGTCCGACCGCTTGCCGAACGGTCCCGTGATCAGGCCCTGCACCGGCCACATGCTGGGCTGTGCGCCCGGCTGTGCGCCCGGTGACCGCAGCCGGCTGGAATTGCGGGTGGGCAGCGCCAGCAGGTTGGTGGTGCGCAGAAAGTCGTAGTCCTGCACGCTTTCCGCGAACGTCGGCACCAGCTTGCCTTCGGCCGATATATCCGCCGGCCCTTCCAGCTTCTGCTTGATGCCATAAGCCACGGAAACTTCCTTGGCGTACAGTTGCAGGCTGGCGAGCTGCTCGTTGGTCTGGCTGACNNACTTTCCACGCCATGCGGGCATAACTGGCGACGAAACCGAACACCGAGAAACATCCTAGGAGGGCCAATGCCAGGATGGCGTACACTGCCTGGTGCGGGATGTGGACACGCCGCAACCTGCCGCGTAGCGAGTGGGCGACCACCACAACAAAATATTCCTGCTTCATAGTCTTCTCCGGCCGGATCAGTTGAGATTCGGAACGAACTTCCGCTTCCGAGACCCGGTGGGGCTATTTGAACTACCGAATTGGCGAATCTCAAACTGTAACAATTCGGACATGCTGATGTCAACCTCTGATGTTCCGTCGATTGTCCGTTGCAAGTTATTGAAAAAATTGGTATTGTTCAGTTTTATTGTGCCCAGGCGAATTCCCGGAGCGTTTTTTCTGCGTAATTTGGTTGAGCGGCGCAGCCTGCTCTTCCAACTCGTGCGCCGCGATTTCGAGCAGCGCTTCGTCGGTTCCGCCATAGGGTGGATCTGGGGGCTCATCCATCCACTGGCGCTGCTCATCAGTTGGATGTTCGTGTTCCAGATCTGCATGCGAGTGCCCCCGCCTCCCGGTGTCAGCAAGTACCCATTGTTCATCTTCGCCGGCATGCTTCCGTGGCTGCTGTTCAGCGAGACCGTGCAGCGCTCCGCATCCAGCCTGTTGGATCAGGCCAACCTCATCACCAAGACCGTCTTTCCCTCCGAGATGATTCCCGTCTCGGTTTTTCTATCCACCCTCATGAGTCACTTGCTGGCGCTGGTGCTGATGATCGCCGCTACCGCGGTTTGGATCAACCAGATCAGCGTCTTTCTAATCCTGCTGCCGTTCTATTTCGTGGTCGTCGGACTGCTCGCCGTCGGCCTGGGTTGGATCGTCGCCAGCCTGCACGTGTTTCTTCGGGATACCGCGCAAGTGGTGAGCGTCGTCCTGATTTTCTGGTTCTGGCTGACGCCCATTTTTATCACCGAAAAGCAATTTCCGCGATGGGCGCACTTTATGCTGGTGGCCAACCCCATGTACTACGTGGTTCGCGCCTACCGGACGATTCTGCTCGGCTCCGCCATGCCCGACCTGGAAGATCTGGCCATCGCCACGGCATACGGTGTCGCCATGTTGATCGCCGGAGGACTTTTCTTTCGGCACATGAAACGCGGGTTCGCCGACGTTCTATAGCAGCGGTAAGATGCGCTCGGGTGTGCGCGGTGCCACCATCTCCAGGTTGGCGTAAAGCGCTATGGTCGGGTCATCCACCTTGCGAAGTTCCTCCGCCATGTGTCCCATCGACACGGGGTCCAAGGCCACTCGCCCGATGAGCGCGTTGACCGGCAGAAACCACTCCATGCGGTTCTCCCGTTGAAACCGGCTCTGCTTCAGGTAGTCGAGCATGGCGCGCAGCACCAGGTCGCGATCCGGGCTATTGAAGACCAGGTTCAACAGCTCGCTATACGCCGCGGATTTTACGCGGAAGTGCTCGGCGGCGTTGGGGTGCGCTCCGGAGGCGCTCTCCTGCCACCGGGCCAAGGCCGCGAGAAAGTCCCGAACCTTCCCGCGCCACGCCGGCGTGCCCTTCTGGTCGGGCGTGTAGGCGGAGCCGTTTTCGCCGAAGACCAGCCCCCGGTACTGTTCCGCGATGGAGCGGCATTCCGCGTCCTCGCAGGTGCGCAAGCCGGTAGCCACGCCTTCCAACCGGGAAGGCGTCGATTCCTCCTCCGGAATCGGTTGGAGAGGCGCCATGCGGAGGCTCTTATTGAAGAACGCAACCGCGTCCGAGGCCTCCTGATCGACGGCCTGCCCGGTGACGAGGCCGAAAGATGCCGCGTCGCCCAGTATGGAATCGTCGTCGGCGCACCGCTCCGCGGAGAGGTTGCTTACCAGGTAGAGGCGGTAGGCCTCCAGCAGCGGCAGCGGCGACAACTGGCGGCGCTTCAACTGTTCGACCAGCGCCAGGATCTGCTGGCCCGCCGGAATCGAATAGGTAAACGAGCGGTCGTCTCCCGAAACCGTGCCCAGTGCTTCCGCGAACGATGTCACCAGGGCCCCGAAATCGGCGTCCTTCACGCTCGCCGCCGCCAGCATCCGCGCCACCGGCGCCACCTGCACGGGGGACGCGATGCCGCCGGCGAACCGTTTGAGCAACCGCAATGGGTCGCCCGCCTGAACTTCCTCGGGCGTGAACGGCTGGCGCGCAATACTTCCGAGCGTGTCGTAGAACCTTCCCACGTCGTAAACCAGAAAGTCTTCGCACTTCAGCCGCGGAGTATTGGGAGGCGGTGTCTGGACGAACAGGGCCTTGGCCTTTTGGCTATCCAGCGGAAGCAGCGCCTCGATGGCCCGCAAGCGAAGCGACATGGCATCCAGGTCCTGCCCGTAGGCGCGGTTGATAAAACCGGATGGGCTGCCCGGCCGCAAGAAAGTGGCGTGGCGTTTGTAGGGCTGCTGGGCGCCGGAGGCCCTCTGGAACGCCTGCTCGAGCAGTTCGATCCGGCGAGTCTTTTCCAGTTGGTCGAGAGCGGCGATCCGGATCATGGCATCGGCGGCAAACTCCGCCGGCGCCGCGCGCGCCGCATCCAGCAGCGCATCGATCCCCGCCGGCGCGTCCGCGGCCGCGCACAGCATGGGCAAGAGAACCACAGCAAGGGTCTTCATGTTTCGGGTATGCGCTTCTATTTTACCCCTGCTCCGAGGCGCGGCCAAGTGGAAGGGAGGTGTCGCGGTCAACCGCCCGTGGCGGTCGAGTTGGCGGAGACTAGGTCGGTTTTCTCCCTGGTCCAGATGCCGTTCACGATGGTTGTGCCGCTGAAAACGAACGCCAGGCACGCAACTGCTATGAACATGAGGATAACGGCGTACTCGACCAGGTCTTGCCCTTTCTCTTCCAGCCAGAAGGCATACAGCCAATGCGCCATTTCGGCCTCCTGACCCATTACATCCGACCACGCGGCATTCCGCAAGGGTTAACACAGTGAAGTTAGTACTGTCATCGGCATAATTTGCAATTTGGTATCAGGCCAACGCTAACCAGGCACAGTATTCCTCCGATAACGCATATTGACGTTGGCTAGTAATTGAAGGCTATCCAATGACAGTATATTCCGGACGTGGCGCCGGCCCCTTGCGGGTCCGTGCATTCGTCGCGCATGGCGATTGCGGGGACGCCGCGAGAGGGTCTTGGAGCGCGCCGCTGGGCCGTGCCGGCCCCCGTTATTGACCCACGTTTGTAAACGGGGTGGGCGTCCGCCGAGCGCCTTTAGGCTTCTCCTTTGCGGCCAGGCCGCCAGGAGCTTGCACACCAGCGCGTAATGATCGAGTCGGACTCCCTATTTTGATGATGTTGGATCAAAATAGGTGGACCGGCGTCGGCATCGCATACGCGCTCCTGAAGAACATTATCTCAGGCCGGCCTCCGAAATGGAAGCGGGATCCGCCCGATTGCGAATTCGCCGGGGTTTTTTCCACCCGGCCCCCACCCGGCGCTTGAATTTCGGGCTGAATGGACATAGCATTGATCTCAGAGGACTGGATATTCAGATGAAACTGTCTTTTGTAGTTCCGCTACTCGTGGCCGCGAGCTTCGCAGCCTACGCCCAACAGGCGATGCCTCGGATGATCTCTGTCGATCCCCCCAACGGGAAGAAGGGGGATGTGATCACCGTCACGGGTGAGAACCTGCAGAAGGACCTGGTGTCCAAGGTGTACCTCACCGACGGCAAGAACGACATCCTCCTTGAAGTCACCGAGCAGACGGACACGGCGATCAAGTTCAAGATCCCGGTCAAGGCGGCCGGGCGTTTGGCGCTCATGATCCTGACCACCGGCAAGGATGCCAAGTACATCGAGCAGCCCGTCAAGCTGACCATCGACGCGGATTGATCCGGGCGGTCCCGCGCCGCGCCGCTACATCCGGCGGTACGGGCTCGAGAGGTATCTCCTGGCCTCCTGGGCGGCTTCCGCCTGGGGGGCGTACGCAATGGCCTTCCTGTATGCCTCCAGAGCCTCCCCGCGGCGGCGGGTCATGTCGTAGATCTGCCCCATTCGCAGATACGCGGACACGCCCGTGTTGAGGTCCACCTCCGCGGGCGCGGCGGCCACTTTCTTCATGTTCTCCAGAGCGCGGTCCAGGTCGTTGTACCAGAACTCGATGGTGCCCTCCTGGAAGTAGATCTTCTCCCACGGCACGCGGTCGTAGCCCGGGGCATGGCGGGTCTTTAACTGGGCCACTTCTTCGGCGGCATCCAGCGCGTGCGTCTCATCGCCCGCCACGCTGTACATCTGCGACAGCTCCAGCCGCAGCAGAAAATTTCGAGGAAATCTGCGGATCAGGTCCGCGACCAGCGGAATTGCCTGGCGCGGCTGGTTTTCCCGCCGGTAGAGCGCGCCCAGAAAGAACTCGGCATCGACGCGGTTGAGCTGGCCGTTCCTGGCGACGTCCTGGACGGTGCGAATGCCTTTCTCCCGATCGCCGTGGATGCCCACCAGAAACCCCATCATCCGCCATCCCCATGGCAGGCTGCCCACGATGTAGTCGTCGAGGCCCTGCACCAGCCGCGCGTCCACGTTGTTGGGCTCCAGATCGGTGATGCGGTTGTGCAGGCGCCGCGCGGCGGTGGCGTCCTTGAGCGAATCTCGCCACGCCTTTTTCACCACCCAGTAATAATCCGAGCGCAGCCCGTAGGAGATGCCCAGCGCGTACATGGCGCCGGTGTCGTTGGGGTTCTTCGCGAGGCGCGCCTCCGAAAGCGCCATGGCTTTGCCGATCTCATCCAGAAAGCGCTTTTCCGTTTCCGGCGCCGGGTTCAGCTTGGGCCGGCGCAGAAAGGAATTCGTGCCCGAGACCAACTCGCTTTCGAGCGCGCCGTCGCGATACATTTCGCGAAACACGATGGTCTGCGCCAGGTGATTATGCAGGTCGGGCGAATTGGGATTCTGCGCGATGGCTTTCTCGAAATCCGCAATGGCCCGATCGTATTCCAGGTTGTAGAAGTGGTCGAACCCCGACGCGGCCAGGGACTCCTGCGCCAAAAGCCGCGGCGCCAGCGCGATCAGGGCCAGCATCGGGAGTCTCACACTTCTATCGTAATTGCTCCAGCTTCCGGTTGCCCATGGCGATGGCCACGTTCCGCACGAAGCCTGCGTACCTCGCCCGCGTGACGGGCGTGCCGCGAAACATCGAGTGAAACTCGCCCTCGGTCACCGCGGCGAGCGCTTCCAAGGGCGGTGCGAACGCCCGCGGCCCAAAGGCCGGGTCGCTGGTCGCCGCGGCGCGCCGGTTCCACGGGCACACGTCCTGGCAGATGTCGCACCCGAAAACGTGCCTGCCCATTCCGGCCCGGTGCTCCACGGCAATGGCGCCCCGCAGCTCGATCGTCAAGTACGAAATGCACCGCCGGGAATCCACCGTAAACCATGGGCCGGCCGGCACAATGGCCCCGGTGGGGCAGGCGTCGATGCAGCGCCTGCATGTCCCGCACCGGTCGGGCGGCGGGGCGTCCGCGTCAATCGCCAGCGATACCAGCAGCTCTCCCAGGAAGAACCACGAGCCCCCCTGCTGGTTGATCAAGCAGGTGTTCTTCCCGATCCAGCCCAGGCCCGCCATGCGCGCATAGGAGCGTTCCAGCAGCGGCGCCGTGTCTACCGAGATCTTCGATTCGAATCCCGCGCCCGCGCGTTCCCGCAGCATGGCGTCGAGCCGCTCGAGGCCCCGGCGCACCACGCCGTGGTAGTCCTCGCCCCACGCGTAGCGCGAGATCCATGCCCGATCGCCGGCGTCGAACTGCGTCGAGTAGGGCCACGGCGTGTTATAGAGCTTGCCCACGCAAACCACCGACCGCGCCGAGGCCAGCAGGTTGCGCGGATCGTCGCGCACCGCCGCGCCGTGGCCGGCGAGGTACCGCATCTCGCCGGCGAAACCCGAGGCCACCCATTCGCGATACCAGGCGCGCTCCGGGGTGCCCTCTGGGCCCGGTTCGGCTGCCGCCACTCCGGCCAACTCGAAACCGCATTCGCGCGCCAGCTCCCGGATAATCCCGGCCGTCAAATCTCCAGCCCCACGGAACGCATCAACTCGATGGCGTTGCTCTTCCGCACCACTCCCGGCCGCATGACGTAATCGAACACCATCCTGCCGTCTTCGATGTGATCTTCGAAATGCACGTTGGCGGCCCGCTCGCCGAGCGTGACGGCGATATCCGCCAGCGCCAGGTCATGCGTGGTGATGAGCCCGATGGCGCCGCGCTCCACCAGCCCGCGCACCAGCGCCTCCGCGCCAATACGCCGGTCGTGCGAGTTGGTGCCGTGCAAGAATTCGTCGATCAGAAACAGGACCGGGGCGCCCTTTGGGCCCGGCCGCGCGGTCTCATCCAGAATCTGCCGCAGCCGCAGAATCTCCGCATAGAACCGCGACACGCCGCCCTGCAACGAATCCGTCACCCGGATGGACGCTCCCACCGCCAGCGGCGACATCCGCAGCCGCCTGGCGCGCACCGGCGCGCCCGCCTGGGCCAGCACCGCATTCACTCCCAGCGTTCGCAACAGCGTGCTCTTGCCCGACATGTTCGAGCCGCTTACCACCAGCACCCGCGGCCCGTCGGGTGCTCGACCGCCGATCCACACATCGTTGCGCACCAGGCACCCTTCCTCGATGAGCGGATGGCCAACCGCCTCCGCTTCCAACAATGCCCCCTCTTCGCTGAACTGGGGAAACGGGTCGTCCGGATGTTCAAAGGCGTGGCTCGCCAGCGAGCACAGCGCCTCCATCTCTCCGGTGGCCGTGAGCCATCTGCGGACCACCGGCCCGGAGTGCCGCCGCCACGCTTCCACGGCGAAGGCCAGGTGCGTGGTCCACAGCACAAACGGTTCCGCCAGCCGGACCAGCACGTGATCGCGAGAGTCCAGCAGCTCCATCAGCCGGTTGAGCCGGCCGATGCGCCTGGAAGGCGGCGCGCCCTCGGTATCGAGCGATGCGCGCAGTGCGGCCAGCAGCGGCGAGTGGAAACTCTCGCGTTCCAGCCGCACCAGCACCTCCGAGAGCAGTTTCAGCTCGTGTGCGGCCTCTTCCACCGCCGTCACCACGGCCCCTATCCGCTTGTGCACGCGATAGAGAAACGTTCCGTTGACCGCCAGTACCACCAGGAAGACGTCGCACAGCAGAATGGAGGCCCGCTCGGATATCCTGACGGCTCCCAGGAGGCTAAGGATGTACACGACAAGTGCCCAACCCCCCAGCACCCCCAGCACAGTGAGCGCCCACACCGCGCCGTGCAACCCGCGCCGTTCGAGCAGCGCCGGCGCCTCGCCCCAGGCCGCGAGCGACACCGGGTCCACTCCGGTCCGGAACTCTTCCGCCATCACCGCGAGGTCCTCGCGCAAATCCACGCGCGGGCGCAGCTCGTCGACGGCCTCCTGCCGGGCGCGCGCCGTCGCCGGGCCGGCCGGGGCCAGCAGCCACCGCGCCAGCGTATCCTCGCCAATGTGCGTCCGCGCCGTGCACAGCAGCTCGAACAGCGATCCCGGCCCAAACAGGTCGAGGTCTCGCGCGTAGGGATGCGCCGGATCCAGGTACCGGTCGCCCGGCTCCCCGGTGCCGGCCCATTTGCCGTCCAATCGCGCCAGCGCTCTTTCAAAGAACCGTTGCGCGCGCCGGCGCCGCTCCAACATGCGCAGAAGCCGGTCGTGGATCGCCACCAGTGCGGCGAAGACGGCTATCGGGATGGCGATCCAAACGATCGAGAGATGGCCGGCCAGTGCCCGCCACACCACCACCGCCGCGGCGATTACGGCCGCCAGCCGGCCATACCCGAGCGCCCGGTGGCGCCGCTCGCGCCACGCGATATCGGCGCGCCGCTGGTCCAAAAGCCGGGAGTAAACGAGGCGTGGATCGGAAGGCATCGGCCTCCCCATTGTCTCTCGGAATCGGGCCGGGCGTCGGGGCGCCCGATGATGTGATGTCGTGAGAGCGGAATTGTCTTGCGCGCCGGCCATGGCTGGGATCCTGGCCGCTCAGACACTGGTGGTGGATCGGAGGCGGCTGGCGCGGCGGCCGCGCCGGACGGGCTGGCCGCTCGTTCCGCCCGCCTTGGGAAGCCGGATCGGCATGTTATAGTGGTTTCATGCCAAGCGGTTATGTCCCCATCTTCATCTACCTGGTTATTGCCATTCTCTTCCCTGTGGTGCTGATTGTCGCCGCCAAGCTGATACGCCCTTCGGCCCCGTTCCGCACCAAGCTGGAGGCCTACGAATGCGGCATCCAGGCCGCTTCGGACTCGCGCGGGCGCTACACGGTGCGCTTTTACATTATTGCCATCCTGTTTGTAATCTTCGACGTAGAGACCATTTTCCTGTTCCCCTGGGCGGTCCGGTACCGCACCCTGGGTTGGTTTGGGGTGGCGGAGGTGGCGGTCTTCCTGGCCATCCTGATTGTGGGGTACATCTGGGCATACAAGAAAGGGGCACTGGAGTGGGTATGATGGTTCGCCGTTTCCTCGGCGCCGCGTTGGTCCCTCTGGGCTTCGCGACGCTCCTCCACGCCGCGCCGATGCTGCGCCTCGTGAACACCACCGTGGTTCCCGTTCCGTTGCCCGTCGGCTCCAACGGAGGCACGCAAATCGTGGAGGCCTACAACGCCGGGGATGGCTCGCTCTCGCTGAGCAATCCCGCGTCGTCCGTTTCATGGATCGCTACATCCGTCGGGTCTCCCCGCGCCTGCACCACTACTACGGCCAGCGCCATGTGCACTCCTCTCCAGTTCGCGCTGAACACATCCGCGCTGGCGGCCGGCACGTACACCGGCAGCGTGACCGTGAACGGTGCCGCCAACGTGGTCGACGCTCCCCAGACCATCACCGTCACCGTGCGCATCGGCGGGGTGGATGTGTATGTCGCGCCCGGCTCTACGCGCGACGTTTCGTTCTCCACCCATGGGTCATTGAATGCCAGCCCCAGCACCCAGGATGGCGGCCGCTGGCTCAGCCTGGCCATGGATGGCACGGGCAGTTTCCAGTTCACATTTCCGTACCGCATACACCTGGCGCCGCCTGCCGGCATGGGACCGGGCACGTACTACGGATCGCTGGTCACCAGCGGTTCCAGCTTCGCTCCGGATAACCAGACCATTCCCGTCACCATGCGCGTCACCACGCAGTCGATTGCGCAGCCGTCCCCGGACCAGGTTACGGCGCGCCTCGCTCAGGGCGCCGCACCGCTCGCCATGCAGATTTCGCTCAGCAACCTGGGGCAGGGAAGCCTCCCGATTGGAGCCGTGAGCGCCACCACCACCGATGGCGGCAAGTGGCTGACGGCCTCGTCCAATCCCGCCGGCTGGGCCGCGATCACACTCGACCCCGGCACACTTGCGCCGGGCTTTTACACCGGCTCGGTTTCGATCGCTTCGAACGCCGTCAATGGGACGGTCACTGCCCCCGTCAGTTTCCAGGTGGTCGCCAAGGGCGCGCCACTCGCCAACTATAAAGGGGTGGTGGACAATGCCATTTTCGGCGTCGGAGATACCGTGAACGCGGTGGCGCGGGGCGATATCGTGGACGTGTTTGGCGAGCAACTCCTGTTCGGCAGCATCGCGTTCAGTCCCCGGGTGCCGCTCGCCACGGAGATCTCCGAATCCGAGGTCCTGGTGAATGGAGTGGCCGCGCCGATGTACTTCTCCAGTTACAGCCAGATTGCGTTTCAGGTGCCCATGGAGACTGCCTTGGGAACGGCCCAGGTTCAAGTGGAGCGCGATAATCTCGCCGGCAATATCGTATCGGTGCAGGTGGTCGACCGGGTCCCGCGCCTGCTGCTGGCGGGCGGGACCAGTTTCGGAGCGATTCAGAACGCCAAGGACCTGAGCTATCCAGCGCCGGTGGGGATCTTTGGGCCCGGGGCGGTGTCGCATCCGGCCCAAGTGGGCGACGTCTTGACGATTTATGCGATTGGCTTGGGACCCACGAATCCGGCGGTGGGGACCAACGTGCCGGCGCCAGGCGCGGAACCGCTGGCGCGGCTCACCACCTGTCCCGCGTCGCAACCCTGCGTTGCGCCCGTGGTCAACTTCGGCAGCGGTATTTTTGGAACCATCGTGGCGACGCCTTCTTACGCCGGCCTGAGTCCGGGCTCCGTGGGCCTGTACCAAGTCAACGTCGCGATACCGGCGGGTGTCCCGACCGGCACAGTCACCGTGACCGTGGTTTTCCCCGACAGCGCCAGCAATAGCGTCCAAATCGCCGTCCAGTAGGGGCCAGGCATGCCTGGCCCGTACCGCTCCGTGAAAACCTCCGCTACGCCCTGGTCCCAGGTCTACTTGTGCGTAGGCCTCACCACCATGGCGACTCTGCTGCTGGAGCTGTCGCTCACGCGCATCTTCTCGGTGGTCTTTTACTACCATTTTGCTTTCCTGGCGATCTCCATCGCCCTGTTCGGCCTGGGCGCGGGCGGCGTTTTCTCTTACGTGGTAGCCGGTTGGAAGGCTCCCCTATTCGCTCGTCTTGGCCGTCTCAGCGCCATCAATAGCTTCCTGGTGTTTCTGGCGCTGGGGGTGATACTGGCGCAGAAGAACAACCCCTCGAATTGGGACCTGGCCCTGATTTACTTCACCACCGCCCTGCCGTTTTTCCTCTCCGGGACAATTGTCTCGCTGGCCATTTCGGAGACCATTGAGCGCGTCAACCGGGTTTACTTCTGCGACCTTCTAGGCGCCGCCGGCGGGTGCCTGCTGCTGGTTCCCCTGCTCAACCAGTTCGGCGGTCCCAGCACGGTGATCTGCGCGGCCATCACGTTTGCCACCGCCGCCGCCATCTGGTACAGCATGGCCGGGTCGGTGAAAGGCCGCGCCGGCTCAGTAGCGCTGGCCCTGGCGCTGGTCGCCTTCCTCACATATAACCAGCACCACCCCGTGATTGACATCAGCCACGCCAAGGGCCAGACGCTGGCCCACGAATGGTTCGTCAAGTGGAACAACTTTTCGCGCGTGGCTATTGTGCACAAGGCCGATGAAGGCCGGGACACCATCTTCATCGATGCCGACGCCTCCACCGCCATCGCCGATTTCGATTTCGACCACCTCACACCGCGCGACCGCCACGACCTGCTCGAGCAAGGCCCCAGTCTTCCCTATGCCGTGCGGCCGGGGGCCAAGACTCTGATCGTCGGGCCCGGCGGCGGCTGGGACGTGGCGCGCGCGCTGGCTTCCGGCAGCCACGACATCACCGGAGTCGAGATCAATCCCATCATCGCCACCACCATCATGCGCCAGCGCTTCCCCGGGCTCAGCCGGGGTCTCTACCTGCGCCCCGACGTCCACATTTTTGTCGAGGACGGCCGCAGCTTCGTGCGCCGCAGCACCGATAAGTACCAGGTCCTGCAGGCCACCCTCGTGGATACCTGGGCGGCGACCGCGGCCGGCGCCTTCGCGCTTTCCGAGAACAATCTCTATACCACCGACGCCTTTCGCGATTACCTGTCGCACCTCACCGATGATGGCGTGGTGGCCGTCACGCGCTGGGGCTTCGAGCCGCCCCGCGAATCTCTGCGGCTGGTCTCACTGGCCATGGAAGCGCTCAGCCAACTGGGTGAAGCCGACGCCTGGCGCCATTTCATAATTGGCCGCGAAGGCACCGCCGTGGGCTGGGGCGCGCGCGACACGGTGCTGATTTCCCGAAAGCCGTTCGGCGAGGCCGATGTCGGGCGCGCGCGCGCGTTGTTATTGGCCGCCGGCATGGAGGCCCTCTATCTTCCCGGCCGCGATGCCCGGAACCAGTTCTACGACCTGCTCCACAGTCCCGACCCCGACGAATACGAGCGCAACTACACGTTCGACATCACCCCCGTCAGCGACAACCGCCCGTTCTTTTTCTATTCGGTGCAGCCGCGCGATTTGTGGACCTTCGTGCGCACCGCCTCCCACGACACCGCCGATTACAAGGTCAACAAAGCCGTGCCGCTGCTGTTCGGCCTGATGGGAGTGAGCCTGGTGGCCACCCTGCTGATCCTGCTGCTGCCGCCGCTGGTGTTGGGCACGCGCCTGCCGCGGCAGCGCGGCGTGCTCGGATTCCTGCTGTACTTCCTGTTCATCGGCGCCGGCTACATCCTGATCGAAGTGGGACTGATCCAGAAATTCGTGCTCTTTTTAGGCCATCCGACCTATGCCTTGACGGTGGTGATCTTCTCCATGCTGATTTCGAGCGGGGTGGGAAGCGCCTTGAGCCGGCGCGCGCTGGGGAAGGACGAAGGCCGTCTCATCAAAGTGCTGGGTTCGGTGGCGCTGCTGGCGGCGCTGCTGGCGCTGGTCGCGTCGTGGTTACTGGGGGCGTTGGTGTGGCTCCCGATGGCGTTGAAAGTGGGCATCACGGTGCTGATGATCGCGCCGCTGGGCCTGGTGATGGGCATGCCATTTCCCACCGGGCTCCAACGGCTGGAGGAGTGGCACGCGCCTTCGGTCCGCTGGGCCTGGTCTCTGAACGCGGCCGCCAGCGTGCTGGGTTCGGTGGGGGCGCTGGTCTGCTCCATCTATCTGGGCCTCATCCAGACGTTGATCATCGGCGGCCTGTTCTACCTGGCCGCCCTGGCGGTAATTGCCCGAGCGCGGCCCAACGCCGCCACCGCTCCGCAACCGGGCGCGCCCGGCGTGGTGCTGGCGAAGTAGCGGGGCCGTGGGGCAGGCACTCATGCCTGCCGCGCGGAGACTCGTCTCGGCGCTCGTCCAGCAGTCCAGAACCTCCTGCAACAAAGGATTGCCGCTTGTGTTAACGCCTATGGGGTCTGGGTCGCGGGCCGGGGAACCAGATTGTCCTTTCGCGCCTGTCCCACCCGCAGAAATTTGCCAACCAGCAACATGTGCCTGTCCGGGGGGGATTCCGGTAGTCGACTTCCTGGAGGAATCGCCCCACGGTGCTGCGAATGACTGTCTGCTGGTTGAGGTCGCCGGCGTTGTTGACGACGGCCACCGGGGTATCGGCCGCGTAGTGGCGCTGAAGTTGTGCGAAGAGGCTTGGATAGTTCAGGCCCATGGTGTAGAACACCAAGGTGCTTCCCGTGGCCATGAGTTTCTCGTTGGTGTCGGCTCTGCCGGGCCAGTCGGCCATGGTCAGAATGACGGCGTTGGTGTCATAGCCGTAAGGAGGGCTCATTTTGACGGCGGCGCTGGCGGCTTGGAAGGCGCCAATGCCCGGGACGATCTCGCTCGGCAGCTCCGCCGGGAGCATCTCGAGAAACAGGGTGAGACCGTACATCATGGGATCGCCGCTTTCCAGGCAGGCCACCGTTCTCCCCTGTTCCACGGCGGAACGAATCTTATCTATGAGCGCGCGCCTGAGCTTGTCGTTGGTCTCGGCTTGAGCCCGCTGTGCGGGGTCCTTCAGGGCCTTGAAGTCCACGCCGTAGTATCTCCGGAACGCGCGCGGCCAATGCCAGACTTCTTTGCCGCCGATGAGGCCGGCCCAATCGCCGTCCGTGTTCTCTTCGGTCAGGACGATATCGGCCCGCGCGATGACTTTCTGCGCCCGGACCGTGATCAAGTCCGGCGCCGTTCCCATGCCGACGATGTAGAACTTCCCGGCCGGTTGGGCGGCGCAGGAAAGCATCAGGAGTACGATGGCGAATGCGTATTTCACGTGAATCGTGGTAATTGTAGCACGACAGTGTTGTGTATGAATGACACCGGCGCTACAGCAGATCGTGGCGCTCGAGTTTCTCCAGCGCTTTGACGACTTCGCCAACTCGCTGCGCATCGTCGCGCGCGGCTACCAGCAGGGCGTCCGGCGTGTCCACCACGATCAGATCGCGCACCCCGAGGAGCGCCACAACTTTTCCGCGGGCGTCCACGAAATTGTTGTGCGCATCCAGGCAGATGGAGCTGGAGGCGGTGACGTTGCCGCAGGCATCGCGCGGGAGCAACTCGTAGACCGCGTTCCAGCTTCCCACGTCGTTCCAGCCAAAATCGCGGGCGGCAACGCCGCTGACGTGAGCGGCCTTTTCGAGCACGGCGTAATCGATCGAGATATTCTCGCAGAGCGGAAAGGCTTGCTTCAGGGCGGTTGCGAAGCGGCGGGATCCGAAACGGGGCAGGGAAGCCAGCACCGATGCGGTCTTGGGCAGGTGGCGGCGGAGTTGATCGAGCAGGACGTCGGCGCGCCAGAAGAACATGCCGGAGTTCCAGTAGAAGTTGCCGGCGGCCAGATAGCGCCTGGCGTTGGGCAGCTCGGGCTTCTCATGGAAACGGCGCACCGGAAGCGCCTCTGCGCCGGGCTTGGTTCCGCGCGGGAATTCGATGTAGCCGTAACCGGTTTCGGGCCAGCGCGGCTGGATGCCCACCACCATCAGGTTGCCGGCGGCGGCGGCTTTCAGTGCGGCCTTGAGCACGGCGCGGTACGCCGCCGGCTTCCCGACCACGTGGTCGGAAGGGAAGACGCCCATCACGGCATCGGGATCCAGCGACCGGAGGATGTGCGCCGCCAGGCCGATGGCGGGCGCGGTGTTGCGCTGCAGAGGCTCGGCCAGAACCTGATTTTGCGGAACTTCGGGAAGCTGGCGGATGATGGTGCGGCGCAGGTATTCGTTGGTCAGAATCCACATTCGCTGCGGAGGGATCACGGGGGCCAGCCGCGCCACGGTGGCCTGGATCAGGGAACGCTCTCCCGCCACATCCAGCACCTGCTTGGCGGAGCGCTTGCGGCTCCGCGGCCAGAAGCGCGTTCCGCGTCCGCCTGCGAGGATCAGGCCGTACTGATGAGGGTTCATTTACGTGAGGGGATAGCCGTGGATGAGCCGCAACGTCCGGCGCCAGCGGGTCTTGGTGGGGAAGTGCTCAACCAGGTCGATGATATGGTCGATCCCGATGCTGGGGTTGGCGAGCGCTTCGGTGGGCGCGTCGTACGACCAGTAAACGATCAGTGGCTTCCCGATAATGTTGTCGCGCGGCACGAAGCCCCAGTAGCGGCTGTCGAGGGATGAGTCGCGGTTATCGCCCATGGCGAAAATAGATCCCGGCGGCACCACCACATCGCCATTCTGCACGTGATTCTGAAGCATGTCGAGGGCGGAGTCCACTACGTGCACGTTGGGGTCGCTGGGGAAGTTGTCGCGATAGGAGTCGATGTACTCGGTCTTGTGATAGACGTATGGCTCGAAGACCGGCTTGCCGTTGAGAATGAGCTGCTTGTTGACCAGGCGGATGTGGTCTCCGGGGACTCCGATGGCGCGCTTCACGAAGGTCTGCTGGATATCCACGGGGTAGCGGAAAACGATGATATCGCCGCGCCGGACGTCATCGTAGGGCAGGATGTGCCTCGAGAGAAGGCCGGACGGGGCGTAGGAGAGCTTGTCCACCAGCAGGTGGTCGCCTATGAGAAGAGTGTCCTCCATGGAGCCGGTGGGAATGACGAAGGCCTGCACCAGGCTGGTGGTGCCGAACAGCAGGAGAATGATGGTGACGGTCCACTCCGCGATGAAGCCGCGCTGCGGCTCGGGCCGGGGAGACGCGGAGGCGTCCTCACGCCGATCATCCACAACGATCACATTATCTTGATCCACAGATACTTATTCTACCGGAAACCCTGTTATCCTGTTGGAGATTGAACCGCACTGCCGCCAACCCCCAAGAGACTGAAGCCGCGCGCCGCCGGTCGGTGCTGATGGTATTCGGCTGCACCGTGTTGGGCGCGGCCGCGCAGATCTTCATGAAATTGGGCGCCAACCACCTGGCGCACCCCGGGTTGATCGGAATGGTCACCAACCTGCCGTTGTTGAGCGGCCTGGTGCTGTACGGCCTAAGCACGGTGCTGCTGGTGCTGGCGCTCAAGGACGGCGAGCTTTCTCTCCTCTACCCGGTAATCGCCCTGACTTACGTCTGGGTCACGGTGCTCTCGCTCCTCCTCCTGCACGACAAGCCGGACCCGTACAAGCTGGCCGGAATCGCCATTATCGTGATCGGCGTATCCGTATTGGGGTGGAGAGGTAAGAAGTGAGCGGCACGCCCCTAAGCTCCATGCTGCTGATGCTGGTGGCGTCGATCATCGGCTCGTTCGGAGCGGTGCTGCTGAAGCTGGGCGCGGGGGAGCTGAACAAAGGCTTCTGGCACATCCTGAATATCAAGCTCGCGGCGGGAGTGGTGGTGTACCTGGTGTCCTGGTATTTTTTCGTCCTGGGCATCCGCCATGGCGAGCTTTCGGTGCTCTACCCCATGGTGTCCCTGGGGTACATCTGGACGCTGCTCTGGGCGCGGCTCTTCTTCCGAGAGGCGTTTACGCGCCAGAAGTTCCTAGGGCTGGCGCTGATACTTCTGGGCGTGTTCTTCGTGGGACTGGGAAGCAAGTAGATCCGCTATTCATTTGCCTGGGTTCCACAGGGTTCGAATCGGGTCCGCAACTCGCTATACTTTTGTTTTGGTGGTTTTTCGGGAGCGGGCGTATGTCAACTGAAAATCTACGCCGGGAGTTTTTGAAGCGCGCCAGCGCGGGACTGGCCGGAACTGGCCTGGCCTTTCAGGCAGGCCAGGGAATTGCCCACGCCGCCGCGAGCCCGCCGGGCGCGGGTTTCTTAGACGTGCGAACGTTTGGGGCCACGGGCGACGGCAAAACGTTGGACTCGCCGGCCATCAACAAGGCCATTGACGCAGCCAGCGCGGCGGGTGGCGGCACGGTGCTGTTCCCGGCCGGCAATTACCTGTCCTATTCCATCCATCTCAAGAGCGACATCTTGCTGTACCTCGATGCAGGGGCGACCATCATTGCGGCGGACCCTCCCGCGCAGGGCGCCGGCGGCGGGTTCGACCTGGCCGAGCCGAACGAATGGGATAAGTACCAGGATTTCGGCCATAGCCACTTCCACAACAGCCTGATCTGGGGCGAATCGCTTGGCAACATTGCCATTCTCGGCTACGGGCGCATCTGGGGCAAATCGCTGAGCCGGGGCCAGGGCGCGGAGATTCCAGGTGTGGGCAACAAGTCCATCAGCCTCAAGAACTGCCATAACGTGCTGTTGCGCGATTTCTCGATCCTGCATGGCGGGCATTTCGGCATTCTGGCCACCGGCATCGACAACTTTACGCTGGACAATTTGAAGATCGACACCAATCGCGACGGCATGGACGTGGATTGCTGCCGCAACGTGCGCATTTCGAACTGCTACGTGAATTCCCCGGCTGACGATGGCATCTGCCTGAAGTCCGACCACGCGCTGGGCTCCTCCAAGCAGACGGAATTCGTCACCATCACCAACTGCTACGTAAGCGGCTGCTGGGAAGAAGGGACGCTGCTGGACGGCACGTACAAGAGGCGGCCTCAGGGCGGGGGCACGGGGCGCATCAAGTTCGGGACGGAATCGGACGGCGGTTTCCGCAATATCACCATTTCGAATTGCGTATTCGAGGGGTGCCAGGGGCTGGCGCTGGAAACCGTGGATGGGGCGATCCTGGAAGATATAACGGTGACCAACATTTCGATGCGGGACATCATCAGCGCGCCCATTTTCATGCGATTGGGAAGGCGCATGCGCACTCCGGAAGGGCGGCCGATCGGGACGCTGAAGCGCGTGATCATCAGCAACATTGTCTGCTCGGGCTCGGCTTCGAGGCTGGGCTCGATCATCAGCGGGATTCCGGGGCACTATATCGAAGATGTGAAGATCAGCAATGTCCAGGTGCTGCACCAGGGCGGCGGAACGAAAGAGGATGCCGCCTTCCAGCCACCGGAAAACGAGGACATGTATCCCGAGCCGACCATGTTCGCCGCGCCGCCGCGGCGAGGCGCTATGGGCGGCCCGCCGCCAGTTATGCACAGCATGCCTTCGCACGGGTTCTACGTCCGGCACGTGAAGGGCATTCAGTTCGACAACATTGAAATCAAGGCCGAGAAGGAAGACCAGCGGCCGCCATTCGTGCTGGACGACGTTCAGGGAGCGGACTTCTTCCGCATCAAGGGGTCCCGCACGGCCGGCGTGCCGGTATTCGCGCTGCACGATGTATCGGATTTCGACGTGCACATGTGCGCCGGGGTGCCGGATGCTCAACTGGCGAAAGTCGACCGGAAGACACTCTAATAACCCTGTAGCCGCGCAGCGAAGTCGGTTGGAAACTGAAGGAGGTGTGTCGGTAAATGGCGATTCCCGTGGAAGTGCCGAAGCTNNGAAGTGGTGGCGGAGATCGAGACGGACAAAGCGACCTTCGAGGTGACCGCGCCCGCGGACGGCACGGTGCTCGAGACGTTCTTTGACGAAGGCGCCCTGGTGCCGGTGTTCACCAACCTTTTTGTGATAGGAGAGGCGGGCGAGAACGTCGATGCCTTCCGGCCTCAGGGAGCCGCGGCTCCGGAGGCAGCGCCCACGGCGGCACCCGAGGCGCCGAAGGTGGATCGCCAGGTGGCGCGGCCGGTGCCGGCTGCGTCTTCGGGATCTCTCAGCCCCCGCGCCAGACGGTTTGCAGCGGAACACGACTTCCATCCGGCGGCGGTCACCGGTTCCGGTCCGGCCGGCAGGGTTCTCGAGGAGGACCTGCGCAAACAGTATTACTCGTCGCCGCGAGTGTCCTCTCTGGCGAACAAGCGCATCGAGGAGGGCATGGAGGTTGGCGGCGAGGGTTCGGGGACGGGCGGCATGGTGCTTTCCAGCGATCTGGTTCCGCCGGCGACCCGCATATCCGGCATCCGCGAGAAGATCGCGAGGCGCATGCGGGAGTCATTGGCCAACACCGCGCAGTATACGTTGCATACATCGGCCAACGCGGGCGGCCTGCTCCTGATGCGCGCCAAGATTAAGGCCGCGACCGGCGTGCCGGATATCAACATCAACGACCTGGTAACCTTCTGCGCCATCCAGGCGCTGCTCGATGTCCCCGATTTGAATGCCGAGTTCATCGACGGCAGAGTTTACAAGCACCGCGAGATTCATATCGGGTTTGCCTGCGACACACCGCGGGGACTGTTGGTTCCGGTGGTCAGGGATGCCCACAAGCTCACGGCCGGCGAACTTTCCCTGAAGATGAAAGAACTGGCCGAGCAGGCGGTGCAGGGGACTATTTCCGTGGATGACTTGTCGGGGGGGACCTTCACCGTCAGCAACATGGGCGGTTTGGGGATCGAGTCCTTTACGCCGCTGCTCAACCCGCCGCAAGTGGCAATTCTCGGCGTGGATTCCATCCAACTGAAGCCCGTTCGCCGGGAGGGAAGAATCGAGTTCATCGATGCCATCGGACTGTCGATCACGCTCGACCATCAGGTGATCGATGGCGCGCCTGGCGCGAGATTTCTGAAGGTGGTCAAGGAGAAAATCGAGAACGTGGAGTCGCTATGTACGATTTGATTGTGATCGGGGCTGGTCCGGGAGGATATGAAGCCGCCGCTCACGCCGCCAAAATGGGCAAGCAGGTGGCGCTCGTCGAGAAAGGCTGCATGGGCGGCACCTGCCTGAACGTTGGGTGCATTCCCGCCAAGACGTTTCTGCGATCCTCGAAGCTCTTCCATGAATGCAAGAAGGCTGCCAGTTACGGTGTGCGCCTCGGCTCCGTCGAGTTCGACATGCCCGCGGTGGTGGAGCGCAAGAACCGCGTCGTGAGCACGCTTACCAAGGGCGTCGACGGCATGTTGAAACGCGCCGGCGTGGAGGTGATTGCCGGCCAGGCGCGGCTGATCGCGCGCAACGCGGTGGAAGTGAGCGCAGTGCGCTACGAAGCCGCGAACATCCTGCTGGCGACGGGCTCGCGGCCGGCGGCGCCGCCGATACCGGGAATCCGCTTGGAAGGCGTGCTCGATTCGGACACGGTGTTCGCTCTCACGCATGTCCCGGAAAAAGTCGCCATCATCGGCGGCGGCTACATCGGCCTGGAGTTCGCCTGCTTCTTCAATGAAGTGGGCGCCAAGGTGGCCGTGTATGAGATGCTGCCCCAGATCGCCGCCGGAAGCGATCTCGAAATTTCCACCCGGATGCTGCAAATCATGAAGCGGGCGGGGATCGAGTTCAACCTTTCCGCGAAAGTGCTCGGCATTGAGGGCCATACGATTCGTTACGCGGCGGCCGGCGGTTCGGAATCCAGCGCTTCGGCCGATTGCATCCTGAACGCCACTGGGCGCGCGCCGGTGGTGGAGGGGTTGGGTCTCGAAGAACTGGGTGTCGATTTCAGTCCCAAGGGCGTGAAGACTTCCGAGCTGGGCAAGACCAATGTGGCCGGCGTGTGGGCCTGCGGAGACGTCACCGGACGGCGTATGTTGGCGCATGCGGCCACGCGCGAAGGCATCGTCGCCGTAAATAACATGTTCGGAAAAAAGGACCGAATTCGCTACCAGGCGATTCCCGCGGTAGTCTACACCCATCCCGAAGTGGCCGCAGTGGGCAGGACGGAAGAGGAACTCAAGACTATGGGGATTGAGTACAAGAAGTCAGTTGTACCCATGGCGGTTGCGGGAAGGTTTCTGGTGGAACACGAAGGCGGAACTGGGATGGTAAAGGTTCTGGCCGGCGCACGGTTCGGCGAGATCCTCGGAGTTCATGCGATCGGTGACGCCTCGAGCGAGTTCATTATCGCGGCGGCCATCATGGTGGAAACGGAGATGTGCGTATCCGATGTCAGCGAGATCGTGTTCCCGCACCCCACGGTCTCGGAAGCGCTGCGGGAAGCAATTTTAGGAATTCATTAGGAGTCAGGCGGAATGCCAAAATCGATCGTTATAGACCCGGAAAAAGTATTTGCCAGAAGTACCATCCATTTATCCGACATTCAGGTGAACGCGTATCAGCGGACGGGCGAGCAAGAGCGCGCCATCTATTCTCCCGAGGATTTCCTGGCCATCTGGCAGGATATGTGCGCGATCCGGTACTTCGAGACGATTCTCAACGAGATCAAGACCAAGGGGGCGTTTCAAGGCCTGGCTTATAATCACGCCGGCCCGGCTCACCTTTCCATCGGACAGGAGGCGTCGGCCGTCGGCATGGCGTTCTCACTGACTTCGGACGACCACATCTACGGATCGCACCGCAGTCACGGCGAGATCCTGGCGAAAGGATTCTCGGCCATACGGCAATGGAGCGACGCGCAACTGCTGGAGCTCATGAAAACCTACCGCGACGGCGCCCTGCTTGGCCCGGTCGAGAAAGGATACCAGGGGACGGTGAAGGGCCTCGCCTTGCGGTTCTTCATCTATGGGGCGTACAGCGAGATCTTCGCGCGTGAGACCGGTTTCAACCGTGGCCTGGGCGGCTCCATGCACGCCTTCTTCACGCCGTTTGGAATTTACCCCAACAACGCCATCGTGGGCGGCTCCGGCTCCATCGCTCCCGGCGCCGCGCTTTTTAAGCGCGTGAATCGGAAACCGGGCATAGTGGTGTGCAACATCGGCGACGCCTCGTTCGGCTGCGGTCCGGTGTGGGAAGGCATCACATTCTCCGCCATGGACCAATACCGCAAGCTGTGGGATGCTTCGCTCGGCGGCGGCCTCCCGATCATTTTCAATTGCATGGACAACTTCTATGGAATGGGCGGCCAGCCGTTCGGCGAGACCATGGGCGTGCAGTTCATCGCGCGCATCGGCGCGGGCGTCAACCCGGAGCAGATGCACGCGGAGCGCGTCAACGGCTACGATCCACTGCCGGTGATCGACGCCTTCCGGCGCAAGAGGCAGGTGATCGAGAAAGGCCGCGGGCCGGTCCTGCTGGACACGATTACATACCGCATCAGCGGCCACTCGCCTTCCGACGCGTCGAGCTACCGGTCCAAGGAAGAGGTCGAGCGCTGGCTGGAGGCCGATTCGATCCGCGCTTTCCGGAAGAAGATGGTGGAGATCGGGGCGGCCGCCGGAGATGTGCTGGACAGCGTCAAAGCATCGATCGACACCGCGGTTTTCGAAATGTTCCGCCTGGCGGTCGATCTGGAGGCCAGCCCGCGCGTGGGAGCCGGCTCCGAACTGGTGGGCTCCGTCATGTTCTCCAACCGGCGAGTCGAGAAGTTCGACAACCGGCAGCCCGAGTTCTTACAAGACCTCTCGCAAAACCTCAGGGTGCTGCAAATCAAGGGGAAAGTGCGCACGGCCACGCAGGGTGGAAAACCCGTACCCAAGATGAAGATGTACAACGTTCGGGACGGCATCTTCGAGGCCATGCTGTACCGCTTCGCGATCGACCCCACGATGGCGGCCTTCGGAGAGGAGAATCGCGACTGGGGCGGCGCTTTCGCGGTTTATCGCGGCCTGACCGAGGCGTTGCCCTACCACCGGCTGTTCAACTCGCCGATTTCAGAGGCGGGGATTGTCGGCGCGGCCGTGGGATATGCGCTCGAGGGCGGCCGGGTGGTGGCGGAGCTGATGTATGCGGACTTCATGGGCCGCGCGGGCGATGAGATCTTCAACCAGCTCTCGAAATGGCAGGCCATGTCGGCGGGACAACTGAACATGCCGGTGGTGCTGCGCATCTCCGTGGGCGCCAAGTACGGCGCGCAACACTCCCAAGACTGGACCGCGCTGGCGCACCACATCCCAGGATTGAAAGTGGTCTATCCCGTGACGCCCTACGATGCCAAGGGTATGATGAACGCCGCGCTGGCCGGCGCCGATCCGGTGGTCTTTTTCGAAAGCCAGAAGGTCTACGATTACGGCGAGATGTTCGTCGAGGAGGGCGTTCCGGAGGGATACTACGAGATCGATCTGAGCGAGCCATCCATTAAGCGAAAGGGCAAAGATCTGACAATTATGACCTTCGGGCCGGCGCTCTATACGGCGGTGGCGGCGGCCGAGGATCTCGAAAGGCGATTCGGGGTCTCGGCCGAAGTGATCGATCTTCGTTCCGCCAACCCGCTGAACTACGAGCCGCTGGCGGCGTCCGTCCGCAAGACCGGCAAGGTGCTGCTGCTGTGCGACGCCGTGGAGCGCGGCTGCGTGATGCAGACCGTGGCGGCGAGCCTGACGCAGCTCTGCTTCGACGACTTGGACGCCCCGCCGGTAGTGCTGGGCTCGCGCAATTGGATCACGCCCGCGCCGGAGCTGGAGTCCCTATTCTTCCCGCAACCCGCCTGGCTGCTGGATGCGATTCACGAGCGCATACTCCCGTTGAAAGGCTATCAGCCGCAGACCAACCAGACGCTCGGGGAACTGCTGAGGCGATCGAGGCTCGGGGTGTAGACGCCTTGCCAATGAAAAGCAACGCGCAGCTCGAAGCTAGCATAGAGCGATTCCGTAGAGGATTCTGGGACCGGAAGACCGTTGACCGGCCACCGGTGGGTGTATCTCCCGATAGGAGTTGGTTGCCCATCAACTACCTGAAGGAGCCGCTGCCTCGCGGTGACGTCCTGCCCGCGGACGTGACCAGGGATCGCGTTCGTACCGACTACGAAGACGTTTTTGCTCAGCGCGCCGTAAAGTCGGACGACTGGATGCCATATGTGGCCCCGTGGCGAGCTGTCCCCTGGTTGGAGGCCATGTGCGGTTGTCCCGTGCGCAGTTCAGCAGGTTCGCTGGCGGCCGGTCGATTCGTTGAAACAGTGGATGGTCTGCGAAGCATTGCGATTCCGGGAAACTCACAATGGCTCGAGCGGTTGCGCGAGCAGATACGGGAGCTGCAAGAGACGGCGCCGGAGGACTGCTGGGTTAGCCCGACCATCTTGAGGGGCCCATCGGACGTGCTCGCCGCTATGCGCGGGCTGGGGGATTTCTTCCTCGACTTGTCTGACGATCCACAAGCCGTGGCGGACGCGGCAGCCCGTATCAATAAGCTGCACCTGGACGTTCTGGACATGCATTTCTCGTTGGTGAGAGAAAAGCTGGGCGGGTATGGGCACATCTTCGGATATTGGGCGCCGCACGTCACGACGGTCATACAGGAAGACGCCATGGGCATGTCCTCGCCCTCGTGTTACCGGGACCTGTTCATGCCCTACAATGCGGCCATCGTCGAGCACCTTGGACCTTGCGTATTCTTTCATCTGCATTCGACCGGTTATCGTCACTACCGGCACGTGCTGGACATCCCACGCATCGCCGGACTGCAAATGACGGTGGAGGCAAATGGTCCCCAGTTATCGGATTTAATCCCCGTGCTACGCGAGATTCTGGAACGGACCCGGCTTATCCTGTCCGTGGAAAGCCATTTTGACCAATTGCAGGCGACCACCAGACAACTGCCGGCAGAGGGTCTTTATCTCATAGTGTCCGACAAATTTGTTTCAACCGACGGCGATTTCAAGAATCTTCTCGCCGCCAATTGGTGAGGGACATGCTGCCCGCCGCCAGCCCTCGCCAGCGTGAAATCCGCGTCTTCATCTCCTCTACCTTCCGCGATATGCAGGAGGAGCGCGAGGAACTCGTCAAGCAGATCTTTCCCCAACTCCGCCGCCTGTCGGAGAGCCGCGGCGTAACCTGGGGCGAAGTGGACCTGCGCTGGGGCGTCCCCGACGAAGCCAAGGCCGAAGGCAAAGTCCTGCCCTTGTGCCTGGCGGAAATCGAGCATTGCCGCCCCTACTTTATCGGTCTGCTCGGCGAGCGCTATGGCTGGGTGCCGGAGGAGATCCCGCCGGAATTGCTGGAAGCGCAGCCCTGGCTCAACCAACACCGCAAGCAGTCGGTGACGGCCCTCGATATCCTCCACGGCGTGTTGCTAAATCCGAAGATGGCCGACCACGCCTTCTTCTACTTCCGCGATCCGGCCTATGCCGCCGCCCGCGCAGGCTTCACGGAAGAGGACCCCGTCCGGCATGAGCGGCTGGCGGCGCTGAAGGACGCCATTCGCCAGAGCGGCTTCCCGGTGGCCGAGAACTTCGCCACGCCGCAGCAGGTGGGCGAGTGGGTGCTGCGCGACCTCACCGCCGTCATCGAAACCCTGTATCCCGAGTCGAGCATTCCCGACCCGCTGGACCGCGCCGCCGCCGAGCATGAAGCGTACGCCGCCAGCCGCCGCGTTTACATCGGCCGGCCCGAGTACATCGAGCGTCTCGACGCCCAGGCCGCAGGCGATGGCCCGCCGCCTGAGCGAACCGGCGCTCGTCCACTTCATCGGCGCCGCGCCTGACAGCGCAGACTGGATGGCCATGCTGCGGCGCCTGCTGGGCGAGTTCCACCGCCGCTACGACATTCAGATCGAGATTTCGGACGAGCCCGACGCCTTGCGCATCGCCTTCGCCAACGCGCTGCACATGGTGGCGGAGCGCGGGCGCGTGGTGCTGGTGCTCGACGCGCTCAACCAGATCGAAGACCGCGATGGCGCCCCGGACCTGGTCTGGCTGCCGCCGGTGATCCCCGCCAACGTGCGCTTGATCGTCTCCACGCTCCGCATGGAGCAGGTCTACGCCGAGGTCATTCAAGAGCCAGCCCGCGATGCCGATCACGCGTAGGCGCGAAGCCCGCCGGCTCGTAGACGAAGCTCTGGCCATCGCCACTCGCCACGGCTATCAACAACTCGTGCCCGAGATCCAGCGCCTCCGCGTCTCCATCCCATGGAGCGAAGAATGAGGAATCGCCCCATGCCGCCCGCCGCCCAGCCCCGCCAGCGCGAAATCCACCCGTAGCGAAATCAAGCAATGAGGCAGGTTGGCAAGCTGCGCGCCGGTTGTTTTACCGGCGCGACCGGCGGGTTGCCAACCCGCCGCAGATTGACAATCTGCCCCACACGTCCTCAGTCGTAGTACTCCAACCCCAAATGCGTGATCAGCTCTTCGCCGCGGAGGTAGCGGAGGGTGTTCTTGAGCTTCATCACCTGGATGAAGACGTCGTGCTCGGGGTAGAGGCCTGCCGCCGCTTGCGGACCCTTGAAGTAGAACGAGAGCCACTCCTGGATGCCCATCTTGGCCAGGTCGGGGCAGCGCTGAGCCATGTCCATGAATAGGACCAAGTCCAAGGCCATGGGAGCGGCCAGAATCGAGTCGCGGCACTGGAAGTTGACCTTGATCTGCATGGGGTAGCCGAGCCATCCGAAGATATCCAGGTTGTCCCAGCTTTCCTTGGCGTCGCCGCGCGGCGGATAGTACTCGATGCGGACCTTGTGGTAGTAGTCCCCGTAGAGTTCGGGGTAGATATCGGGTTGAATACAGCGATCAAGGACCGACGATTTAGTCACTTCCTTGCTCTTGAAGTTCTCCGGGTCGTCCAGGACTTCGCCGTCGCGATTGCCCAGAATGTTGGTTGAGAACCAACCCTTCAAACCGAGTAGCTTCAGTTTCAGGCCGGGGGCTAGGAGCGTCTTCATGAAGGTCTGTCCGGACTTGAAATCCTTGCCGCAGATGGGAATGTGTTTCTCGATGGCCAGGTTGGTGAGGGCGGGGATATCCACCGTCAGATGGGGCGCGCCATTGGCGTACGGGACGCCGAGTTTCAGGGCGGCGTAGGCATAGATCATACTTGGGGAAATATCCGGGTGGTTGGAGCGGAGTCCCTCCTCGAACGTCGCCAACGTCTGATGGACGGGCTGGGGTTCGATAAACACTTCGGTGGATGCGCACCAGATAATGACCAGGCGGTCGGCCCCGGAGCGCTTCTTGAACTGTCGGATGTCCTCCATGATCTGTTCGGCCAGATCCATCTTGGTCTTGCCCGTCTTCACATTGTTGGGGTGCAGCCTCTTCACCCATTTCTGCTCGAAAGCGGCGGGCATGGGCTTGATCGTCACCAGAAAATCCTTAAGCTGCTCGACCAGCCGGCTGTCCAGAACCCCAGCCTTGAGGGCCGCCTCGTAGGCATTGTCCGTAAACAGATCCCAGCTTGCAAAAACCAGATCGTCCAGGCTAGTCAGGGGGACGAAGTCCTTGATCTTGGGGACGCGCTTGTCGGTTCGTTTGCCGAGCCGAATGGTCCCCATCTGTGTCATGGAGCCGATGGGGAGACCGAGCTTACGTCGAACAGCCTCGACGCCCGCGATCATGGTGGTCGCCACGGCACCCAGGCCCACCGTCATAACACCTAGCTTGCCTTTAGGCTCGGCAATCGGAATTTCTGTGTTAGCCACTTCTGTTGTGCTCCTATTAGTAGATTGAACTTACATCACTGATTTGGTGAAATGCTCGAACCGCGCGCGCGCGTCCGAGATCGAAGGTTGACCATTCTCTCCGACAAATCCCGGTTCTCCGCGGCTTACGGCAGCCTGGTGGCCCAGGATCAGCGCGGTGCTTTGGCGGAACCAGGGCTCGAACTCCGGATCGAGTGCATACGGGTCGAGCAGCGGGCGAGCTTCGGGTGTGTTGTGCTCCGTTCCGTTGAATACCGGCCACCAGCGGCGGCGGGCGGCTGAGACAATCTCCGCCAGGCGCTCCCGCGTATTGCGGTGCGGTATGACTTCAATCGCATAGAAACCCGATGCTTCCAGACGATCGAGAAGCGCCTCGACATCGCGCTCGCCGGCCGTGATGGGATTGCCGAGCACCGGATAAGTGGGGATGGCTCCGAAGGCCAGAAACATGTCGCGCAGGTCCTCGGAGGAAATGAATGCATCTTCGGTTTCCCGCACGTAGCAAGGGGCGCCGGCCTTGAGTAGCTTGCCACGGAGAAAATTCTGCAACGCCGCATCGTCCGCGCCCGCGGGTGGAACGGTCCCGCAGCAGCGCTCGATCAACTCGGTCACGAGCACGCCACGCGCGGCGGCGATCTCGCGCAGCCGGCCTAGGGCGGCCAAGCCCACGTGCCGCTCGGTGGTATTGCCTCGCGGCGTCAAAGCGCGCACGTCTTCCCAGGTTGGGCCGTCGGCATCCAACCGGTCGCGGAAAAATTCCCCGACCTTCACGGTCATCTCGCGATTGCGAAGCTCGAGGGCGGCGCGCATGCGGGCCAGGCTCTGTGCGGCGACGGAGGACGCCGGCGGAATCCTGGTGATGCCTTTGGCGCAGAGGTAAACGCGGCCGGGGTTGTCGGGATCGTTCAGCAGCAGGCGGGTAGCTTCGGCCGCGCGGTCCATGCCCACAGCCTCCATGGAAAACGCCGCGTCAATGCCCGCAATTTTACATGCCTGGCGAAACTCTTCGTGTCCGGCCACGGTGTAATGGTCATTGATGCCGAGAACCGCCAGGCCTTCACGCGCGGCCTGCCAGACGGCTTCCGACGGCGACCGAAAGACGCTGAACGATTCGTTGGTATGGATGTGGCAGTTGGTGCCCCAGCGAGACCGATCGCCCAATTGCGCGCAAAGCTGGCGCAAGGCTTCGAGGCGGCTCTCCAGCGTACCGCCGTAAAGTTGAGTAACCTGCTCGCTATCGTTCATCGCACCATCACCTGTCCACCATCCACCACCAGCGTCTGTCCGGTAATGCAGCGCGCGGAGTCGGAGCACAGGAAGATAATCGCCGCGGCCACGTCCGCACGCTTGATCTCGCGCTTCAGGGCGGTGAGCGAAGTGTAGTAGGGGATGACTTCCTCGGGCTGGATGCCCTTCTTGCGAGCGGCGGCCTCGATGTACTCGGGGTTCCAGATCTTGGAGCCTTCAAAAACGTTGCCCGGCGCCACGGCGTTGACGCGAATGCCATCCGGCCCAAGCTCCAGGGCCCAGCCGCGCATCAGATGTAACTCGCCGGCCTTAGTGGCGTTGTAGGCGGAGTTACTCTTGGAGGCGTCCAGCCCGGTCTTGGATGACAGCATGACCATGGCTCCCCCTTCTCCCTGCGCGCGCATGATGCGGGCAGCTTCGCGCGCCACTAAGAAATAGCCGGTAAGGTTGATCTCGAGGGCCAGCCGCCACTTATCCAGTGGCATATCGACGAGATCGTAGGGAGGGGCGATGCCAGCCGCGCAGACCACGATATCGATGCCACCCCAACGACTGACAACGCGATCGAAAGCCGCCGATACGGACTGCTCGCTGGTCACGTCCATGCGCAAGGGCAGCGCCCGGCGCGGGTCGGCGGAACTGGCGGCGGCCGTCTCGACGCCCGGCTCGTCGATGTCGCAAAAGGCCACCGCCGCTCCGGCTTCGACCAACCCCAGCGCTATGCCGCAACCCAACCCCGAAGCAGCTCCAGTGACCAGAGCCACGTGGCCCGCCAGCGGCGCCTGCGCGGAGCCCGTCAGGCGGGCGCGGTAGTGTTCGGCCTCCCAGTTGACGATGAAGTTGGCGAAGCCGGCGGAAAGATTGTGGGCGCCGCCGCGCCCGGCGGCGAGGCGGATGATCCTAGCTCCGGCGACCGCCAAGTCCTCGGCGGCGTCAAGCTTCGCGGGGTCGGCAGCCAGCACGAACGCTCCGACATTTCTAACTAACGCCAGCCGCGGGAATGACTTTTCGCTCAAGGCAGGTCGTAACTTAGAGGGTAACTCGTCCAGTGACTCCGCCACCACGGCATGGGCGCCGGTATAGACAATGTGGTCCGGCGTAAGCGAGCCGGCGGCGAATAGGTCGGCCGCTTCTCCACAAGCTGCTCCGGCCAGTTCCTTATCGCGGGAGAGGCGGACGAAAGGCCGTGCTCCGAATGCATCGCGCCAGACCCGACGAAGCTCCTCCATGGCCTTGCGCAAAGCGGCGGAACCGATTTCGGGAGCGGAGCGCACGGGCGGCGCCGCCGGCGAGAAATATCGCTCGCACCGCGCCACCCATTCAGCGTGGAGCGCCAGGCACTCGCCGGCGTCCGAGCCCGCGACCAGGAGGCCATGGTTCTCCATGAAGATGACCGCGGGCGCGGAACCGTGCTGTTGCCGGTAAGCTTCCGCGACCGTCCTGACGGCAGTTGCGAGGCACCAGCCCGGGTCGGTATAGGGTACCCACAGCGGCGGCAGTTCGCCGGGAGGGCAGATTTCCGCCAAGGCCGCAACACCTGGCCCACAGTTCAAGGCGTTGGCCGCCACGGCGTGGGTGTGGACCACGACGCGCCCGAGCATGGCGTGAAGCGCAGTCTCAACCGATGGGCGCCCGCGGCCGCCGACAGCCGCGGCGTGCAAGCACTCGAGGACACGCGCCTCGCGCTCCTTCACCGGGAGCGCGGCAAGATCGGTTCGGTCCAGGACGTTCAAGACCGCCGCCACGTCCATCTCCACCCAACCATCCGTCTCGCTCATCAAGGTCAGTGCGGTGCCGCTGGCCTTGATGGCCATGGTCCGGCCGTCGGGCGATTTGACGGAAGTGTTTCCGCCGGCCGCTTGCACGTACTCCCGATCAGCTCCCACAACATGGGAGATCTCGATGAGTTGCGCCAGGGAATCCTTGTCCATTACAGTAGCCGTTACTCGCAATCGATAACCGTCTTGATGCCTTGTCCCGCCTCGATCACGGCGAAGGCCTTGACCATATCTTGTAACTTGAACCTATGAGTGACAAACCGGTCCCAGGGAATGTCATCGCGCCCGATCATCTCCAGCGCCTGATGGTAATGTTCCAGGTTCGAAGCGAAACACCCGAAAACGGAGATCTCATTGTAGTGGATGAAGTTAGTGTCGATGGGTAACACCGGATCGTCTTTGGGTATGCCGGCAAAGAAGCAAACGCGGGCCTTCTTACGCACTAACTTCAATGCATCGGCCTGAGTGGACTTCACGGAGTTGGCGGTCAGGGCAACGTCGAACTTCTCGCCCCCAACGGCTTCGAGAATCTTCGGAATGGCATTGCCTCCGGCCGTGTTGACCGTCCGGCCCAGGCCAAATTCCACAACGTAGGCCAGGCGTTCGTCGGAGACATCCGTCACGATGACGGGGTCGCAGCCGCGGGATTTGAGGATAGCCGCGTGCATCAATCCGATGGGGCCAGCGCCGAAAACCAATGCGCGGTCGCCCGGCTGCGCGTTCAAATACTCCTCGCCATTCAGGCAGCAGGAGAGCGGCTCGACCAGCGCGGCGCGCTCCAGGGCCATGGCAGGGGGAACCAGGATGATGTTGCCCTGAGCCACGGCGGCGGCGGGGATCTTCACGTACTCGGCGAATCCGCCGGCGTAATCGTATCCGAGAGCCGTGAAGGAATCGCAGAGATTGAATTGCTTCCGCCGGCAGTAAATACACTTCCCGCAACCAACCACCGTGGCGACCACTACCTTGCGGCCGATGGCGGTCGTGGCGTCCACACCGGAGCCAACCTCGAATACCGTCCCCACGATTTCGTGTCCCGTGATGGTCGGCGGAACGACGTTTTTTTGTCCGTGCGTAAAGATGCGCTTGTCGGTGCCACACACCGAGCAGCGAAGCACTCGAAGGACGACCTCACCGGGTCCCGCCGAGGGTCTGGGGACAGTTTCGACGCGAACGTCGCGCGGCCCGTAGTAGACTGCTGCTTTCATTTGCGATCTCCCTGCGGTCATTCTTGTGGATAGTGGACTGCGACCAGCGTGGCGATGCCACATTCTACCACGTTTCGCGCTTCGGAAGGGCGCTCGCGAATTGGGTCGCGTAAAATGT
>PMYB01000014.1 GCA_003170915.1 Bryobacterales bacterium | reverse complement strand
AACGCCAGCCGGTAGTGATCTCCCTCGCCGGCCAGCTCGATCCACTTCCCGGCGAACTCCTGGGCGGTCCGGCGGTATTGAGCAGCGGCGTCTTTCCGTCCCGTCATTTCGGCGAGCATGCCGTACGATCCCAGCGCCAGGATGGCTTTGATCGACAGGTTGGCATTGTGCGCCAGGTGGCCGGCAAAGTCGTCCGTGGAAAGCTGGTTCTCGGGATCCAGTCCCTTCTCTTTCAGGTACTCGGCCCATTTGGTCAGCTCCGGCCAGTACTTTGCGGCATAGTCCGCATTGCCTTCCACCTTGGCGAGCGCGGCCAGCATGATGAGCATGTTGCCGCTCTCCTCGACCGGCATTTGATTCTCTTCGGTTCGCTCGCCGCCGCCGTAGACCTGACCGTTGGCTTGCGGGTACGTGCCGAGGTCGTGCGGCGCAAACGGCCAGCGCCACCGGCCCATACGCGCGTACTCGAGCACTGGCTGGAGCTGCGCGCGCAGCAGCCGCGGATTGAATAGCAGCGCAAACGGAGAGCTGGGATAGATCACGTCCACCGTGGAGATGCAGCCGTTACTGAAATTCTCTTTTGGAAAGAACATGGCGGCGCCATCGGCGTCCGCCACCAGCTTGTGCGCGGCGAGCGTCTGCCGATACGCCAGAGCCGCGAGGCGGGCGTACTTCTCGCCGCCGGCCCGTCGCAGGTCGGTCATCAGCTCGTCGTCGAAAGCCTTGCTTTTTGCAAGCAGCGCGTCGTGATCGCGGCGGCCCATGCGTAACAACTCCGCCGCATCCGCGCCGTTGCGCCGCCACCAGGCCCGTTCGCGCCGCTCGAAGTACTCGATGGCGTATAGATCGTCATAGGCGATCATGAGGTAGCGCGAGACGGGCCGCGACGCGATCTTTCCCAAGTTCATACAGAAAGCCAGCACCGGCCCCGGAGCCCGTCCGCCGCGGGAACCATCGGAAAGGTCGTCGGAATCGGGCAGCCGTCCCGTGCCGGTGAACGCCGCGCGGCCCTGTTGTGAGTTGGTGATCGCTTGCGTGACGCCCTCCGGTTTGTCGGCGGCCAGGTAGAGGTATCCCCAATCGATCCGCAAGTCGTCTCCGCGTTTGGCCAGGACCGGCTGCTCGCGCGAGCCCATCCGCAATACCGGTTGACCGTCCACTTGAAAGCGCGCGGACCAGACCGGCTGGTCGGGGGTGTTCACCACCAGGTCGGACGCCGCGTCGAAATAGACGGCCGCCTCGTGCTCTTTGCCGTCGCTCGAGCTGACGGTCCAATCGACGTAAGTCAGCGGCCGCGAGAGAACCTCCAGATCGTCGGGTAAAGCGGGTGTGAGAAACGTCAGCCCCACTTTGACTCCAGCGCCCGAGAATTCGTAGATGGTCCGCGTCGGCAACACCTCGACCCGGGTCTGCGCCATTGGGTTAGGGGCCGGCGCGCCGCGGCCGCCCCGGCCCATGGCGCCGGTCAGGCTATAGACGATGCCATCGATGCGGACCAGCGCGGACAAGCTGTTGGGCTTGCCGGTCCAGTGGGTGGCGCCGGTGTCGGTGAGGCGGTCGGCGGCGGACCAGATGCTGAAGTACGGATCGTGGGCCACCAGCGGAACGGCCGGCGGGCGCATGGGCGCCAGGGTCTGCGCCCATGCCGCGAATGCGAAGCCGCTCACAGCCGCGGCGAGTCTGAAACTTCTCATAAGCTTGTCCATAAGAATTATAGCCACGGATGAACACGGATGAACACGGATAACAAGACAAAGAATTTAGGAATTTCTTGGTTTTTGCTTATCCGTGTTTATCCGTGTTCATCCGTGGCTAATTTGATTTTATGCGCCACTCCAGAATCCCGGCCGACTGGCGGCCTTGTGGCGCAACCTGCAGCCGGATGGCCGTAGTGTGAATCGGCGTAAAGCCAACCCGGTTGAATTTGTCCTTCTCCGTGGGGTACGCCGCTGTGCCCTCCACGGGCTTCCACGCCGAACCGTCCCACCACTCGAGCCACCACGACCCGGGCAGCACGCACTCTCGGCCATCGGCGTCCGCGGCCCAGTAGACCTCCGCCCATCCGATGGTTCGCGGTTCGGAGTAACGGTACTCGATCCACATTCCGCTTTCGCCTTGCGGCCACACAAACCGGGGGATGGAGCGGTCGGCGGAATTGGACGGCGCCAGGCCATCGAGAACCGCGGAAGGAGGCTCGAAATGCGAGCTCGCCGAAGCCTGCACGATAGGCGCCGGGCCGTCCCAGACATGCGCATCGGGAACGTCGCCGATCCGCGGAAAGGAAGAAATGCGCAGCCGCGCCGCGCCCATCGGGATGAGCGTGATGTCCTCGACAGGCTCGTTGCTCTTCACCGGCCCGGGCGCGACTTCGCCGGCCATGCCGTTCGGCTCCAGTTTCCATTGCGGGATTCGCCGGCCTTGCGCGCGTAATACGATGGGGGCATCCTCGGCGGCGAAGGGCTGCGCCGCGGTTTTGCCCGTCTTCACCACCTGAAACGACTCCTCCGGTTTCTGCACGTTCAAGACCAGCCCGTAATTCCAGGGCGTAGCCGGGTAGACTTCCTGCGCCGGGAACTCGTCTGTGCCGCCTTCACGGACCCAGCGCTCACCGATCTTGAGCGAGTACGTCAACGGGCCGCGGCTGACGGACACGGTGTTGCGATTCTCTTTCCAGACCTGCGCACGGATCTTCATGGGCAGCGTCAATACCACCTTGTCGTTGGCGCTCCACGCGCGGTCCACGACCAGCCAGCCGCGCGCGGCGTCCTTGGGCGCCGGAAGCGGCTTGCCGTTCACGCTGACGGAGGGGTTGGCGCACCACGCCGGCACGCGAAGCACGAGCGGGAAGCGGACCGTCTTCGGCGTCTCCACCGCAATCGCGATGGATTCGTCGAACGGATAATTGGTGGTCTCGGTCAGCTTGACCTCGGTGCCATCGGCGACCTTGGCCTTCACCTGGCTCGGCGCGTACATTACCACCGCCAGGCCATTATCGCGCGTCGCCATCCACAGGTACTCGGAAAAGTACGGCCATCCGAACGACGCATTGTGCTGACAGCAGCGGTACTCGTAAGGGTCGTAACGGAACATGTCGCCGCTGTTCTCAATCATGGGCGCCTTATTGGCGCGGTCGAGCTGAACCTGGTTGGGACTCGTGATATAGTGCAGCCCCTTGAGATCCGGGGTCATCGATGCCGGGAAGGAATTGAAAGCGATCTCCTCGGCCCGGTCCGCCCATGTGCGGTCGCCGGTGATCCCCACCAGCATCTCGTCGCTGAACATCATCTCGACCCAGGCGCACGTTTCGGTGCCGTTGCGCGGTCCATTGAACCCCGGCCGCGCGTTCTCGTCGGCCGCATACCCGCCGCCGGGGACCTGGCCGTAAAGCCTGCGCATCGCATCGTAGTTGCGCACCGTGGCTTTCAGGTATCGCGCGTCTTTGGCCTGCT
>PMYB01000116.1:745-39675 GCA_003170915.1 Bryobacterales bacterium | reverse complement strand
TCGTAGTCGGAGTCCATCAGGATAGGGTTCCTGGTGTTGCGAATGCACACGTCGCTATAGACCACGTCCTGGACCAGCCCTCCCTTGCTCGAGTTCGACTTGATGCGGAGCCCGTTGTCGGCGCCGTCAATCGACAGGTCGGTGACGCGGATGGAATCGGCACCGCCGTTGGTCTCGCTGCCGATCGACATGCCGTGCCCCGCGTAGAAATGATTGTGCGCGATGGTCATGTGGGAGCAATGGGCGCCGGCTTTGATGGCCACGTTGTCATCGCCGGTGGAGATGTAGCAGTGGGTGATGGTGACATTGGTCGAACCGCCGGGGTCGATGCCGTCCGTGTTCCGCGCGCCCTTCCCGGGCGTGTCGATGACTACGCCCCAGACCGTGAACCCGTTTCCGCCACTGTAGGCGACGTGGAAATTGCCGGAATTCTTCAGCGTGATGCGGTACAACGTGAAATTGTCGCAGCGCGAAAGCACCATCAGGCGCGGGCAATTCTGGTTTCCGGCGGCGCGAGCTTGCTCCGCGAGGTCCCACCAGGAGACGGTCTTCCCAATGAGCTTGGCCCACCCGCGGCCATCGATAGTGCCATCGCCCATCACCGCCGCGCCGGCGACATTGCTGCCGTTGATCAAGGCCCGGCAGCCGCCTCCCTTCTGGCTCACGACGCCGCAACTGCCCGGGCTGACCTCGTAGACCCGTGCGTCTCGCGATCCGAACAATGTGGTCTTGGCATCCACCCGCAGCGTGACGCCGGCCCGCAAATCGAGCGGGCCGGAGAGAAAGGCATCATGCGCGCCATCGGCCTTCAGCTCGACGGTGAAACCTTTCGGGCAGCCGTCGATGGCCTTCTGAATGCGGTTTGTGTCCAGCTTGTCTTCGTCGGAGTCGACAAGGGTCTTGCCGTTAACCGCGGAGAGCTTGGCGCTCAAGACAAAGCAGCTCGGTGGAATCACCGGCTCGGTGACGTTGCGCGTGTCCTGCGCATACGCAGCGGGGAGGGTCAGGACCCACGCCAGCACAACCGCTCTCTTACGTTCGCGGCTCAGAATGGTGCTCCGTACTGAGCCGCGAACGTAAGAGAGCGGTTGCATCGCAAACACTCTATTTCTCCAGGAATAGCGGCCGGATGTGCCGCTCGAACAGGTTCTGGGTGACGTTGCGGGATATCGACTCCTCACACTCATCGAGCATGTTCAGATATCGGGCGCCCATCTTCGAGGCCACCTTGTAGCCCACATGCAGCAATTGCCGCACGTCCGGATTGAATCCCGGGTCCGATTGATCGTGGCGCAGCGCCGACGTGTACTGCTCCGAGGTCCAGCCCTGGACATCGGCCGGCGAGGGCAACCGGTCGTAGTGGATGTCGATCACGGCGGCGTACGGCTCGCACAACTCGTCGCGATGGGCGAACGCCTGGGTGTAGACCTCCTTGGCCAGTTTGAGCCCGTCTCCGCCGGCTTCCGCCAGTCCGATCAGCTCCTCGAGCCACGTCGTTCCCGCCGTCTTGAGGTGCACCCCGGCGTTGAATTTTCGTAGCGCCCGCCGCATGAGCGGGTAAATGGAAAACTTGTCGCTGCCCGAATGCACGCTCAGCTTGAGGTTGCGCGGAAGGCGGTACTGCCCGGTGGCGTAGGCGATCACCGCCAGGTCGTCGTTGAATTCCTTCGCAAATTGCGCCAGGTCGCCAACGTAGTCCACGCCCTTGTTGAAGCGGCCCGTGAACTTCGGCGCAATGGTCTGGATGGGGATCTTCTCATCGGCGATGGCCGCCAGAATGATAAGCAGCTCGGGAGGAGTTTGCGGCAAGTCGGTCTCGTCCATGGAAACTTCGGTCACGAAATGGTCCGCGCCTTTGCGCTCCGCGACGTGGCGATAGATGCGCCCGGCTTCCTCGACCGCAAAGAGATACTTGGCGGCGACTGCCTCGACCGACTGTTGCGTGGTGACGAACGGCTCGCCGATTCCAGGGATGCTCAACCGCCCGATCAGTTCCGGATGCCGGCCCACGAAGGCTTCCACGTCAGCCGCCGCGGCGGGCTGGCCGATGGCCGAGGCGACGTCCAGCGTGTAGAAATCGCTGGCCTCGATGAAGCGGTCCACCGTGCCCAGGTTGATGTGATCGGCGTCCACGTGGTACGGATGTTTCCAGCCCAGTTGCCGGACGGCCGCGTCGGCGGCGGCCCTCACGCTGCCCGGTTCGGATCCGACGATCAGGTGCTCGCGATTCGATTTGTTCCAGACGGGGATCACGGTGACGCCGGGCACGGAGGGCATCCCCGCAGCCATGACGCAAGCTGTCAGTTGCGCTTTTGCCTGATGCGCGAAGCGGTCTCCCACTCCAATCGAGAACTTCTCTAGTGTAAGCATGAGCACCGGAAAACCTTAATTATAAGGCATCGGGGCGGCGTGACCGGTTCTGCGGCCGAACCGCCCGGTGATAGTATAGGAATCGAAACTCTTTTGGTGTCTTGGAGCACACCATGCGCGGACCCATTGTCTGTGTGGTTCTGGCGGCTGCACTGTGGGGGCAACAGGCACCCATTCCGGCCGAAGTGAAGACGCGACTCGGCGCGCTGCTTCCCAAGGGCGGGGACGCGGTGCGGTTCTATTCGTCCGACCTCTACCGGTACATGGACGGCGGCGCCGATATCTATCTCAAGTACGGGCTGGTGGCGCTGGCGCACCGCGAGTATAAGCGGGCGGGCGTCGAAATGACGGTGGACGTATTCGATATGGGCGGCGCGCTCAAAGCTTTCGGCATTTATTCGGCCGAGCGCTCTCCGGAGTATCATTTTGTGGACATCGGGGCGGAGGGTTACAGCAGCGAATCGACGCTGAACTTTCTGCAAGGGCGCTACTACGTGAGGCTGTCGGCTTTTGGCGATGGGACGGCGCCGGCGCTCGATAACTTCGCGCGCGCGATCTCGCGAAGTATCGGTGGGGACCGCTCACTGCCGAGCCTGCTCGACGTTCTTCCGCGCGAGAACCGGGTGGCGCGCTCGGAGAAATACGTGGTGCAGGCTCCGGCCGGGCATGACTTCCTGGCGCCTGCGCTGACGGCATCTTACCGCTTCGATGGGAAGGCGACCACTCTGGTGATTTCGCTGGCCGCGGATGAGCGCGAGGCGGAGCAAAGGGTGGCACAGCTCCGCCAGTATTACCCACGGTCGGGCGGTGAAACGATCTTCTTCGCGCGCGGGCGCTGGGCCGTGCTTTGTCTCCATGCGCCGGCGGACGCGGCCGCTCTTCTGGACAAGGTGAAGCCGTGATGGAACTGGATCGGAGACAGTTCTTGGTGTCGCTTGCGCCCGCGCTTTTGCCCGCCGCCGCGCCCGCGCTGAGCATCGCCCACTACAAGTCTTCTCCTGCCGCGCCCGATGGCATTGCGGAAGAGGCCAGGCGGCTGACGCGCGGCGCCATCGACGCGCTGGGCGGAATGGGGCGCTTCGTTTCCAAGGGCAACGTGGTTTGGGTGAAGCCCAACATCGCGTGGGACCGCCGGCCCGAACAGGCGGCCTGCACAAACCCCGACGTGGTCGCCACGCTCATCGAGATGTGCTTCCAGGCCGGCGCGAAAAAGGTCGCGGTCGGCGACAACCCCTGCAACTCGGCGCAGCGCACTTTCCCGCGCAGCGGCATCCAGAGCGCCGCCGAAAAGGCCGGCGCGCAGTGCTATTTCATGGATGAGCGCAAGTTCCGCAAGATGGCTATCCAGGGCGCTCGGGTCCTCAAGGAGTGGGAAATCTATCGGGATGTGGTGGAGGCCGACCGCGTCATCAACGTGGGGATCGTCAAGCAACATAGCCTCACCAAGGCCGTCCTCGGAATGAAGAACCTGATGGGCGTGGCCGGCGGCGCGCGCAACCGCTTCCACCAGGACATCGCGAACTGCGTCGCCGACCTGGCCGGCTTCATCCGGCCGCAACTGGTGGTGCTCGACGCGGTGCGCGTGCTGACGGCGAATGGGCCGGCGGGCGGCAATCTCGCCGACGTAAAACGCCGCGACACCATCGTGGCCGGCGTGGACCAGGTAGCGGTGGATGCCTTCGGCGCCACGCTGCTGGGGCTTCGGCCGCAGGACATCGGCTACGTGGTGGAAGGCCACGCCCGCGGCCTCGGCAACATGAATTACGCGGCGCTCTCACCGGCGCGCGTGGAGGTATAGATGGCTCGCAGAACGCGAACGACGACGCTGGTGTGGCTCCGCCGCGCCGTACAGACCGCGTTTCTGCTGCTGTTCCTCTATCTGTTTCTGGAAACCGTGTATCACCCCATCAACCGCGTGGGCGGCGGGGTAAAGCTCTTCTTCCAACTCGATCCGCTGGTGATGCTGACGGACTGGCTGGCGTCGCATGCACTGGCCGCGGGCATGCTGCTTTCAGTGGCCACGCTGGGCGTCACCTTCCTGTTCGGCCGCTGGTTCTGCGGATGGATTTGCCCCTTCGGCACTGTGCACCAGTTGTTCTCGAGCCTGCGCGGCGGCTCGGTGAAGGCCAGGCTTGGCACGGGCGGCTACGGCCGCTGGCAGAAGGCCAAGTACTACGTGCTGGTGGTGTTTCTGGCGGGTGCGCTGCTGGGCGTCAACGTGGTGGGCTGGCTCGACCCGATTTCGTTCTTCTTCCGGGGAATGGCGGTGGCGGTGTTCCCCGCAGTGAACGGCGCCACGGTTTCCATCTTCAGCGCGACGAGCGAACCGGTCTACGAGTTCCTGCGCCGGCACTTCCTGGCCGTCCAGCAGCCGCACTACTTCGGAAATGTCTTGATCGGGGCGCTGTTCGGGGTGGTCATCGCCCTCAACTTCTACCGGGCGCGATTCTGGTGCCGGTATATTTGTCCGCTCGGAGCGCTGCTGGGAATTGTCGGCAAGAACCCGCTGGTGCGGCTGCATAAGAGCCCGGACGCCTGCGACAATTGTCGCCTGTGCCTGGCCGATTGTCAGGGCGGCGCCAACCTGCCGGACACCCTCGAATGGAAGCCGGCGGAGTGCTTCTACTGCTTCAACTGCCAGTCCGACTGTCCCTCGCAGGCCGTCGCCTTCAGTTGGGGGACCAGCTTTCTGAATCCGCCGAAGGACTCGCGCCTGGACCTCGGCCGCCGCCAGTTGCTGGCCTCGGGCGCAGCCGGCGTCGGGGCGGCGTTCCTGTTCCGCACCCATCCGCTGGCCCGCAAGCGCTCCTACAACCCCGAGCTGGTGCGGCCCCCGGGTGCGCTTGGCGAAGAGGAATTCCTCGGTAAGTGCATCCGCTGCGGCGAGTGCATGAAGGTGTGCCCCACCAACGGCATCCATCCGGCGGCGCTCGAAGCCGGCCTCGAGGGCATGTGGTCGCCGGTCATGAAGATGACCATCGGCTACTGCGAGTACGAGTGCACGCTGTGTACCGAGGTTTGCCCCACCGGCGCCATCCGGCCCCTCACCGTGGCCGAGAAGCAGAAGATCAAGATCGGCCTGGCGTACATCGACCGCAACCGTTGTCTCCCTTACGCCAGCGCGCGGACGTGCATCGTTTGCGAAGAGCATTGCCCTACGCCCAAGAAGGCCATCTGGTTCGAAGAAGCGCAGGTCACTGCGGACACAGGCGAAAAGGTCACGGTGAAGCAGCCGCGCGTCAATCTGGAGTTGTGTATCGGATGCGGCATCTGCACTAACAAGTGCGTGATTAAGGGGCAACCGGCGATATTGGTGTCAAGCGTGGGTGAAAGCCGGAATCCGGATAATGGGGTGCTGCTCTGAGCGGCCTGGACCCCCGAAGGGATCACGGGCCAAGCACTGGTCGCAGGCATTTCTGCGAGTCGGCGACAATGAGCCCAAGTGGCTCTGACATAGACAAATGATTATTCACTCTGGCGACTGTGGTCTAGCCTGTCTGCGGCGAGATCCACTTGGCCGCGCCCTTGCCCTGCAAGTCGCCGCTTCGCGCGGTGATAGCCACATCAGACCGGCAGTTCGACTTCGATTTCGCGGACAATCGAAGCCGGGGATCGATCGGTTTGCAGGGTTTCCCAGTAGAGGCGGACGGCTTCTTTGGCGCAGGCAGTCAGCTCCTCTAGGGATTTCCCGGTGACCAGGATGGTCGGGAGCTCCGGTACGTAACCGCTGTAGCCGGCGTCGTCCCCTTCGATGATCAGGGAGTACTTGCGAATCATTTATCGGCCTCCTTGATGCCAGTTTGCCGCAAAACGGCGTGATACGTGCCAGGCCGAACGTCGTCCCCAAGCTTCCCCGACACGATCGTAACGCGACCCTCAGGGTTTCGAAAGACCCGATGGTCGCCAGAGGTCCGGACGTGGCGCCACCCTGCGTTTTCCAGTGTCCTGATCAGATCGCGAATCTTGACCGGCACGAATTCATGGTACGACGTTCACCACCTTGCCGCCTAACGCCCATCGCGGAACTTTACTGCTCAGTCAAGGCGCCCCTTTGGGCTACGCCGGCATTTCATCGCCTTTCCGGGGCGTCTTTCCGCCCCTCCGCCTCATGATCTTGTCGAAAGCCTTGAAATCCGCCCGCGCCTGCCGGTCCGCGAAATGTTTCGCGGTCTGAAGTGCCGAGACCTTCTCTACCACCGCCGTGGCCACGAACTGGTTGATGCTCGTCCGGTCTTCCCGGCTTAACCGCTCAACCGCCTCTTTGAGCGAACGTAGCAGCCGTAGGGGATATGTTTGGGTTTCTTTCATCGTTTAATCCTCGCTATCGCTTCGCGCGGGAAACGCCGTCACCGAGCGCAAATAGGGCTCGCGCTCAGGCGGCGCGCGGTTTTCGCTTCTTGGCTTCCACGGACAACCTGAGGCCCGCGGTGTCCAACAGCCGCAGCAGCGTCTCAAGCCGCGGATTGCCCTTTGCCGAGAGCGTGCGATAGAGCGACTCACGCCCCAGGTCGCTTTGCTTTGCCACGCTGCCGATGCCGTGGGCGGCTGCAACCTGGCGTAGCGCCAGCAGAAACACCTCGCGAGATCCTCCCGCCAGGCAGGCATTCAGGTAACCGGCCGCTTCCTCCGGGTCGCGCAGCCCTTCCTTCAAGCTTTCTTCGTAATCTCGATAACCTCTAGGCATGACCGATCAACCTCTTGTACTCGTTCCAGCAGATCCTTGCCCGACCGATATCCTTCGCCTGTGAGCGCCTGCTCCCACCGCAAAGCAATACGATGATTCTCTTGCCATCCTCCGCACAGTAAATGCGATACCCGGGCCCGAACGTCACGCGCATTTCAAATACGCCATCACCGATAGCCTTTGCGTCGCCGAAGTTCCCCAGCATGAGCCGCGCAATTCGCTCCCGAATGATGGCCCTCGCTTTCAAATCCCGCAGCCCGTTGAGCCAAATCTCAAAAGGACATCGCCCCTTGGCATCCGCGTAAAGCCTGACCTCCCTGGGGACCGGCTCCACAGCATAAGTGTATCCTAAAAGATACGTGAGCGGCGGATTGCTGTCATGTGGCCGGGGGTCCGCCCTGCGATCAGTGCTACAGTGACACTCATGCGAACCAATCTCTGCGCGTTGCTTCTGGGCACGCTCTCCCTCGCTGTGCCCTTGCAGGCCCAAAAGAAAACGATTACCCCGCCGGAATTCGCCCCGGCGCCGGGCGCCGCCGAACCGATGTACAGCCCCGGCGTCCTGGTGGATGGAACCCTCTACATCTCCGGCCAGATCGGCGCCGATCTCAAAACCCGCGAAGTCCCCGCCGATTTCGAAGCCGAAGTGAAGACGTGTGTGGACAACATCGGCATCGTCCTCAAGGCAGCGGGCATGACCTATGCGGACGTGGTGTCCGTGCAGGTGTATCTCACGGACATGGACCTGTTCGCGCGCATGAATGCCGTCTACGCCACTTACTTCAAGACGCCGCGGCCTTCGCGCACCGCCGTGGGTGTGACCAGGCTGGCGTTGCCGAAGGCGCGCATCGAGATCACCGTCACTGCGCGAAAATAGGAACAGAGCGCTCATGAGAGATTTCGTCCTGTTGGCATTTTGCCTGGCACCCACGCTGCGGGCGCAGTATCCCCCGGATACCGAGTGGCGCAAAATCCGGACCGAGCACTTCGACGTGATCTTCCCGCATGGAATCGAGGCCGATGCCCAGCGCGCCGCCAACTCGCTCGAGACTCTCTACGCTCCCCTGAGCCAGTCGCTGGGAGCGGCGCTTCCGCGGCATACCGTGGTCATGCTTGCCAACCAGAACGTGACGCGCTACTCGGGCGGCAATGTGTCCCTCTTCCCCCGCATGGCCACATTCAATATGATGCCGGCCCAGGGCTTTTGGGGCACCAACGACTGGATCGCCAGCCTGACCGCCACCGAAGGCCGCCGCCTGGTGCAGATCGCCAAGATGAATCATGGCTTCGGCAAGGTGGCGACCACGCTGTTCGGCGAAGCGGGAATGGCCGCGGTCCGAGGCATGTCCCTTCCGGACTGGTGGATGGCCGGGGACGCCCGGGTTGCCGAGGCCACCATGATGCGCGGCGGCGTGGGCCAGTTCGCGTCCTCGGAGGCCACCACCCGCGCCCTGCTGCTCTCGGGTCAGCACTATTCTTTCATGAAGGCCGAGCACGGTTCTTATAAGGATGCGGTGCCAAGCCCCGATGAGCTGGGTTCCTTTCTGGTGAGCCATGTGAACCGCACCAGCGGTCCTGAGGCCTGGGACAAGATCCTGGCGGGCACCGCCAAGTCGTCGTGGAACCCCTTCGCGTTGTCGGCTGCCATGAAGAAGGAGACTGGCCGCGGCGCCGGCGCCAACTACGACGACACCATGTCTGACATAGGCGAGCGGTGGGAGTCGAAGGCGGCGGAGATGGAATTCAGCCAGCCAGCCATCGTCAACACCGAAGCCAAGAGCGTCTTCACCGGTTACTATCAGCCCGTGTTCGAAACCGATGGCAGCGTGCTGGCGCAGAAGATCGGGATGGACAGCTACCCTGTGGAAGTGGTCCGCCTTCGTCCCGACGGCCGCGAGCAGAAACTCTTTCGCTTTACGCCGTCGGTGATGGCCTCCAACCGGACTTCGGTGGTGAAAGGACGGATGGTGTGGGATGAGTACGTCCCGGACGTGCGCTGGCTGCGCGGCTATTCCGAGATCCTGATCCGCGACCTGGCTCGCGGACACACCCGCCGCCTCACCCACAAGACGCGCTTCATGAACCCGGTGCTTTCGCCGGATGCCACGCGCGTCGCGGTGGTCGAGTTTCTTCCCGAGCGGCTCTGCTCGCTGGTCATACTGGATGCCGGCACCGGCGCCGAGCTGCAGCGGATGGCGTCGCCCGAGAACGACATGATCTATTCGCCCGCCTGGTCGGACGACGGCCGCCGCATCGCGATGGTGACTCAGAGCGGCGCCGGCCGCGCGCTCACGGTGGTCGACCTGGAGTCCCAAAAGTTTACGGATGTAATTTCGCACTGCGATGAAGAGCTGGCAAACCCGGTGTTCTTCAAGAACTATGTGCTCTACAAGTCTTCGCCCGAAGGCACCATGGACATCTATGCGGTGGAGATACCGGAAGGGCTGCGCTATCGCGTGACCTCTTCCAAGTTCGGCGCTAATTATCCGAGCATCTCGCCCGACGGCACAAAGCTGCTGTACAGCGACTATTCCGCCCGCGGCTACAATGCGGCCGAAATTCCTCTGGACCCCGCCAACTGGAGGCGCATCGGCGCGGCGCCGTACGCCGGCCTGGGCTATCATGGCCAACCCCACGATTACAGCGCGCAGATTCCCAACACGCAGTATCCGGCGGAGAGCTACAGCCCGTCGCTGCATCTGTTAGATGTCCATTCCTGGGGACTTACTTCCGCTCCGCCGGACTTTGGCTTCGGTCTCATGTCGAATGACAAGATGCGGCTGATGAACTTAGATGCGTCCGCCCTCTACAACAGCAACGAAGGGACCGCCGGGTTCGCAACCAATGTCAGCTATAACCGCTTTTTCCCCGTGCTGGACCTCGGGTTCGCCGACCGCGACCGCAGCCTGCAATTCTCGGATCACAAGGATACCTGGACGGAGCGCACCGCCAGTGCCGGGTTCCATATTCCGCTGAATCTTTCGCGCGGCTATTACGTCACCGGCCTCAGCTTCGCCGCCGCGGTGGAATCCATCAGCCTGAACGGCGGTGGCCTGACGCCGCTCGTGTACGGACTGCGATTCTCGCGCACTCGCGAGCGCGCCCCGCGCGATCTGGCGCCGGTGTGGGCACAGACCTTCCGGCTGACGTATCGCCAGACACCGTGGACGGGCCAGTACACCGGAAACTTTCTATCCGCCGACGGCCGTTTCGCCACACCCGGCCTGCTGCGCCATCACGCGCTGGTGTTGGAAAGCGGCTATGAGCGCCAGCACGGAAGCTACTACTTCTCCAGCCAGATTCGTTTTCCGCGCGGCTACAGCCCCTTCACCGGAGCGGATCTGACTAAGTACTCCGCCACCTATGAAATGCCGCTTCTGTATCCCGACCTGGCGCTCAGTCAGTTGGCTTACATCAAGCGGGTCGCCGGCAGTTTATTTTACGACTATGGGAAGGTGGGGAACAGGTTGTACCGGTCCACCGGCGTCGAAGCCGTCTTCGACCTCAACTTTCTGCACTTCCCATACGACTTCCGGTTTGGCATGCGCTACGCATACCGCATCGATCTCGGCAACAAACGCATTCAGCCATTTGCGGCGTTCAACTGGTAGGTCGGATGGATCTAGCGGCCTTCGATTACGAATTGCCCGGGGAGTCGATCGCCCAGGAGCCGCTGGCGGATCGCGCGGGGGCGCGGATGCTGGTGCTCCATCGCGCGGAGCGGCGTTGGGAAGACCGGCGATTCCGCGATTTCCCCGAGTTCCTGGCCCAAGGGGATTGCCTGGTTCTGAACGACTCCCGCGTGTTTCCGGCCAGGTTGTTCGGACGGCGCGCGGGCGTGCACGCGCTGCCCATCGGGAAGAAGAATCCCAAACGGCGTGAGTATTTGAGCGGAGAAGTGGAGGTGTTCCTGCTGCGCGCTGTGAGCCCGGATGGGCGGGACTGGGAGGCTCTCGTCCGGCCGGGCCGCAAGATGCCGGTGGGGGAACGGGTCGGGTTTTCGGACGGGCTCGAGGGTGAAGTGATTGCGCGCGGGGAATTCGGGGAACGCACGGTGCGGTTTCACGGCGCAGGGGATTTGTTCCAGGAATTCGAGAAGATCGGGCACGTGCCGCTGCCGCCGTACATCAAGCGGGCCGACGAGCCGGCGGATCGCGAACGGTACCAGACGGTGTTCGCGCGCGAAAAGGGATCGGTGGCGGCGCCTACGGCCGGGTTGCATTTCACGCCGGAGGTGCTTGAGGCTTGCCGCGCGCGCGGGGCGGAGGTGGCGTACGTCACGCTGCACGTGGGGCTCGGCACCTTTCAGCCGCTGCACGCCGAGCGTGTGGAAGACGGGCGGCTGCACGCGGAGAGGTACCAGATCACCGAAGAGAATGCGGCCAGAGTGCGAGCGGCCAGGCGCGTGGTGGCCGTGGGGACCACCAGCGTGCGGACCATCGAGACCGCGTGGCCAGAGGGACGGATGAGCGGCGAGACGGATATCTTCATTTATCCGGGGTTTCAGTTTCGCGGGGTGGGGGCGCTGCTGACCAATTTTCATCTGCCGCGAACCAGTTTGCTGCTGCTGGTGTGCGCGTTCGCGGGGACGGAACTCACCCTGGCGGCCTACCGGCATGCGGTCGAGACGCGCTACCGCTTCTATTCCTACGGCGATTGTATGTTAATTCTGTGAAGGGCGCGTGATGGCGCCTTCGGAGGCCGAAGAGACCAGCGCGCAATACTTGGCGAAGACGCCGGTCTTGTAGCGCGGGGCGCGCGGCTTCCACGCGCCCAGGCGTCGGGCCAACTCCGCGGCGGGAATGTCGATATCGATTACGCCCTTGTCGGCATCCACTGTGATCGGGTCGCCTTCCTCGACGACGGCGATGGGGCCGCCGTTGAAGGCCTCGGGGGAAACGTGGGCGATCATGAAACCGTGGGTGGCGCCGCTGAAACGTCCGTCGGTCACCAGCGCCACGCTGTCGGAAAGGCCGGCGCCCACGATGGCCCCAGTCACGCCCAGCATCTCGCGCATGCCGGGGCCGCCGCGCGGGCCTTCGTTGCGGATGATCATCACGTCGTTGGGCTTGATCTTGCCGTGTGTGACCGCTTCCATGGAGTCTTCTTCGCGATCGAAGACGCGGGCGGGACCGTGGTGGACTTTCTTCTCGTGGCCGGCCAGCTTGATGACACAGCCTTCAGGGGCCAGGCTTCCGCGCAGGATGGCGATTCCGCCGCGCGGCTTGAGGGCCTTATTCAGGGGCAGAATCACTTCCTGGCCGGGAGTCTCGTGAGCATCGGCGGCTTCTTCGGCCAAGGTGCGGCCCGTCACCGTGACAGCCGAGCCATCGGCGAGCTTGCCCTCCACCAGGCGCTGCGCGATCACCCCGATGCCGCCGGCTTTATCCACGTCCGCGGCCATGAAACGGCCGGCGGGCTTGAGGTCGACGAAGATCGGGGTACGGGCGCAGATGGCGTCGAAATCGTCGATGGAAAGCGGCACTTCGGCTTCGCGCGCCATGGCCAGCAGGTGGAGCACGGCGTTAGTCGAGCCTCCCGTGGCGGCCACGCTGGCGATGGCGTTGTTGAACGCCTTGCGCGTGCAGATGTCGCGCGGGCGCAGATCGTTGCGGACGGCATCCATGATGATTTGGCCGCAGCGGTAGCACACGTCGTCCTTGCGCTTATCCACCTGCGGCACGGCGGCCATGCCCATCGGGCAAAGTCCGATCAGCTCCATCACCGTGGCCATGGTGTTGGCGGTGAACTGGCCTCCGCAAGCGCCCGCGCCGGGGCAGGCATGGTCTTCGATATCGAGCAGCTCGGCGTCCGTGATGCGGCCCGCCGCGTTGGCGCCCACCGCCTCGAAAACGTCGCCGATGCTGATGTCGCGGCCCTTGTACTTGCCCGGCAGGATGGAGCCGCCGTAGAGCACCAGGCCGGGGACGTTGGTGCGCAGCAAGGCCATAGCCGCGCCGGGAATGGTCTTGTCGCAGGCGACGAGAGCCACGACGCCGTCGAACATGTGGCCGCGCACCAGCAGCTCGATGGAATCGGCGATCACCTCGCGGCTGACGAGCGAGGCCTTCATGCCCTCGGTGCCCATGGTCACGCCGTCGCTGATGGCGATGGTATTGAACTCCATGGGAGTGCCGCCGGCCGCGCGGATGCCCTCCTTCACCTTGACGGCCAGTTCCCGCAGGTTGTAATTGCAGGGCATGGTCTCGATCCAGGTGTTGGCCACGCCGATGATCGGCTTGGCGAGGTCCTCATCGGTGAAGCCGATGCCTTTCAGCATGGCGCGCGCGGGCGCGCGGTCGCGGCCCTGGGTAATGGTATAGCTTTGGAGTTTCATAGGGGAAATAACCAGTGTACGTCAAATGCGCAACACGGCGGCGCCGCGAATGGCGTCGTTCTTCAGGGCATTCAACGCCTCGTTGGCTTGCTCGAGAGCGAATTCGCGCACCTCGGTGTGGATGGGGATTTCGGCGGCGATCCGCAGGAAGTCTTCTCCGTCCTGGCGGGTGTTGTTGGCGACGCTGCGGATGGCGCGCTCGTGGTAGAGCAGGCTGTAATCGAGCGGCGGAATGGGACTCATGTGAATCCCACCGATGGCCACCGTCCCTCCGCGCTTGAGCGCCCGCAGCGCCGGCGCCACCAACTCGCCGGCGGGAGCGAAGATCATGGCCGCGTCGACTTTTTGGGGCGGCTCGTCATCCGACCCGCCGGCCCACACCGCGCCCAGATCGAGCGCCAGCTTTTGATGGCGCGGGTCGCGGGAAATGGCGTAGACGCCGATGTTCCAGTGGCGCGCCACCTGGATGGCGACGTGCGCGGCGGCGCCGAAGCCGTACATGGCGAGGCGTCCGCCCGGCCGCACGCCGGAAAGCCGCAAGGTGCGGAAGCCGATGATTCCGGCGCACAGCAGCGGCGCCACATGCAGGTCGCTCGCGCCCTCCGGCAGCGCGTAGACGAAGTCCTCGGGGGCCACCACGTACTCGGCGTAGCCGCCATCCACCATCCAGCCGGTAAACACGGCGCGCTCGCAAAGGTTCTCGCGCGCCGATCGGCAGTATTCGCACGCGCCGCAAGTCTGGTGCAGCCAGGGGATGCCCACTCGCGCGCCCGGCTGGAAGCGCGACGCGTGGGCGCCGTTCTCTTCCACGATGCCCACCACCTGGTGGCCGGGCACGATGGGCGATTTGCGCGGAGGCAGTTCGCCCTCGACCACGTGGAGATCGGTGCGGCACACGCCGCAGGCATGGACCCGCACGAGCACCTGGCCGGCGGCAGGCTTCGGCTTGGGCAATTCCACGATGCGCAGAGGGTTCGATTCGACGGGCGCCGGCGATACGAGTACACAAGCCTTCATAGCTCGATTATCCCGCGCGGTGCAAGAATAGTATGGTGTCGAAGAGGCTCATGATCGCCGTGGTGGGAGCGGGCATCGGCTCGCTGGCCGGCCTGCTGGTCTCCTTCCTGGGGGCGGGCAATTCGGCGCTAATCATCGGAGCGGTGGTGGGCGCCGTTGTGCCACTCGTCGTGCTCGGCCCGCCGGGGCGATGACCTCGCATCACTGGTTGCGGCTCTCGAGCAAGGTGTCGGCGAGCAGCAGATAACCCAGCAGAACCGGGATGATAGCCAATCCCGGAGCCAGCATCCACCCATGCGCGACCAGGGCGTGATACTGCTGGGCTTCCGCCAGCATGTTGCCCCAGCTTGGCACCGGTTCACCCACTCCCAAGCCCAGGAAGGAGAGTGCGACCTCCGCAAGGATGTACTGGGGGATCAATACCGTGGCTTGCGTGAGCACCACGCCCAGGGTCAGCGGCAGAATGTGGCGCCGGATCAGATAGGCATCGGAAGCGCCGAAACCGCGCGCGGCCAGGACGAAGCCGCGCTCCCTGGCGCTGAGCACCACGCCCCGGATCAGGCGCGCGGGCCGCACCCATCCCACTCCGCCGATGATGACGACGATCAGGAAGAACGCCTGCACCGTGGTGATATGGAGCGGCAGAAACGCCCGCACGGCGAGGAGCAAATAGAGCCACGGCAGAGCCATGACCAGCTCGCCCGAGCGCATGAGGAGCCGATCCAGCCATCCGCCGTAAAAGCCTGCCACCGTCCCCAGCGCCAGGCCCAGGCCGAGAGACAGAAACGCCGCCAGCAACCCAGTGAGCAACGACACCCGCCCGCCGTATAGCAGGCGCGAGAACAGGTCCCGGCCGTAAGCATCGGAGCCGAGAAGGAAGATGACGCCCGGCTCCCGCGCGCCGAACAGCCGCCCGTGGACCAGGAATTGAAGACGAGAGAAGTGAATGGAGCTGGGCGGAGCGTAGGGGAACTCGCGGTGCTGTTCGGCATACGGATAGGGCGCCAGGAAGCCGGCGAAGATCGCCAGGCCGTGGAGGATCCCGAGAAAGACGAGTGCCGCCACGATCTTAGTTCGTCTGCTCATTTCATCCGAATCCGCGGATCCATGCGATACAGCAGAATGTCGGCCAGCAGGTTGCCGACCACCAGGAACGACGCCGATAGCATCACGACCGCAAGCACCAGCGCAAAGTCCCGGGCCACGATGGCCTCGAGGAACAGCGGCCCCAATCCGGGCCAGCCCATGACCACCTCAACCAGCAGCGAGGCGCTCAGCAGAGTGCCGAGGGAGAAGCCAAAGAGCGAGATGAGCGGGTTCGCCGCGGCCGGTAACAGGTGCCGGAACAGGAGGCGCTGCCGCGGAATGCCCTGCGCCCGGGCGCTCAAAGCGAACGGCGAATCGATCGCTTCCGCCATGCTCGCGCGGACGTGGCGGACCAGCGTCGGCAACATGCCCAGCACCAGCACGGCAACCGGAAGCACCAAGTGCCAAGCCACATCTTTGACCCGCTCCGGCCCGGACGACACCATGCCTCCCGCCGGAAAGTAGCCGGTTTCGACCGCCAGCATCAGAAACACGATGGCCAACAACAGGTCGGGGATGGCCAGCAAAAAAGACAGGACCACTTTCGAAACGCTGTCGCCCCACGTCCCACGCGCGGTGGCGTTCCAGATGCCCAGCGGGACGGCAATCAGCCAGGCCAATAAGGTAGCGGTTCCCGTCAGCAGAAGGGTGGCGCGAACCCTCCCCCACAGCAAAGGTCCGACCGGGCTGTTGTAGGCCAGAGAGTAGCCGAAATCGCCTCGCAGCACGGAAGCTACCCAGGCGGCGTACCGCACCGGCAAGGGCCGGTCGAGACCCGACTGGGCGCGCAGAGCCGCGACGGTTTCCGCCGATACCCTGGGGTCGGTGCGAAGCTCCGAAAAATAATCGCCGGGCGCCAGTTCCGCAAACACAAAGGACAGCAGTGACACCCCCACCAGCAGCAACAAGCCGTGCAGCAATCTGCGGCCAATGTATCTCATGCGGGCGCTCCGTCGAGGCTGAGAGCCCGGGCCGCATCCAACAATTCTCTGGTGAGCGGGTGTTGCGGCCGGGCGAGCAGGTCGGCGACGCTGGCATGTTCCACGATGCTTCCGTGGTCCATGACGGCGATTTCGCCGGCCAGGCGCCAGACCATAGCCAGGTCGTGGGAGATCAGGATGTACGTCAGGCCGCGCCGCTCCTGAAGGTCCAGCAGCAGGTTGGCCACCTGGGCCTGAACGGAAAGGTCCAGACCGGCAAAGGACTCGTCCAGAATGAGCAGTTTCGGTTCGAGGGCCAGCGCCCGCGCGATGGCCAGCCGCTGCCGCTCACCGCCGCTGAATTCGAGCGCCGGCGTTTGGAGTGCCTCACGGGGAAGCCCGACGGTCTCCATCAACTCCGACGCCCGTTGCCGCCGCGTCTTTCCGGTTCCGAGTCTGCGAATGAGCAGAGGCTCGGTGACGATCTCGGCGGCGGTGAATCGCGGATTGAGGCTCGAGGCCGGCTCCTGGAAGACGATCTGGATATCGGCGCGCATGGCCGCCCGCTCGCGGCGGTTCAGACCGCACAGGTTGCGGCCGTCCAGCCAGATCTCGCCCGAAGTGGGAGTCTCGAAGAGCGCCAGGCACCGAGCCAGCGTGGACTTGCCGGAGCCGGACGGCCCCACCAGTCCGAGCGTGCGGCCCCGCTCCAGACTGAACGTCACATTTTGGATCGCCGGGTGGCCGGCGAAGCTCTTGCCGAGTCCGCGAACGCTCAGGAAGGGATCAACGGCCATCGGCGGTTCCCTTCCCGAACACCTGCCGCGGGGTTCCTCGTTCCACGATGCGGCCAGCCTCGATCACCAGAACCTGGTCGGCGGTTCTTGCCATAACTCCGGGACTGTGGCTGATCAGGAGGAACGAGGTTTGTAATTTTTCTCTCAGTTCGCGAAAGAGAGAAGAGAGTTCCACCACCCGGATCGCGTCGAGCGCCGTGAACGGTTCGTCGGCGATCACCAGCGCCGGCCGGCACGCCAATGCCTGGGCGATGACCACCCTCTGCCGTTCGCCGCCGCTCAACTGGTGCGGATACGCGTCGAACATGCGCCGCGTGGCCGGCAGACCCACCAGGCCGAATAACCGTTCCAGGCCATCCTGGCGTCCGTGCGCGCGCATCACTTCAGCCACCTGGTCCCGCACGCGCAGTACCGGGTTCAAAGCCAGCAGCGGATCTTGAAAGACCAGTGAGATCTCCGCGCCGCGGATGCGCTCGAGTTGCCGTTCGGATGCGGAAAGCACCTCGAAGCCCCTCAGTTGGACGGAGCCGCGGACGCGGTAGCGAGAGGCAGGGAGTAGGTTCAGCAAAGCCAGCGCCAGGGTGGTCTTTCCGCAGCCGGACTCGCCGAAAAGTCCCACGATGGAACCCGGGTCCACCTGGAACGATACATCGGAAAGTACCGGGACTGTGATGTTTCGTACGGAAATCAAATCGACCGTGAGATCCCGAACCGCCAACGCCCCGGACGACATCCCTTCCATTCTGGCGCAGGGCGGCGCAGGCCGCAATGGAGATAAACAGGTCCAAAGATACTGGAACTGCGCGGGTTTTTGGTGTAGGATTTTTGGAGGGGGTGTGCCGTGTCGCGAATCGTAATCGCGTTTTTGTCCGCTCTGTTTCTGATCCCGCAGGGGCTGCGGGCTACCGCGCAATTGACGCAGGTCGTAATGACCAAGCAGGTGCCGGACAACTATTGTACGCAGCCGCCCGCGGTCACGGGCTTTTCGACCACCGATCAGGCGGCGTGGCTGTGGTTCTTTGTCTCGAACGTGAGCGTCGGGGACGACTACTCCGTGGTGTTTGCCACGCCTGCGGGAGCGAGTTACGGCGCGCCCACCGACTTTGGACTGGAAACGAGCCCCGGCAACATCTGCTACGCCGTCGGCATCGGTATTGCCGGCTACACTCCAGCAACCTTGCCCGGCACCTGGAACGCCTACATTTACAACAAAGGCGCGCAGATCTATCGGGAACCCTTTGCGATTGCGGCCCCCGCCACTTGTTCGTACTCGCTGTCGGCGACCTCGGCATCCATCGCGGCGGGCGGCGCGAGTGGTAGCTTCACCGTCAACGTAACGGCGGGGACGGGTTGCACGTGGACAGCAAGCCCCGACGTAACCTGGATCACGCCGACCATCTCCGGCACCACGGTGAACTACACGGTACAGGCCAACACCAGCACGAGTTCGCGCACCGGCCACATCACCGTGAACGGGCAGACGTTCACCGTGACGCAGGCCGCAGCGGCGGCGTGCAGCTACACGATTGCCCCTACCAGCTACAACATGGCGGCCCAGGGCGGCTCCAGCAGCATCACCATTACGGTGATAGCGGGCAGTTCGTGCTCATGGAGCGCATCCGTGAATTCGGCCTCGTGGCTCCATCTGGGGGCGACCACATCCGGCACGGGGAATGGATCGGTGAGCTTCACGGGCGATGCGAATACCTCGATGGCTTCGCGCAACGGCACCATCACAGTTGCCAACCAGACGTTTACCGTGACACAGGCCGGCGGCGCCACGACCACCGCGCCGAGCATCTCGGCGGGAGGCATTGTGAACGCGCTCGACTATCGCGGCGGCGGCATCGCACAAGGCGCCTTCTTCACGATCTTCGGGAGCAACCTCGGACCGGCCGTGGGCCAGGGGGTCACCCAGTTCCCCTTCCAACCCAACCTGGGTGGCGTTACCGTGACCGTGACACAGGGTTCGATTACCAAATCGGCTTACCCTCACTATGTCTCGGTATCGCAAATCAACGCCATCATGCCGTCGGATGCGCCGTTGGGCAACGTACAGATCACGGTCGCCTACAACGGCGTCAACAGCGCTCCCGCGGCGGCCACGGTGGTGAACAACGCGTTCGGCATCATGGCGGTTGGCAGCGGACCCGGGATCATCCAGAATTACAACTCGGCGACCGATGAGCCCATCAACGCGGCATCCAAGCCGGCCAAGCCCGGCCAAATCGAAATCATCTGGGGCACCGGGTTGGGGCCCATCAGCACACCCGACAACCAGCCGCCGGCGGGCGGGCAACTGCCGTTGCCCGTGCAGGTGTGGGTGGGCGGCGAGCAGGCCAGCGTGCAGTACAGCGGGCGCGCGCCTGGCTTCCCGGCCATCGACAACATCTACTTCACGGTCCCCTCCGACGTGTCGCTGGGGTGCTACATTCCGGTGCAGGTCAAGGCGGGTGGGACGTGGAGCAACACCTCGCGTCTGGCCATCAGCTCCGATGGGAGACCGTGCCAGGACACGTTTAATCCGTATAGCGGCTTGAGTTCCAACGGTGGGAAGTCGGGCACTATCGGGCTGGTACGGGTGAACTTCACCGACCAGTTGGGCCAGACCCAGGAGACCAGTGCGACGGTCGACCTGGCCCTCGCAGCCTTCGCCACCAATGCCGGCAGCTACATCACTTACAGCCCCATCACCAACCTGCCGCCACCGGGCACGTGCGTTGCCACAAACAAAATGCTCGACCTTTCCTCGGTAATGAACACCGGAGGATCCAGCCTCGACCCGACCATCACGGCCGCTCTCGATGCGGGGCCCCAGTTGACGGTGACCAAGCCCGGCGGCGCCACCATCACGATCACTCGAGATACGGAGGACGAGGGCCCCACGGCCCCCTACCTGAAGGCGCTCGGTGGCGTCCTGACGCCCGCCATCTCGGACTTCGATATGGGGCCGCTGTTCCTGGATGGCGGTCCCTTCACCGTCTCCAACGGCACGGGAGGCAAGGATGTAGGGCCGTTCACCACCACCATTCCCCTGGCGCCAGCCATCGCCTGGACCAACCCGCCCAGCACCATCAACCGTTCGTCGCCGCTGACGCTCACATGGACGGGCGGAAACTCCACTCAGACGATCCTGATTCTAGCGGGCAGTTCGGACCAGAACAGCCAGGCATCGGGCGGCTTCACCTGTCTCGCTCCGGCCACCGCCGGGACGTTCACGGTGCCGGCCAATGCGCTCGCCGACATGATTCCGATCGGAGCCCAAACAGACCCCGCGTCCATCTTCGGCATGCTTAGCCTCATGCCCTTGCAACCGGCCAATATGCAGTTCACGAAGCTCCCCACGGGCCTGGACGTCGGGGTCGCCTTCAACACGACTATGACCGTCCGGACCGTGCAAGTAAAGTAATGATGGCGCGCATTTGGCCCGCCATCCTGCTAGCCTCGACTGCGTTCTGCGCTCAGCCCGCGCGGCGGGCGGTGATCATCGATGTGGACGGCATCCGCCGCGACACCTTCGAGCAGGTTTACCGGGATGGGCGCCTGCCCAACTTCCAGCGCGTCTTCGCCCGGGCACTGTGGTTCGATAACGCTTCCACCGTTCTGCCCTCCGTTACCATGGCGGCGCAGGCGTCCATCTTCACCGGCACTCAACCCGCGCGGCACGGAATCCCCGGCAACCAGTGGTTCGACCGGAGCGCGGGCCGCCTCATCGACTATATGACTCCGGGCGGCCTCGTCTGCGTGTACGCCCTCACCCTGCTGGGCGGCGCCCGATGTTCCGGCGGGCTGGCTAACGGCCACCTGCTGGCGCCCTCCATTTACGAAGCCGCCGCTCAAGCCGGTTTGACTAGCGCGGTGTACTTCAGCCAGTATTGGAAAGGCGCGGCGCGGGCGGCGCCGCCCACCGGGGCCGAACTGCTGGGTTCTCTGGCGGGCAACCCGGTCAACTGGGGCGCTTTCGACAAGCAGATGGCGGGGCGCGCCGTCACCGAGCTGAAGTTGCGCGGCCTGCCATCGCTGCTCACCATCTATTTTGCGGGAACCGATGGCCTCGCGCACAAGAACGGAATCGCCGGCCAGATCGCGTATCTTTCCGGCACTGTCGACGCGCTGCTCGGCCACATTCTGGATACCATCGAATCGCTCGACCGGTCGTGGCGCAAGCATACCATGTTCGTTCTGGTTTCGGACCATGGCCGCACCGACCTCGTGGCCAATTCCGAAGACCCCTCCCTCAAGGCCGACTTGCAGGCCGCGCTTCCGGCCGGCTCAGTGATCGCGGCCAACGGCGGCATGGGGTACATCTACCTCGACCAGCCCGGCCTGGTGGACCTTCCGAAGCTGGCGGCGGCGCTGGTGCAGGATGCCAAACTGTCGCCCGCGGTGGCCGCGGCGCGGGTGCGCCGCACGGAGGATTCGCCGCGCGGCGGCGACCTGGTTCTGACGCTCCAGCCCGGCCACTATTTCGGCAACACGGGCGTTGGCTCGGACCACGGCAGCGTCTACAGCGGCGATTTGAATGTGCCGCTGGTGGTCGCCAGGCCGGGTGGCGCCAGCGGCCATGTGGACGACGCGGTGAGCATCACGCAGGTGGCTGGCACCATCGCCGGGTATCTGGGCTTCCGCATGGATTCCGCGGATCAGGCGCTGCCGATGCGCCGGGCGCGGCGTTAGTGGGGCCGCAGGGCTTCCACCGTGAAGGCGGCCTCGTCCAGGGTGACGTTGTATTCCAGTTTTTCCAGGGTCAGCGTCGTCCGGGTGCGGCGGGCGGGCTGCGAAATCTCGATCGCGTGGGGCGTCCAGATGCCCTGCACCTTGCGCACGTCGCGGTTGACGATCCGGCGCAGGAGAACGGATCCCTGGAATTTTTCCAGTTGCGCAACGACGTAATCGTCCTTCCGCAACCACAGGTGCGAATAGGCGTACTGCGACGAATTGGCGTGGTTGGGGCGGCATTCGATCTTCCAGCACGCCGCGCCATCCAGTGAAGCGTCCTCGAGCAGCTTGCAGTCGTACTGGTCCACATCGCGTTCTTCCAGGTCTTCGAAGCTGAAGTCCGTGCCGAAAAAACGCGTCAGGCGATTCTCGGTGGCGATGCTGCGCACGCGGCCGCTGGCCGGCGTCCACATCCACGCGCCGGCGGGGCCTTCCCGATGGTTGAGAATCAGAATGGCGACACCTTCCACCTCCGCCGGCGACAGAAACCGAATCAGAATCTTGCTCTCGCCAAAGGGACCGATGCGCTCGAAGCGCCAGTGCTTTTCGCTGCTGGCGCCGGCATCGTTGGAGGTCAGCGCCACGCCCTCGTAGCGAACCGACGCGACATGCGCGCGGCGCTGCGCTTCCATCAGAAGCTGCCGGGCGTCCTGACACCGGGCGGCCGCGGCCATCAGAAGCGCCGCCATCACTTTTGCAGTGGTGGTCAATCCATTCCACCTTAACGCAGCGCGGCTGCCGGCGGCACGGTGTACGCTGAAGAGTCGCGATATGCGCCTTGTCCGATTGTTGAGCCTGCCCTACTTTGCGAAGCACCGGTTGCGTTCCCTGCTGACGCTGGCGGGCATCGCGCTGGGCGTCGCCGTGCTCGTGGCGATGTACGAGGCCAACCAGAGCGTGCTGGCGGGCTTGCGGCAAACCATCACGCAGATCGCGGGCGCGGCCGAGCTGCAGGTCTCCGCGGGCGACACCGGCATTCCGGAAGAACTGCTCGACCGTGTGCGCTCGGTCGCGGAGGTTGGCTCCGCCTCCCCGGTGGTGGAAGCCGTGGTGGGCACGGGCCGGAGTGGGCAGGGCAACCTGCTCGTCCTGGGTGTGGACATGACGGCGGACCAGGGCATTCGCGAGTACGACCTCGAAGGATCGGAACTGGACGATCCACTGGTCTTCCTGGCGCAGCCGGATTCCATCATGCTCGGCGGCGATTTTGCCGCCCGTAGCGGCCTTGCCATGGGCAGCCGGCTGGTTCTGGAGACGGTGGAAGGAGCCCGGCTCTTTACCGTGCGCGGCCTGCTCCGTCCGGCTGGATTGGCCCAGGCTTTTGGGGGCAGCCTGGCCGTGATGGACATTTACGCGGCACAGAGAGTTTTCGGGAAGGAGCGCAAATTCGACCGGATCGACGTCACCGCGCGGCGCGGAGTTGCGGTGGACGATTGCCGGCGCACCCTGGCCGCGGCCCTCGGCGATGGCTTCCACGTCGACGCGCCCTCCGAGCGGCGCCGCTATTTCGAGCAGGTGCTCATCAATTACCGCCGCTCGGCCGGCTTCGCCAGTATCTTCGCCTTGATCGTCGGACTGTTCCTGATCCAGAACACGTTGGTGGTCGCCGTCGCGCAGCGCCGCGGCGAGATCGGCATCTTGCGCGCGCTGGGCGCCACGCGGTCGCAAATCCGCAACCTCTTTCTCCTCGAGAGTGGTTGTGTCGGCTTGGCCGGCTCCCTGGTGGGCGCGCTCCTGGGCGCCGGACTTTCCCGGCTGGCTGCGCGCTACGTCGCGGCCTCGCTCGAAGGACTGTACGGGGTCGTCGGCCAACCGGCGCGCGGCGGCGTCGAACCCCTGATGATGGCCGGTGCGATTGCCGCCGGAGTGGCGTGGAGCGTGCTTGCCGCGGTGTTCCCCGCCACCGCCGCCGCGCGGGCCGACCCCGTTCGCGCGCTGCAGAAGGGCCGGTACGAGATCGTTCCACTGGAGGAGCGCCGCACGCGCCACGTGCTGGCCTGCGCCGCGATATCGATGGCCGCATTGCTGCTGGCCGGGCGGCTCGAGAGCTGGTTTGTGGTGAGCTATGTGCTGGCTGCCCTGGCCTTGATTTTTCTGACGCCGGAGCTGTCGAGCGCGGTAGTACGCATGTTGCGGCCGCTTCTCCAACGCATACGTCCCGTGGAGGGCGCCCTGGCCGCCGACAGCCTGCTCCAGGCGCCGCGCCGCACGGCATCCGTGGCGGCAGCCTTAATGCTCTCGGTGGCCATGGTGATCGGGTTGGGCGGCATCGCCGAGGCCAGTTACCAGAGCATTCTCGATTGGGTCACGGGGACGCTGGATGCCGATTTCCTGGTGGCCCCTTCGGAGAACCTGAAGGACCTCACGCTGCGCTTTCCCAGCGCCATGGAGCACGACCTCGGCGCCGTCGAGGGCCTGGCGGTGGTGCAGCCGGTGCGGGCCGCGCGCGTGTCCGTTCGGAACTCTCAACCGATTCTCTTTGCCGTGGACATAGTCCGGCTGAGCCCGCAAGCGCGCCGGCGAGCCATCCCCGTGAACACCGAGCGCATCCACCAACTGGCCGCCCAGGGCCGCGGCGTGATTGTCTCCGACAACTTTGCGGCGCGCGAGCGGGTGCGCGTGGGCGATGCTCTCGATCTACCCGCGCCCGATGGCGCGCTGCGCCTTCCCGTGCTCGGAATTTACAAAGACTTCACCGATCCGCAGGGCGCCATCGTGATGGATCGCTCCTTATACCGAAGCCGCTGGCACGATGACACCGTAAACCTCTTCCGTCTCTATCTCAGTCCCGGCGCTTCCGCGGAAGCCGTTCGAAAGCAGGTGGTGGCGCGCGCCGGTTCGAACCGCAGATTGTTCGTGTTCTCGAGCGCGGATTTGCGCCGCCACATTCTGGGCCTGGCGGGGCGATGGTTCGAGATCACCTACGCGCAGCTTGCCATCGCCCTGCTGGTGGCGATCCTGGGCATCGCCAACGCCCTGACGGTTTCCATCGCGGACCGGCGCCACGAGCTGGGAATCCTGCGCGCCGTGGGTGGCTTGCGCCGCCAGGTTCGGATCGCGGTCGGGATGGAAGCCGCGGCCGTGGCGGTGGTTGGATTTGTTCTGGGCCTCGCGTTCAGCATGGTGAACATCTTCTATGCGCTCTCGATCTTCTCCGGCCACGCACTCGAATTCCGCTTCCCCGCCCTGCTCGCCTCGGCTCTTCTGCCGATGCTGGTGGCCGCCGCGCTCGTCGCAGCGATCATGCCGGCCGAGGCCGCCGTCCGCGCTCCGCTGGTGATAGCGCTGGAGTATGAGTGAGCTAACCTGGAGCTTGGCACGACCGCTCTCTGACGTTCGCGGCTCGGAACGACGCCTCATTCTGAGCCGCGAACGTCAGAGAGCGGTCGTACTTAGGAATAGGTGCACTTAGCGTGCAATTCGACAAATCTGTTCGCAGAATTCGCTACAGCCGCTTCTTGCGATGCTGGGTGCTGCCCTACCTACGCAGCCGGATGCGCGGCGGCTTCCGTCCGATTCTCGGCTGCGTCTACACCGACTTGAAGTGTAACCTCGACTGCCCGTACTGCGAGTCCCACGACAACAGCGTTCCGGGAATGGACGAAGACACGGGCCGGCGGGTCATCGACTGGCTTCACGCCACTGGATGCCGTGTGATTGGCCTCATGGGTGGCGAGCCACTGATCCGATTGGCCTTCGTGGAACAGTTCGTCCGGTACGCGGCGGGAAAGGACTGTTACGTCTACCTGCCGACCAATGGACGCCTGCTGAAACCGGATGTAACCGATCGCCTCGCAGACGCCGGGGTCGCTACGTTCAACGTAGCCATCGACTGCATCCAAGAAAAACCGGGCCTGCCCAAAGCGCTCGAGAACATCCGAGGGAACTTCGACTACCTGGTAAAGCTCCAGAGCCGCTACGGCTATACCGTCTTCCTGAGTATCAACATCACGCGGTTCAACCTGGAGGATGTACGGCTGCTGACTGAGTTCAGCCGCGAGAACGAGATCGGCACTGCCTATCACTTGTGTGAGTCGTCGCGCGGGCACACCGCATTCCGGAGCGAGGAACTGGGCCCGGTGGACGAACTCCTGGATTACTTGATCGAGCGCAACCGCGCGGGCTACGCGATGGTCAACTCGACCGAGCACCTTCGGGCGATGAAGAGTCTATTGCGCGGCGGTGTAGCGCCCTGGCCGTGCCGCGGCGGGCAGAACATGGTGATATGCCGCACCGACGGCACGCTGGCGCCGTGTTACCCGATGCGGGAGTCCGAACAGGATTGGGGAACCGTTGGCTGCCAGAAGTTCGACACGTGCCAACTGGCCGATCTCAAGCAGACGTGCAGTGGAACCTGCTTCTCCACGGTGGGCTACATGCTGGCGAACTTCTACGATGTCCGCCGCGTCGCCCGCGAAGTATGGGCGCAGGCGGTTCGCCGGCTGGGTTCGGAGGTGCGGTAACGACATGCCCGCTCGGCCACTTTCATCATGTCTCGATTCCGTGGATTCCCCGGAGGGCCGCGAGCGCGTGGCTAGCTTGCTCAAGAGTGGGCCTTTCCCTCAGTACCAACCGCATCCGGATCGTCCTGGCCTGCTGGTGCGCATCGATGCGAACGGGAGGCGCACAGTGGGTCGATTCGTCAAGCGCCAGTTCCAGCCCATCGCCGCGAAGGCCAAGCGGCGATGAGCCTGCCGCCGCCCGCGTGGCCGATTCCGTCCGGCAGGAGTTTCTTGACTAAGCCATCGGTTCCAGAGATTTGCTCGCGTATTGCCAAACCGCTTGCTGAGAACCTGCAAAGAACGGGCAGGCTAAAGCGTGCCCCACCAAACAGGCTGATCTCCCCTTTGGTGGGGCATGCTTTAGCTTGCCCTCGAGACTGCATTTGTGAAACGGTGCGCTAAGCCGCCCGCCCCGCCGGGGCGAGATCCCTTTCGATCTGTTCCAAAGTCTTGCCCTTAGTCTCCGGAACGCGGAGCAGCACGAACAGGAACCCGCCGAAACAGATGCCCGCATACACCCAGAACGTGCCGGCCGATCTCAGGGCGGAATTGAGTACCGGGAAGGTGAAGGTGAGCACGAAGCAGGCGATCCAGAGCGCCGAGACCGAGACCGACACCGCCAGGCCGCGAACACGGTTGGGGAAGATCTCGGAGATCAGCACCCACGTTACCGGCGCCAGCGACATGGCGTAGCAGCCGATGGTGCACAGCGTCAGGACGAGCACTGGAAGGCCTTTCATTCCGAAGTAGTAAGCCAGCCCGACGAGGCCGTGGGAGATGCCGATTCCCGCACAGCCGATGAGCATCAGCACCCGGCGTCCGAACCGATCGACCAAACCCAGGGCGACGAACGTGAATGCCAGGTTGATGGCGCCGGTGATCACGATGTTGAAGAGGATATCGCTCACCCCGTACCCGGCGCCGCGGTAGATCTCCTCGGCATAGTTGAAAATCACGTTGATCCCGCTCCATTGCTGCAGAACTGCCAGGACCACTCCCATGGCCAGCGCTCGCTTCACTCCCGGCGCCAGCAACTCTCGCCAGCGCACGCGCGCGTGAGTCTCCGCTCCAATCGTGGCTTGGATTTCCGCCAATGCCCGGCCGCCGTATGGCTCACCGCCAATCCGCGCCAGAATGCGGCGGGCCAAGTCGCGCTTGCCGTTCTTTACCAGCCAGCGCGGGCTTTCCGGAACGAACCACGCGCTCACAAAGAACACGACGGAGGGAACGGCGACGGCGGTAAACATCCAGCGCCAGCCGTATTGGCCGTTCCACGACAGGCGAATCATTTCGGCGGTGGCCCCTTCCGCGACCTTCCGGGCGATCAGCCAATTGACCACCTGGGCGGCCAGGATGCCCACCACGATGGTCAACTGGTTCAACGACACCAGGCGGCCCCGCCAGGGCGCCGGGCTGACTTCAGCGATGTAAATGGGCGACACGTTGGACGCGAGGCCAATGGCCACGCCGCCCATCATGCGCCACACCACGAACCACAGGAAGACCGGAGCCCAACCGGTCAAAACCGAGGAAACCGCAAACAGAAACGCGGAGAGAATCAGCAGGATCTTGCGTCCGAATCGATCGCTCAGACCACCCGCGAGCAGCGAGCCGAGAAGGCAGCCCAGCAGCGCGCAACTGTTGGCCCAACCGACAAGCTGCCCGGTGTTGAGCTCAAAGTACTTCTCGTAGAACGGCTTGGCGCCGCCAATCACCACCCAGTCGTAGCCGAACAGCAGTCCGCCGAGCGCGGCGACAATCGAGATCAGCCCGACGTAGCGTGCGTTGTAGTGTTCCATTCACCCTAAGCTCGCGCGGTTCTCGCGCCGCGCGGCGTCGAGCATCTCCTGCTTCGACCGGATCCATTCTTCGATTTTTTGCTGCTCGCCGCCGGCCCGCGATAGCGCTGCGGCAACCACGTCCGGCGCCGGCCCTCCCGGCGCCTGGCGAATGCGCACGAAATTCCGCGGGTCCAGAGCACGCTCGACAAACGCCTGGTCCAGCCCCAGCGATGGATTCTGGCTCAGGAACACTTCGGCGATGGCGGCGGGCCGGTCGTCCGCGCCCGAGGCTTCAACCGCGCGGGCGACCAGCGCATGGGCCTCGCGAAAGCTCATCCCCGTGTGGCGGACCAGCGAATCGGCGAGTTCCGTGACGGTGAGAAAATCCGAGGCGGCGCGGCGCTCGAGATGCTCGCGATCGACCTCCGCGGCCGCCAGAAGGCCCGCCAGCAGGCGCAGGGAGCGCAAGGCGTCGGCGAACATGGTAAAGACCAGCGGCTGGAGGTCGTCTTCGCTGTCGTTGATGTCGCCGAAAGGCGTGTTGTGCGCGCACAGCAATACCGCCTGCGCTTCCCCCAGCGCGCGGCTGGCCAGGATGCGCGCATGTTCCAGAGAGACGGGGTTGCGTTTCTGCGGCATGATGCTGGAGCACTGCACGAAGGCGTCGGAGAGGCGCAGAAAACCAAACTCGCGAGTGGACCACAACAGCAGGTCTTGGACAAACTTGCCGAGATTGACCATGGCCACGGCCACGGAGGCCGCCGATTCGGTGAAGTAGTCGACGGATGCGATGGCGCCGTATGAGTTTTCGGCCAGCCCCTCGAAGCCCAGAAGGCGCGCGGTCATGTGGCGATCAATCGGGAAGCCGGTGGTGGTGATGGCGCAGGCGCCCAGCGGGCACAGGTTGACGCGCGCGAAGGCGGCCTGGATGCGCGCCGAATCGCGTCCCAGAAATTCAATGGCGGCGCAGAGATAATGCGCCAGGGTGGTGGGCTGAGCCGGTTGCGTGTGGGTGTGCGCCGGCATCACGGTTTCGAGATTCCGTGCGGCCAGGCGGAGCAGCACGGCCCGCAGTTCGGCGATGGCCGAAGCGAGGCCCAGCAATTGCCGCCGCTGCGCCATCCGGAAGAGAGTGATGTCGATATCGTTGCGGCTGCGCGCGGTGTGCATCTTGCCCGCCAAGTCCCCGCAGGAGCGCCGCAAAAGGCCTTCGATGAAGAAGAACAGGTCTTCACAGGAGCCGTCGTAGCGGGCGCGTGCGATCTCTTCCAGGTCGAGCCCGTGGAGCGCTTCCAGAAGCAGCCGCTCCTCCGAGGCGGTTAGAATCCCCTGGGCCGCCAACATGCGGGTGTGCGCATAGTGAATCTCGATCAGGGCATCGAGGAAGTGCTTCTTCGCGTCTTCGAAATTCGGGCCGAGGACGGTCTCGGCATAGATGGGCGCTGGGAACTGGCTCATTGGTTGCCCGCTATCCACGCGGGGTTTTTGGCGAGGCTGACTAAGTTCGCCAAAATGCGATAGGCGCCGGGCACGCCGGAGGGCAACTGGCGGTATAGCGCGAACGCATCGTAAATGTAAGCGCCTTTGCCGCAGCGCGCCAGCAGCAATCCGCCGCGCTGCGGGTCCTGGTCCGGATCGTTGGTTTCCACCGGGGCTTCGTAACGCGCATCCCAGGTCTGCATGAACCCATGGCCGCGCTCCTCCACCCAGCCCGAAAAATCCGCTTCCGTAATCCGATTGGGCCACGTGAACGCGGGGCTTTCCGGCTTCAGGAAGCGCACCTTCGAGCCTTCATCCACCACCTTCTGCGGATTGTTTCCCAGGCTGAACGGGTAAGGGCCGTAGTCTTGATCGAACTCCTGCAGGTTGTATTGCACCACCAGCACGCCGCCGGCCCGGGCGTAATCGAGCAGGCGTTTGTTGGCGGCCTTCAGCTCGGGACGCACGGCGTAGGCGCGCGTGCCAAGAATGATGGCGTCGTAGCCGGAGAGATCCCCTTGGGTGACGTCGCTCGCGGCCAGAATGCGGACGCTCAGCCCGAGATTCTCGAGGGCCTGCGGCACGTCGTCGCCGGTGCCCGGCAGATAGCCGATGCGCAAGCCCGCCGGCGTCTTCACGTCCACGCCCACCGCGCGGTAGACGGCGGCGCGGTAATAAGGATAGGGGCGCAGACCGGGATAACCGACCAGCCGATATCCTTCCTCGTAGCGCTTGCCCCGATATTCGGCGACTGCCGTGATACGGTGCTCTCCGGGCTTCACCGAATCCGGGAGGACCGAGAAGGCCACGGTCTGGTCTTCGCCATCGCGATCCATCGAGAACGCGGCCGTCTCCGGCGTCGAATGCCAGCCAGCGGGCAGGCTCAATCGAAGCGTGCCGCGCGCCGGTCCCTTCACGTTGCTGTGCACGGTGCAGGCGAAAGCGAAGGACTTCGCTCCCACGGGCACCGCGCCCGCGGACGGGGCCACCGTCACGGAAATCGCGGGACCGACGAGCAGCGGCTGGGGTTCCATTCCCAGGCCCGGAATGCGCTCGACGGTCTGGACCACCTGCGAGAGATGCACGGCGGCGCCCCGGTAGGAGACCCGCACGGTTGCGGACAACGGGTACGGCGCCAGCGACAGAGTGCGGTACCGCGGATCGGTCAAATCGTAGTAGGCCTGTTCCTCGTCGGGCCGCGTGAAATACGGACGAGTGAGCACCGCATCCGGCGGCACGGTGACCGAAAAGCGCGCATCGCCGGAGCTCTCGATCTTCCAAGCTTTACCATCGGAGGCCTCGAGCGACACCGCTTCCACATTCACGGATTCGGGACTCTGGTTCAGCAGGATGGCTTGAACCGCGAAGGACTGGCCGGGAATCCCGATGGTAAATGTCGGCGAGGCCGGCGCAAACGGTCCCAGGGGGCCTTGCGGGCGGTCGGCCGCCACCGTGGCTTGGAGCGAAAGCCCCAACGACTCCGCCAGGGCGTGTTCGAATTGCTCCTCTTTCACGCCCAATTCGAAAAGGATGTCGGACTTGCCGGGCTCCGCCAGGTCGCCGGCGCGGACGCGGCCGATGAGCGCGCGCGTCGCGCTGAGGCCGCCGGCCAGCGTTGGCGCGATCGCTTGCGGACGGTCGGGCTGATACTGGCTGGACGCCTGGTCCGCCAGCCGCGCGATTTCCGCCAGTCCGCTCTTGAGGTAATCCGGTTCCGAGGGCGCCAGCGAGCCGATACCGCCGATGGAAACGTCCATGCCGTCGAAGAACGATTCCTCATGTTCGGCGGCGGGCACGCGCGAATCGTAACGGTGGTACGCGGATGCGAAGGCAGCGGGCGGCGGAATGGCGATGCCATCGTTCTGGCTCTTCTGAAAGCCCAGGCCCTCGCGGCCGATCTGCAAGTAGGTCAAACCCATGGCGGGAGCATAATCGCCTTCCGCGATCTCCAGGTTGGTGGCAGGCGTCTCGCTGGACCACGTCTTGTGGATGTAATCGAAAAAACGCACCGGCACGTATTTGTCGGTGGCGTAGTCGTACATCCCCTGCGGCGTGGCGGAAAAAAAAGGCACGTGCGCGTAAACCTTCAGCGGAGACCACGGCCGGAGTCCCTCGCGCATCTGCTCCGGGAAGCGATTCGCATCGCCGGCGGCCGCAAAAGCCTCCTGCGCCATCTGGCCGGCCACCTGGTGCTGGCCGTGGCCGTCGGTCGGAGCGCCCACGAATACCGATGTGATCACCAGCGGACGAGTCATGCGGATCACGCGCACCACGTCCGCCAGCACCCTGTCGTGGTCCCACTTGTCCAGAGCTTCCTCGCGCGTTTTCGAAAAGCCGTAGTCGATGGCGGGCGTCCAATACTGATCGACGCCGTAATACCGGTCCGCGGCCAGCAATTCCTGGGTGCGCACCAGCCCCAGTGCGTCATAAAGATCGGGCGACGTGGCGTTCTGGCCGCCTTCGCCGCGGTTGAGCGAGAGCAAGGTGGCGCGCGCGCCGGCGCCCCGTGTTTCCAGCGCCAGCATCCCACCGTCTTCGTCATCCGGATGAGCCGTAATCATAATCAGGCTGGCGCGCGTCTTCAGGGCGTGCAACCAGCGCGTGAGGCTGGCGGCTCCGCGGTCCGCATCCACGGGAACGGATTCGGTCGTCTGGGCATACAGCAGACCGAACAAAAGGCCCATGATCGACACGGACCCAAGACCCCTCCGATAACACACGTGCGTCATGACTTCATTGTTTTCTAAGCCTGGTACCCAATGCAACATGTTGTTTTATACTACGCCCTGCGCTCTTGACGGACACCGCGAAAAGGCGCGATACTCGTTCCAAGGGGCAGTTCAATCTACTGATTCTGGGAGGGAAGTATGTTTGGGTCCTCAAAGCGCACTTCACGTTTTCCGCTGCTGGCCGGCGTGCTTTTCGGCATACTGAGCTTGCAGCCCGCACTTGCTCAAACGCAGGCCATCAACGGCAGCATTCGCGGCCGCGTAACAGATGTCGGGGCCGCGTCGGTCCCGCAGGCCAAGGTCACGATTCTCAACGACGACACCGGCTTCACCCGCCAGATTGACACCGACGAGAACGGCTACTACGTGTTTCCCAACCTGCCGCTCGGCAGTTATACCGTGACCATCGAGAAGGAAGGGTTCGAGAAGGAACGCCATCCCGGAGTCGCGCTGACCGCCGGCGCCGAGGCAGTGGTGGAGGTTCAGTTGAAGGTGGGTGCCGTCACCACCGAAATCGAAGTCACCGGCGGCGCCGCCATCGTCGAACCCTCGCGCGTCAATACCGGCCGGACTATCGACCACGCGGAGATCGACAACCTGCCCCTGACCTCCCGCAATCCGTACAACTTCATCATTTTTCAGCCCGGCGTCAGCGGCCATCCCAATCCGGAATTGGGCATCCCGCGCACGCTGAATATGAACGGGCTGCTCGACCGCATCAACTACCAGATGGACGGCATGGTGGATACCGAGACCGACCGCTATGGCCTGCGCCTGTTCCCCATCTCCGATATTTACGTGCGCGAAGTGCAGACCGTCTCCAACAGCTTCGCGCCGGAGTTCGGCGACACCGCGGGTGACATTTATAACGTCATCACCAACTCTGGAACGAATACCCCGCACGGCGAGTTTTATTACATCGGCCGGCCCACCGACCTCGCCGCCCGGCCCATGCTGCTGGCGTTCGGTTCGCCCAAACCGGACCTCACCCTGGCCGACTTCGCCGTCAACGCAAGCGGCGCCATCGTCAAGGACAAGCTGTTCGTCTTCGCCGGCTACGAGCACCTGAAGCGCGGCCTGCCCGCTCCCAACACCATCGCCGCCTCCGACGCCGCGGCCATCGGACTTCCCGCCAGTCTGCTGGCGGTAGCCCCCAGCGTGCAGTACGCCCAGTTTCTGAACTTCCGCGTGGATTGGAATGTCAGCAACAAGCACCAGGTCTTTCTGCGTTACAACTATTTCCGCAACGAGTATCCGTTCAACACCGCGGTGGGAGGCAAAAACGCCCTGGACGCCGCTTCCGATTTCCGCGACCGCGCGCACGTCCTGGGCGCCCAGGTTTTGTCGACGTTCTCCCCCACGGTCCTGAACGAACTCCGCTTCGGCTGGCCCTATCGCAACGAACACCATTTCGCCGATCCGCTCACCGGAACGGGACCCCAGATCAACATCAGCGGCGTGGCCACCTTTAATGGCAGCACTGGCGTGGGCGACCGCTACCAGGAGAAGATTCCCAACCTCAACGACAGCGTCACCCTCATCCGCGGTGCGCACAGCCTCAAAGCCGGATTCGGCTTCCAACAGAACCAGGACACGCAAACCGCCGACGTTTACAGCCAGTACAACTTTGCGTCGGTGGCGCAGTATCTCGCGGCCAAGGCCGGCAACCCGTTTTCGTACAACAGCTACGCTACCGTGATCGGGCTGCCCGGCGCGTGGTATCACTCCTTCTTCTGGAACTGGTTCGCGCAGGACAGCTTCCAGGTGCGTCACAACCTGCTGTTGATTTTCGGCGTGCGCTACGACCGGTTCCAGGGTCCCGCCGCCGATCCCACCGCGCCGTTCAGCTACTCGCAGCACTTCCGCACGCCGGGTAAGGACTTCGCGCCCCGTCTCGGCCTGGCCTGGAGCCTCACGCCCAAGACCGTGGTGCGCGCCAGCATCGGGATGTTCTACGAGCCCGTGCCTACGAATCTCTGGTACAACACGTTCATCAACAGCGGCAACCCCCTGGCCTATTCGGCGTCGATTGCCGCCAGTTCGCCGCTGGCCCCCGCCTTTCCCAAGGTTCTCACCTTGACGCCCGGCGTGGTTCCGGCATCGGCCGACATCACCACCATCACCCCGAATTTCCGCAACGCTTACACCATCAACACCAGCTTCCAGATCACCCAGGCCCTGACCAGGAACGACTCGCTGACGGTGGGGTACGTCAACACCGGCGCGCGCGAACTCACCTATCTGCGCAACCTGAACCTGGTCAATCCCACCGGCTACCTGGCCGACGGCCGGCCCATCTACTCCGCCACGCAAAGCGCCGCCACGCGCCTGGATTCGCGATTCAACAACATCACGCTCCAGGACGTCGGCGCCATCACCAGCTACAACGCGATGATCGTGAACTTCCAGCACCGCATCGCCCAGGGCTTCCAGTTGAGCGCTTCCTACACCTGGTCGCACTCCATCAGCGACGCGCCGGATGCCAACAGCTTCGAACAGAACGTGTTCATCGAGGACAACACCAACCGCCAGCGCGACCGCGGCAACAGCCTCGTGAACCGGCCGTCGGCGCTGACCCTCAGCGCGTTTCTCGCGCCCCACACAACTTCGGGGAACAAGGCTTGGAACTGGCTGGCCAACCACAACGAGCTGGCGCTGCTCGGCAACCTCTCCGCGGGCGACCAGCAGAACGTCACCTCCACCAAGAACCTGAACAACGATACCAAAGCCGCCACCCGCCCGCTGTTCATCGGCCGCGACACGGTCCGCGGACCCGACATCTACCAGTTCGACGTGCGCTACACCCGGAGCTTCTTCGTCATCTGCGAGTGCATCAAGCCGAAGTTCATCGCCGAGGTGAATAACCTGTTCAACCGCGAGAACATCACGTCGTTAAACACCGCCGTGGCGGTGGATGCGAACGGCTTGGCGCAGCCCTCGGCCTCGTACCTGCAGCCCTCCAGCACGGTGCTGGAAAAGCGCATCGTTCAGTTCGGGATTCGCGTGGACTGGTAAAAGCGTTCCGGGTAGTGCGCTAACTCGGGTTAGGTATTCATGCACGGTTGCTTGCCGTTTTTCTGCGGAATGTCTTTGGTGGCATGATAGAGACATGCCGAAGACTCTGGCTGCCGAAGGGTTCTCGCTGGCCATCGAGTACTACCGTGAGGAGGATGGGCGCTGGCTGGCCGATATCGCAGCGCTCCCTGGCGTGACCGCGTACGGCCGCACCAAGAAGCAGGTCACGGCGGCCGTCCAGGCGCTGGCGCTGCGCCTGATTGCCGACCGACTGGACCACGGCGAAGCCCTGCCCGGCCCCATGAACGTCTCCTTCATTGCCGCCTGAGAATCCATTTCGGAACTGGCCGTCCGTCAAAGCGCCGAAGGCTCTGGCGGCGCTGCTCCGGATCGGCTGGAGGATCAAACGGCAGGGTGGCACGTCCCACCGAATTCTCGAACGTCCCGGCTGGCCCGATATCCTGTTTGCCTACCACGACAGAGTCATTCTTGGCCCCGCAGCCATGAAGGTCCTCGCCAAAAAGACCGGCCTGACGCCCAAAGACCTGTAGCTGGAAACATGGACCCTACTTACTTCGCAGCCGGAACGTCAGCCCGGCAATCGCCGTCAGCGGATAACCGAGCGTGCCGTACACTGGGTTCATGACCGGAAAGCAGCGCATCCTCGCCGCGTTTCACGGCGAGCGCCCGGACACCGTCCCCTTCTGCCCCAACCTCTACTACTGGTTCTACAACCGCCTCGTTACGGGCACGCTGCCGCCGGCGCTGGCGGGAGCGCAACATCCGTTCGATGCCTTGCGGGCACTGGGCGCGGACATCCTGGCGCGATGGGACACGGAGCACGCCACCCGCGAGGTTTATACCGCCGGCGAGTTCTCCGAAGAGTATGGCGGGGAGAGCATCTATAACTGTCCGCTGGTGACGGCTTTCAATCGCTACCCTCCGCACACCAGCCAACGGCGGCGAAGATTCGCGACGCCATACGGGACGCTCACTCAGACCTGGACCCTGACCGAGCAGGCCGGCGCCGATTTTGAATCCGAGCACTGGTGGAAGGACTGGAGCGAGTACCGAGCCATCCGCTTTCTGCTGGAAGCTCGGGAATACGCCTTCGACGCCGTCGAATTCCACCGCTGGGTGGAGCGCGTGGGCGATGACGGCGTCATGATGGCGCACATCGCGCAGTCGCCCCTCAAGGCGCTGCACTGGCTGGCCGGCCCGGAAAACGCCAGCCTCTTTCTGGCGGATCACCCGGCGGAGATGCAGGCGCTGGCCCGCATCCATGAAGAGAAAGCTCTGCGGCTGCTCGAGAGCATGGTGGACAACCCCGACGCGCAGGTCTTCATCTCGCTCGACAACCTGGATTCGGCTTTCTATACGCCCAGTTTCTATAAGGATTTCTGCCAGCGTTTTTTCACGCGCGCGGCCGAAATCATCCACAGCCGAAACAAGATTTTCGTGGTCCACGCCTGCGGCCGCAACCGGGCGCTCATGCCCCTGGTGGGAGAGTCTCGGGTGGACTGTCTGGAAGGCCTTACGCCGCCGCCCATGGGGAACGTGCCGCTATCGGAGGCCCGCCGCATGACGGGGTATGACCACTTCACCGTAAACGGCGGGATGGACGCGCCTCACCTGGAGATCATGGAAGACGCCGAGAGCCGCCTGCATGAATATGTCCGCGCATTGTTCGCGTCGATGGCGGACCAGCGTCACTTCATCTTCGCCTCGAGCTGCACCACTCCCCTGCCGACGCCCTGGGAGAATCTGGCGTACCTTCGCGATGCCGCGCGGGAGTGCGGGAGCGTGTAAGCACCTACCGGCAACCGCTCTCTAACGTTCGCGGCTCCGATGTGCTTTCAGAGCCGCGAACGTTAGAGAGCGGTGGGCGCACGCTATGTTCGATTGCCGGCAATATCGACCGCCTTTGCGTGCATTGCCCAGATTCGTTTCGCATATCAGACTCCTTATTGAGATAATACGGGAATCAACCTATGGCTGAACTCGAGATTCATCACGAAAGCGAACACGCTATCGATCCGGCGGGACAACGGGTCGGCGTCCTGGCGGCCGTGCTGGCGGTGGTTTTGGCCATCGTCTCGATTGCATCGCACCGCACCCACACGGAGGCCATCATGCAGAAATCCTCAGCCAACGACGCGTGGGCGCACTACCAGTCCACGCGTGTGAAGTTTCACAACCTGGAGCTCGGCGGGAGCCTCATCGGCGCACTCGGCGCCAAGGGCGATGCCACCGAAAAGTTGGTCGCCAAGTACGCCGCGCAGGAGAAAGACTATGACGCGCGCGGCAAGAAGATCCAGGAAGAAGCGGACCGGGACGACCGTGCGGCCGAAACCGCCGAACACCGCGCCCTGCGCTACGACTTGGGCGAAGGGCTGCTCGAAATCGCCCTGGTTCTGAGCTCGTTGTACTTCATTTCGCGCAAGCGCTTGTTCCCCGTAATCGGAATCGTGGCAGGAATCGCCGGGGCGGCCATCGCCGTCACCGGCCTGTTAGTGTGACATGCCCAAAGTAGCGGTTCGTTATACGGATTACTTCGCTCAAACCATGCGCCGCATGCGCGAGGATGGGCTCCTGCTGGTGACCGCCGGCGCGGACGGCAAGCCCAACGTCATGACCATCGGCTGGGGAACCATCGGCTCCATCTGGTCGCGCCCGGTCTTTCTGGTACTGGTGAGGCACTCGCGCTACTCCTACACCCGCTTGGAGGAAGCCGCCGGCGATTTCACCGTCAACGTCCCGCCCCGCGAGCTGGCCGAAGCCGTGGCCCACTGCGGCACGGTGTCCGGCAGAGATCACGACAAGTTCCTGGCGAAGCGCCTGACGCCGGTTCCGAGCAGGCAGGTGCGGCCTCCCATTATCCAGGAATGCGTGCTGCACTACGAGTGCCGGACGCTTCACCGCAACGACCTCGCGCCGGACACGTTGGCACAGGCCGTGCAAGACGAATTCTACGCCCAGGGAGATTATCACCGGGTATATTTCGGTGAGATCGTGGCCGTCTACGCCGACGAGGACGCCGCCAAGCGCCTCTAAAGCTGAAAGCTGAAGGCTGATCGCTGAGAGCTTTCCCCGTGATACCATCCCCCTTTATGCCGGACGCGAAGCATCCCGCCGAACCTCCCGAAATGACCTTCAAAGCCGTGGGGCTGGGCCTCGTGCTGGCGCTGGTTTTCGGCGCGGCTAACGCCTATCTGGGCATGAAGGCGGGGCAGACCATCGCGGCCACCATCCCGGCCGCCGTCATCGCCATCGCTGTGTTCCGCGTCTGGGGCGGCGGGATTCTGGAGCAGAACATCACGCGCACGGCGGCCTCGGTGGGGGAAGCTCTAGTCGCCGGCGCCATCTTCACCATCCCCGCGTTCATGATGGTGGAGATCGACGGGAAACATTTGTGGGCCGACCTGCGGACGCACTATTGGCAATCGGTGGCGATTCTGCTGGTGGGCGGGCTGATCGGCGTCTTCTTCATCATC
>PMYB01000116.1:0-704 GCA_003170915.1 Bryobacterales bacterium | reverse complement strand
ATCCTGAAGACCGACAAGGGCCTGCAAATCTTCCGCGAGTACGTCGAAGGGTTTCTGGCCTTTCCGAGATCCGTAATACACCACTTCGATTTCGCAAAGAAACCCATCGGCGACGTGGTCCACACCGGAGGCATCTACTGGTCCACGCCCAACCTCTCGCCCGCGCTGATCGGCATCGGCTACATCATCGGGCCGGAGCTCTCGGCGGTCAACGCATCGGGCGGCATACTGGCTTGGTGGGTGCTCATCCCGCTGCTGCTGTTCTTCGATCCCGACCTGCCGCACCGGCTGGGCGCGGGACAAAACGCGGGCTGGGACGTGCTTTCCTACTCGGTCTGGTACAACATCGTGCGGCCCATCGCCGTGGGCACCATGCTGGTGGGCGCGTGCCACACACTGTTCTCGATGCGCGGCTCGATCGTCGAATCCATCGCGGGCGCGGTCGGCGCATCGGCCAAAGCCGCGCACGAAGGCCACTATCTCGCGCGCACCGACCGCGACATCCCGTTCCAATGGCTCGCCCTCGGAACGGCGGTGCTGGTGGTGGCGGTCACCATCATCTACTACATGTTCACGGGGAGCTGGCTGGCGGCCATTATTGCCGCCGCCATCATGACGGTGGCGGGTTTCCTGCTTTCCGCCGTGGGTGGATACCTGGTGGGGCTGGTGGGCAGCTCGAACCAGCCGCTCTCGGGGCTGACGCT
>PMYB01000123.1 GCA_003170915.1 Bryobacterales bacterium | reverse complement strand
AAGTGCGAAAGTTGGGTTAGCGACGGTGCCGGTCAGCTTCTCGCCGTCCACATGGAAATTGAAGTTGATTTCCAGGCTCCCGCCGTCGGGCATTTTCATGTCCCCCTTCCACTTGCCATTCAGGTCGGCGGCGCTGGCGGCGGCCACAAGCGCCAGAAGCGCGATGGCGCCGAGAACGAACATACGGTTTCGCATAGTGATTGACTCCCATCATCTATCGTATTCGAGCAGCGAGAAGACGTCATACCCCGCGAGCTTCCGGCGCCCGTTGAGGAAAGTCAGTTCGACCACGAATCCGATACCCCCCACCGTGCCACCCACGCTCCGCACCATGCGCGCCGCGGCGGCGGCGGTGCCGCCGGTGGCCAGCAGGTCGTCCACAATCAGCACCCGGCTGCCGTTGCCGACGGCGTCCTTGTGCATCTCGAGCGTGTCCGTGCCGTATTCCAGGTCATAGGTGACGCTCACCACCTCGGCGGGCAGTTTCCTCGGCTTGCGCACCGGCACAAAGCCGGCGCCCAACGCATAGGCCAGCGCGGGCGCAAAGATGAACCCGCGCGCCTCGATCCCCAGCACCAGGTCCACGGGCGTCTGGCGATAATGCTGCTGCAGCGCGTCGATAACGGCGCGCAGGCCGCGCGGGTCCTTGAGCAGGGTGGTGATGTCGTAAAAGAGGATGCCCGGTTTAGGGAAGTCGGGCACCTCGCGAATGAGGCTTTTAAGATTTTCCATAAGAAAACCCGGGGACAGACGGAACGTTTTCCGGTTTTTCCGGCAGCCCCGTGGTGAACGACCCGTATTGTTGCACGGTCGGCTGGACGGGTTCAACTAGCCGGGGGCCGGCACGGGGGTGGGATCGCCGGGGGAAATTGGGTTCGTTTCGCAATTCTTCCCGGAGGGCTTTGAGACGCTCGAATTCTTCGATTGCCCGGCGGTACTGGCGTTCGGCCTGGGCCTGGTAGCGCAGCAGCAGGGCAAAACTGTTGGTCTGGCGGATCAGGCGGTGGAAGCCATCGCCCAGCAGGTAGTTGCGGTTCTGGGCCTGGCAGGTTTCGATTTCCTCGGTGAGTTGCGAGTTCATGGGGAGGCGGAATTGTCCGCTGGTGTCGAAGGATTCGCCCAGGCATAGGCTGAAGAATCCGGCTTCGAGGCGTGCGGCGCGAAGGATGGCCTGCTGGGCGAGGGCAATGCGCTCGACGGCGAAGCTGGAAGCGGTGAAGCCATGATTGCGGGCATTTTGGGCAGAGCGGGCCTTGCCTTCAGGGGTGCTGGGGCCGGTGGATTTGGCGGCGTTGGCGCGATTGGCGGCGAGTTGTTCCGGGGAAACTGTATGAGACATGGGGATATTGCCCTCCGATTCGAGGATGGCATATGGAGGGGCTTAAGTCTGAAATTGGCGCTGGTAAGCGACTGGAAAAAAAGGAGTTGTTTTTGAAGAAGCTTGTCACTGATAAAGGTTTGCGCCGATTCCGAATCCGAGCGCGAGCACCGCCATGGCCACGAAGCCGGGATTCTTGGAAAACAGCCGCAGGGCGTACCGAATGTCATGCCAGAGCAATTGCAATCTCTCCTATCAGGCCTCGATGTGAAACCCGCCGTACTCATGGACCGCGGCTTGCTGCTCTTCCACGCCGCGGACGTCGGCCCAGCGCGGTCCGCGATATAGCAGGCCGGCCAGTTGCGAGAGCTTCTCATCGGGGCCGGCGGCGTAGACTTCCACGCGGCCATCGTCCAGGTTGCGCGCGTAGCCGGTCAGCCCCAGCTCGGCTGCGGCGCGTTGCGCGAAATAGCGGAAGCCGACCCCCTGCACGCGGCCGCGAACCGTCCATCGGCGCGCTGAAATCTCTTTCGCAGCCATTCCGGACTACACCCCCGGCGGCCGCCGCTTATGCCAGTCCGTGCGGGCCTGAAACTCCTTGCCGACGGCCAGCAGCAGGTTCTCCGAAAACGGCGCTGCCACCACTTGGAGCGCCAGCGGCAGGTTCTCCGCGAACCCGCATGGCAGCACCAGCGCGGGCAGGCCCGCCAGGTTCCCGGCGGGAATGATGGTGCGGAAGCCCGGATCTTGCGGCGCCGTCGCGGCAGCCGGTCCCCCGCGGTCCAACGGCTGATCGATGGCGGTCGCGGGAGCGGGCCGGCCCGGCGCCAGCAAGACATCCACTTCGCCGAATAGCCTGGAGAACGCTTCCTGGATCAGCCTGCGCACGCGCATGGCCTTCAGGTAATCTTTGGCCGGGACGTCGAGGCTGGCTTTGAGCCCCGCGATCTGCGCGGCGTCGGCCAGCTCGTCCACCCTCCCGCTGGCGATGAGCGGCTCGAAAATGGAGGCTTGCTCGGCAGCGAGGATGGTCGAAAGCACCGCGCCGTACGGGAACGGGGGCAGTTTGGTCTCGACCAGTTGGATGCCGGTTTGGCGCAACACGGCCAGCGCCGCTTCGAAGGCCGGACGCGCCGCCGGCTCGGCCCACTCCGAGAAATCCACGGGGGCATAGCCGACTTTGAGATCCTTCAAAGGCCGCGCGTATTGGGGTGTGTAGTAGAAGCTCTTGCCAGCGGAACCCGGGTCTTTGCCGTCACTGCCCGCGATCGCCTGCAAGATCAGCCCGCAATCTTCGGCGCTGCGCGCGAACGGGCCCAGCTTATCCAGGGTCCAGGAAAGCGGCATGGCGCCGTACCGGCTCACCAGCCCGTAGGTGGGCCGCAGCGCCGTCACGCCGCAGTAGGATGCCGGCGTCACGATCGAGCCCGACGTCTCCGATCCGATGGCGAACGGAACCAGCCCGGCGGCCACCGCGGCCGCCGGCCCGCTGGAAGATCCGCCCGACCAGCGAGTGGGGTCCCACGGATTCAGCCCCGGGCCGGTGAGCGATGCCGAAGCATACCGGTATCCGCCTCCGCCCGCCAGCTCGACCATGGAAAGCTTGCCCACGAGCACCGCGCCCACGCCCGCCAGTTTGTCGATCACGGTGGCGTTGTAATTGAAGACCTGTGCGGCATAGGGTTTGGCTCCCCAGGTGGTGGGCTGGCCGGCCAGGCTGAGCAGGTCCTTGACGCCGTAGGGAATCCCTTGCAGCGGGCCGCGCAGGCGCTCGCGCTTGATGTCCTGGTCCACCTCCCGCGCTTTGCGTATAGCCTGTTGCGGCAGGGGAAGGGCCAGGGCGTTGAAGCGCCCTCCGAGTTGCGCCAGCCGGCCGGCGAAGGCCCGCGCCAGTTCCTGGGCGGAAAACTCCTTCGACTTCAGGCGCGCATTCAGCTCCGGAATCGTCGCGAAGAATACGTCGTTGCCGATGTCGGCCATGGTGCGCCTCAGGCTTTGAACTGGAAGGCGGGCTCGGCAGCCACGGGCACTTCCTGCCTGGCCAGCACCGCGCCGTTGGCCTTGACGCGGTCCCTGGCCGCCTTCAGTTCTTCTTCGGGAGTGGCGGGAGGTCCGGACGGGGTTTGCGCCAGCGCTGCCGCCGAAGTCAGCGCAGTTGCGAGTTGGCGTCGCGTGAGCTTCATATTCACTTGTAGTTGTGCTCCAGGGCTTCGGTGGCCGCCTTCTGCATGGCCGGGCGGGGCGCCGATTCGCCGGTCCAGATTTCGAACTGCCGCACGGCCTGCTCGATAAACATATCGAGCCCCGGAATCACGGTCTTGCCCTGCTCCCGGGCGCGCTTGATGAGCACGGTTTCGATGGGGTTGTAAACCATGTCGAAGACCACGTCCGCGGGGATGGACCCGTTGAAGAAGCACTCGTCGACTTGCGGGTACATGCCCAGCGGCGTGGCGTGCACCACGGCGTCGAAACGCCGCGTATCGAGCTGATCGCGCGCCAGCGCCTCGGCCCCGCAAACCTTCGAAAGCGCGCGGACGCGGTCGGTATTGCGGCCCACCAGCGTAATCTTGGCGCCCGCGTCCGAGAGCGCGTAAGCCGCGCCGCGGGCGGCGCCGCCGTTGCCCACGATCAAGATGGAGGATTTCCCCAGACGCAGCAGCCGGGAGAGCGGGCCGGTGACTCCGGCGGCGTCGGTGTTGGTGCCGCGCCACTTGCCAGCCTTGCGCCATACCGTGTTGACCGCGCCGATGCGCCGCGCCAGCGGGTCCACCACGTCCAGGTAGCGGATGATCTTCTGCTTGTGGGGAATGGTTACGCTGAAACCCGCCAGCGGCAGCTTGGCGGCCATGGTGAAGAAGTCGCGCAGGTACACGGGGGAAACCAGGAACGGCAGGTACACGGCGTCCACGCGCCGCGATTGAAACGCCCGGTTGTGCACTGCCGGGGAAATCGAATGCCGGATCGGGTCCGCGATCACCCCGTAGATCTTGGCAGCCTTCCCGAGCTTCTCGACGCGGTACAGATGGCGCAGGTGTCGCGCGCTGACCTGCCCGGCCGCCGTCCCTTCGGCAAACATGGGCGCGGCGTAGGTGAAGGCGCCGCCGAACAGCGGGGAAAGCACCCGCGTGGGAAACCCCAGCTCGCCCATGGCCAGCACCACCAGCCGATGCTTGGGCAGCGCCTTGGCGGCCGCCAGCACGCGCATGTTATCGGAAGGCTTGCGCGCCGTGGTCACCACCTTGTAGGCGTCGGCCTGCACCTGCATGACCCGGCTGAGGATGGTGTCCATGGGCGGCGTGGACTCGTAATTGTGGTAGGAAACGATGACATGCGCGCGCCCGCGAAACTGGTGCAGGCGTTCGGGAGCCACCTCCGCGGTTTCGATTTCGAGATCGACGGCCAGCGCCCCGTTGTCGACGGCGCGATCCAGCACGGCAAACTGCTCTTCCACGCTGCCGTTGAATCTTCCGTGGTTCTGGCGCCGCCGGCAGGTGGCCAGGACGATGGAGTCGGGAAACTGCTCCAGAAACCCTCGAATGGCATCGGCGCCCTTCCAGGGTTCATCGAGAAAGTCCAGGCGGAACTCCAGAAACGTCTCGCCCGCCTCAGCTTCACGCCGCGCGTGGTCCAGCAGTGTAGCAACGTCCGGCAGGCCCAACGCGATGCAAATACGCGGGAGCGACCTGGTCTGCGCCATCTTCGGTAAAGAATCCCTAGAATAACATGGCCAGTGAGAAGGCCGGGCTCGCTCGCCAGCGCCCGTTGCCCCACCAAGTATATAATTAACTTGATCCTCCGGAGCAGAGTCCCTTCATGCAGTCTCGCCGTGTTTTCATGAGCAAAGTGGCCACTGGCCTCGCGGGCACATTGGCCGCCTCCACCGTGCTGGGCGCCAACGATCGTATCCGCCTGGGCATCATCGGGCCCGGGGCCCGCGGGACCGAGATCCTGCGTGAAGCGCTGGCCTGTGAAAACGTGGAATGCGCCGGCGCCGCCGACGTTTACACGAAACGTCTGGAGGACGTTAAGAAGATCGCGCCCGACGCCAAGACCTACCTCGACTACCGCCACCTGCTGGAAGACAAGAGCATCGACGCGGTGCTGATCTCGACCCCGCAGCACCTGCACTGCGAGCACTTCGTGGCCTCGCTCGAGGCCGGCAAGCACGTCTACCAGGAGAAGACCATGGCGTTCACCGTGGAGCACGCCAAGAAGATGCGCGCGGCCTGGCAGCGGGCCGGCAAGCGCACCGTCGAGATCGGGCACCAGTGGCTCTCCAGCGGCCAGATTCCCGACGCCGCCAGTTTTCTGAAGCCCGAGCTGATGGGCAAGATTACCGCCATCCACGCGCACATGTACCGCAACACGCCCCATGGGAAGCCGCAGTGGGCCAGGCCCGTCTATCCGGACATGACGGCGGAAAACATCGTCTGGAAATCGTTTTTGGGAGAGGCGCCGGCGCACGATTTCGACGCCAACCGGTACATTAACTGGCGCTACTTCTGGGATTACTCCGGCGGCAACGTGTACGAGAATCTGTGCCACCAGCTTGCCTTCTGGTACAAGGCCCTGGGACTGAAGATTCCGAAGGCGGTCACCATGACCGGCGGCATCTACCTGTGGAAAGACGGCCGCGAAGTGCCCGACACCATGAACGTCTCCATGGAACACGAGGAGGAGATTCTGTTCACGTGGGACTCCGGTTTCGGCAACGACCAGTTGAAGGTGACCGAGGACGCGCTGGGCGACAACGGCTCCATTTCCCGGAGCCAGCAGATCCGCTATACGCCGCAAAAGGTGAACCGGCCCGACGGCAACGAAATGATGGGCGTCACCCGCAGCATGCCGCGCGCCCACATGCAGAATTTTCTCGACTGCATCCGCTCGGGCCAGGAGCCGAACTGCCCGTTCGATCTGGGGTTCCGCGTTTCCATCGCGTGCCGCATGGCGGTGGAAAGCTACCGGCAACAGCGCGCCATGCGCTGGGATGCCGCCAGGGAAGAGATCGTCTAAGGCGAAGGGGGGCGGAACTTGAAAGCGGAAATCGGAATTATCGGCGGCAGCGGGCTCTACTCCATGCCCGGGTTTGAAACGCAGGAGGAGGCCGCCATCGAAACGCCCTTCGGGTGGCCTTCGGACAATTACGTCATCGGCACACTGGCGGGCCGGCAGGTGGCGTTTCTGGCGCGTCACGGGCGCGGGCATCGCATCTCTCCCTCGGAGCTGAATTTCCGGGCGAACATCTACGGGATGAAATCGCTGGGTGTCGAGCGCATTATCTCGCTCAGCGCGGTGGGCTCGCTCAAGGAGGAGCACCGGCCGCTGGATTTCGTCGTCCCCGACCAGTTCTTCGACCGCACGCGCGGCCGCGTTTCCACGTTCTTCGGCGAGGGACTGGTGGCCCATATCAGCTTCGCCGACCCGGTCTGCCCCGAGCTGAGCGAGGTGGTGGCCGCGGCCGGCCGCGTCGCGGGCGTCAACATCAAAAAGGGCGGCACGTACCTTTGCATGGAGGGCCCAGCCTTTTCCACTAAGGCCGAGTCCAACGTGTACCGGAGCTGGGGCATGGACGTGATCGGCATGACCAATCTCCAGGAAGCCAAGCTGGCGCGCGAGGCCGAAATCTGCTACGTGACGGTGGCCATGGTGACGGACTACGACTGCTGGCATCCCGGCCACGACGCCGTGACGGTGAACGACATCATCGCCAACCTGATGAAGAACGCCGAAAACGCGTGCCGGGTGGTGGCCGAAGCGGTCGCCTGCATACCCGCGGCCCGCGGCTGTCAGTGCGGCTCGGCGCTTTCCCACGCCATCATCACGGACCGCCAACTGGTTCCGGCGGCCACGCGCCAGAAGTTGGGGATGCTGATTGACAAGTACTTCGTGTAACGAGATCGCGCGGGAACTGCTGGACCGGTGTCTGGCGGGCCGGCCCCCCGCGGAATTGCCGCCGGCGCTGGTGGAGGAGCCGGGCGGGCAAGCGCTGTTCGGAATCCTGGTGGAGGGCCTGGCGGACCGCTTCGAGCCGAGGCTGTGCGACGTCTACGCGCGGCTGTTCTCGCAAGCCGTGGCCCAGACGGCCGAAAATGTGGACCCGGCTTCGCTGACGGCCCGGTACGAGCGTGTACGCCGGCCGCGCCCCATTTCCGGCGAGCCGCATCGCGTGTTCGTGCTTTCGCGCGTCACCCTGGGCGCGGACGTAGCCGTGACCAGCGTGCTGCTGGCCGCGGCCAAGCAGCGCTTCCCTCACGCCGAGATCGTGTTTGTGGGGCCGCGGAAGAATTACGATCTGTTCGCCGGCGACCCGCGCCTGCGCCACGCGGAGATGGCTTACCGGCGTGGCGGCCTGCGCGAGCGGCTGGCGGTCTGGGGCCCGCTCGAAGCACTGCTGGCCGCGCCGGACGCGGTGGTGATCGATCCGGATTCCCGGCTCACGCAACTGGGCTTGCTGCCGGTTTGCCCGGACGACGGCTACCACCTTTTCGAAAGCCGCGGATACGGCGGCGAGACGGACCGCGCGCTTCCCGAACTCGCGGCGGCCTGGGCCGAAGAAACATTCGGCGTATACGGCGCGAAGCCGTATGTGGCGTTCGAGCGCAGCGTCGCCGGCGGGCACACATCCGTCAGCCTGGGGATCGGCGAGAACCCCGCCAAGCGGATTCCTGACCCGTTCGAAGAGCGCCTCCTGGCGTTGCTCTCAGCCGGCGGCGCCACGCTCGCCATCGACAAAGGCGCCGGCGGAGAGGAAGCCGCGCGCGTCGAGCGGGCCGTCCAACGCTCGGCCGTGAATGCCGCGTTTTGGGAAGGCTCCTTCGCGGGATTCGCGGCCATAATCGCCGCCAGCCGTCTGTACGTGGGCTACGACTCCGCCGGGCAACACGTCGCCGCCGCCTGCGGAGTGCCGTTGGTGAGCATTTTCGCCGGCTTTCCCGCCCCGCGGATGTTCCACCGCTGGTGCCCCACCGGCGAGCGGGCCACCGTCATTCGCGTGGACCGGCCCGACCCGCTCGAGACTCTGGAACGCGTCCGCGCTGCAATTGGCGGTTGACTCTGTCCGGCGATTTCAATATGTTTGTTTAATGGAGGTGATTCATGTTCCGTAAATTGGCGGTATTCCTGGTGGTTCTGACGGCCCTTACGACCGCGCAGGCCCAGCAAAAGAAGCGCGTGGCGGTGATGAACTTCGACTATGCCACCGTGCGCAGCGCGGTGGCATCGATTTGGGGTACCGATCAGGATGTCGGAAAGGGAATTACCGACCTTCTAGTCGACAAGCTCGTCGCGGACGGCACCTACCGCGTCATCGAGCGGGCTGCTCTCGATAAGATTCTCGCCGAGCAGAATTTCTCGAACAGCGACCGCGCCGACGCCAACACCGCGGCCAAGATCGCGCGCATCCTCGGCGTGGACACCATCATCATCGGCAGCATCACCCAGTTCGGCCGCGACGACAAGAGCACCAACGTCGGCGGCGGGGCGCTGGGCGGCGTCACGGGGCGCTTCGGCATCGGTGGCGTGCGCAAGAGCCAGTCCACGGCGGTGGTGGTGGTCACCGCGCGGATGATCGATACCAGCACCGCCGAGATCCTGGCCAGCGCCTCCGGCAAAGGCGAGTCGTCCCGCTCGGGCACGGGCCTCCTCGGAGCGGGCGGCGGCGGCGCTGGGGCGGGTGGGGGCGGGATCGACATGAAATCCAGCAACTTTGGCGCCACCATCCTCGGCGAAGCC
>PMYB01000075.1 GCA_003170915.1 Bryobacterales bacterium | reverse complement strand
GTTCCTTCCTTCATGCCGGTGGCCGCCGCGATTTCCAGCAGGTCCATGTCTTCCACGAAGCGCAGCAGGAAGACCGTTCGCTGCCTCTCCGACAGGCCCCCGGCGGCGTTCCAGACCGCCGCGAGCTGTTCCTTGGCCATCGCCCGGCTCTCGGGCGAAGCGCCGCCATCCGGTATCCACTGGCCGTTGGCCTCGAGGTCCACCGCCGACGCTTGCGCGCGCTTCCAGAATTGCAGGCGGCGGTTGCGCGCATAGTCGCGAATCAGATTGACGGCGATCCGCATGAGCCAGGCTTGCGTGGAGCAATCGCCTCGAAACCGTTCCCGGCTGCGATAAGCTCTCAGAAAACAATCTTGCGCCACGCTCCCGGCGGCGTCCGGGTCGCGCAGGGAAGCCAGCGCGAACCGAAAGACCCGCGGCCAATGGAAGCGCACCAGTGTGTCGAGGTCGTCGATTTCCGAGGCGGAACGCTCCACTGCCGCTATCATAGACCCGGGCGTTGCAATCGGCTGCACTCGCCTGTGTAGACGAGTTCTTGGGTGGGTGGGGTTTACATGCCCCGTAGCGCCGGGGGTCGAGGTCAGATGCGACTGGGTAGCGGCCAGCGCGTCAGCCGCGTGCCGGTTTCCGGGGCGTCGGCGGCACAGGCTTGTTCCGCTTTCGAGAGTCGAGCCACTTCCTGAGAGATTGAGGGCTTTCGCCGGATCGCCGTCCGGCCAACAGACCAGCCACGGTCAGATCTTCGTCAAGGGCCGGCCAATGGATGTAGGCGCCATCCCCGAAGATTTCAAGGTGGTTGCGCTCCCGCGGCGTGCCGTGCCAAAGGCGTGGATACCAGATGAGTGGCACCACGATAGTGCGGCCATCCACCAAGTCAACCGTCAGGGCTTCGCCGGACACCCTCACGGATTGAGCGCGAGCTTCTTGTATTTCAACGACCAAAGAACTCATACCAGCTCTTGAGAAATCTCTCCCGGTGCGCCTGAACGAGTCTTGCGATTGCGTTCAGCTCCACGCGGCTGAAGCCCCCGGCGCGCTCCAGGGCCACGAGTTCCAACCAGAACTTTGCCGCCATGTTCTCGCGCCTGACATGAACGTGGGCAGGCTCGCCGCGATCCAAGGACACGAAGAAGAAGCGATAGGAGCGTATAGTGAGGATCGTCGGCACGCTTTCGCAATTCTACCCCGCCGATTCGAGATTAGCACGAAGCCGCGCAGCCGTGCCCGTCCGCCTGACTCCTCGGACGTTGGGCGGCCTTTTCAGAAGGCAAGGGCGCGGTCCCTATCGATCTCTCTTTGGAAGCGCTGTTTGCGCACCGGCTCTTCGACGACATCCACTTTGCAGCCCAGAATCCCGGATAACCGCTGCTCGAGGTCGTCCAAGCGGCTAATGTAGTCCAGGCCCCGCTCCGAGAAATTGGCGCCCAAGCGCACTACCACATCGACGTCGTGAGTGGGATTCTCCCCACGCGCCACCGAGCCGAACAGGGATACGCTCACTATGCCAGCGGCGCGGAACTCCTGTTCGTTCGCTCTCAAAGCGGCGATGACCTGCTCGCGTTCCATGAGACTAATTTTACACATTTTCACTGTCCTCACCAGCGCCGCGCATCGGCGGTCGCCCTGGTCCGCACCGGGCGCGTGGTAGAGTTGCAGCATGAAGTTTCCGGCGCGGATTGAATCGAAACCTGGGGTGATGATGGGCAAGCCGTGCGTGAAGGGCACTCGCATTCCGGTCTACCTGCTGCTTGAAAAAATGGCGGCCGGCGAGACCTCCGAGCAACTGGTCGCCGCCTATCCCCAGATCACCGTTGAGGACCTGCGCGCCTGCCTCGAGTACGCCGCAGTGTAGCGCCGGCGGTCTTGCCGCCGGTGATGTTGTCCGGAGCGGAACACAACCGGCGACAAGACCGCCGGCGTTATGCCGCTGCTTCGGCGGCGTTCATTTTCACCGAAACCAGGCGGGAGACGCCGGGCTCTTGCATGGTGACGCCGTAGAGGGCTTGCGCGGCTTCCATGGTGCGCTTGGAGTGGGTGATCACTACGAACTGGGTCTGATCGGCCATCTCTTTTAAGAGCTTCGTCAGGCGGTTGATGTTGGATTCGTCGAGCGGGGCGTCCACTTCGTCCATCACGCAGAAGGGGCTGGGCTGGTACTTGAAAATGGCGATCAGCAGGGCGAACGCGGCCAGGGCTTTTTCGCCGCCGCTTAGCAGCAGCACGTTTTGCAGGCGCTTGCCGGGGGGCGAACAGACGATATCAATGCCCGATTCGGCCAGGTTCTCCTGGTCGGTGAGGCGCATTTCGCCGGTGCCGCCGCCAAACAGCGTCAGGAAACACTCGCGGAAATGGGCGTTGATGGCTTCAAAGGCTTCGGCGAATTTCTGGCGTGAAACCTGGTCGATATCCTGAATGGCTTTCTCGGTGTCGCGGATGGAATCGATCAGGTCCTGGCGCTGCGCGCTCAGAAAATCGTGGCGTTGCTGCGCTCCCTGGTACTCTTCCATGGCGGCGGCGTTCACCGGGCCGAGCGATTCGATGCGGTTGCGCACGTCGTCGCACTCCTGCCGGGCCTGCGCGATGGCCTCGGCATCGGGGAGGGGATCGTCGGGCGCGGCCAGCTCCGCCACGGGAGAATTGAGCTCCTTGCGGCTGGTTTCGTCGAGGTACTTCAGCTCGGCCTGCTTGCGGACCAGATCGACTTCGATTTGCGAGCGCTTTTCGTGGCTTTCCTGGCCGCTGGCGCGCAGAGCTTTGAGATCTTCCTCGCCGGTGCGCAAGGCGTCGCGCATATCCTCTTCCTCGAAGCCCATCGCGTCCACGCGCGCTTCCAGGGCGACCGTCTCGCCGGCGAGTTGGACAGACCTGCGGTCGAGCTCGATATTGTCGGCCAGCAGGCGGGAGCGCTCGACACCCAGGCCCTCGATCTCGGGCGCGATGGCGTCGCGCCGGGCCGAGGTTTCGCCGAACTGCTGCTCCAGGCGCGCCATGGCGCTGCGCTCCCCGCGATGGCGCTCTTCGAGACCCGCCAGTTCGGCGCGCGTGGCGGCGTGCTCTTCCCCGACCGCGGCGGCCTGGCCTTCCAGTATCTCGAGCTCCCCCCGCTCGGCTTCAAGGGTCTCATCGCGCGCGGCGCGCAGGCGCTCCTTTTCTTCGACGGCCGAGCGGTTCTGCTCGCGCTGGCCGGCCGATTTTTCGGCGTCGCGGCGCAGACGGTCCAGCTCCAGCCGCGCCACCGAGAGGCGCGAATTGGCGCGCGAAAGGTCGTCGCCGAGCTTGCGCATGTCGTGGTCGAGCGCCACGCGGTCTTTCTCGCGGGATTGCTGCAACGCGCGCAGGCGCTCCAGCTCGGCTTCGAGCGCGATGATCTCCTGGGTCAGCCCATCCAGGCGCGCCACCTCTTCATCGAGCGCCGCCTGGCGGCCGCGCAGCGTGACGGCCAACTCGCGCGCTTCCCTCTTCATGGCCAGCGGGCCGGCGCCGGACTTCCTGCCGCCGGTGACGGTGTGGCCGTGGTAGCAAACGCCATCGGGCAGCAGAAAGAACAGGTGCGGATAGGAGACCGCCAGGCGCTGCGCGGCGGCGCGGTCGTCGGCCAGGAAGCAGAGGGAAACGCGCGGCAGCAGGTCCACGGCACGATCCTTGAAACCGTTGGTGAGGCGCAAGGATTCGCTCAGCCGCGCGGTGATGCCGGTCTCGGGGCCGATGGCCGGCTCGGGCAGATGGCGCTGGCCGTGGCCGTTGGGCTCGGGGTGCACCAGGAAGGTGGCGCGGCCGTCCAGCTCGGCGCGGATGAAATCGAGCCCGCGCTCGGCCTGCTGCCAGCTCTCCACCACCACATATTCCAGCTCGTCGTGAAGGAACTCTTCGGCGGGCTTTTCGAGCTGGGGATCGACCTCGACATAGTCGGCCAGCACGCCCATGGGCTTGAGGTCGGCGGCGTTGCCTTTTTCGAGCGCGGCGAAAAGTCGCTTGACGGATTCGGTGGTATAGGTGCGGTGGGCCAGCACCTGTTCGAGCGATTCTTTGCGGGCGCGGATCTGCGAAACCTCGGTCTTGAGCGCGTCGATGGCTTGCCGCAATCCGGCGGCGGCGACACGTTGTTCGGCCAGTTGCTCCTCGGTGTGGCGGCGCTCGCCGGTCACCAATTCCAGTTCGAGTTGGCGCTGCGCCATGGTTTCGGAAAGCTGTTTGCGAGCGGCCTCGAGACGCTCGATCTCGGCGGCGGCCACCTGTTCCTCACGGGCGGAGCGAGCGGTTTCCCTGTCGATGCCCGCCAGGTATTCCTCGATCTGGGCAAGCTGGTTCTTGAGCGTCGAGGCCTCGCCCAAAAGGCGCAGGATCAACTGCCGTCCCGATTCGATGGCCTGCTCGCGCTCGAGCACCCGGGCCTGCAACGATTCGCGCTGCCGGTTGATCTCCCCCATGCGGCCGCGCGACTGGGCGATCTGCTCCTCGAGGACTTCCACGTTCTTCCGGTGGGCGGCGATCTCCTGGTCGAGGGCGCCGAGGCGCAGGCCAAGCTCGCGCGATTCGTTTTCGGCCTGGCCGATGCGCTGCTCCATGGCGCCGCTCTCTTTGACCTGCGATTCCAGGCGGCCGCGGGTACGCTCGGCTTCGACGCGCATTTCGGCAAGCTGCCGCCGCGCTTCGGTAAGTTGTTGCTCGCAGCCGTAGCAAGCGGCCTGCTGGCGCTCGTGCGCCTGCTCCTGTTCGGCCACCCGCTCAGCGAGCGACTTCAACTCGGCCGAGGCGAGGTTCAGATCGATGGCGGTCTTGGCGGCGTCGCGCTCGAGCAGGCGGTACTGGCCGGAGAGCACCACGCGCAGACGGGCTTCCAGCTCGCTCTTGAGCTCGGCGTAGCGCCGCGCCTTGGACGCCTGGCGCTTGAGCGAATTCACCTGGCGCGTGACTTCTTCCAGGATGTCGTAAACGCGCGCGAGGTTTTGCTTGGCGCTCTCGAGCTTGGCTTCGGCGAGGCGTTTGCGCGTCTTGAACCTGGTGATGCCGGCGGCCTCCTCGATCACCGAGCGGCGGTCCTGCGGCTTGGAGCTGAGTATCTGGCCGATGCGGCCCTGCTCGATGATGGCGTAGCTCTCGGGGCCGAGGCCGGTACCCATGAAGATGTCCTGGATGTCGCGCAGGCGGGCGGGGCGGCCGTCGATGAGGTATTCGCTTTCGCCCGACCGGTAGAGCCGGCGCATGATGGTGACTTCGCCGGTTTTCTTGCGGTCGGTATCTTCGACGGGGACGGGCCGGGCATGCGAACCCCCTACAGGCTCACGGTATACATCGGGGTCCACCAGGGTCATGGTCACGTAGGCCATGCCGAGCGGCTTGCGGTCGCGGGTGCCCGCGAAAATCAAGTCTTCCATGCGGGTTCCGCGCAGGGTCTTGGCGGACTGTTCTCCCAGGACCCAACTGATGGCATCGCTGATGTTGGATTTGCCGCAGCCATTCGGTCCGACGATGGCGGCGATGCCCTCACCGGCGAATCGCAGCTCGGTGCGCTCGCAAAAGGACTTAAATCCTTGCAGTTCGATGCGTTTGAGTTTCAGCAAAGCATTGCCCTCTGCTCCGGGGGAGTCGTAACTATACTAAACTCGATAGAGGAAAAAGTAAAGTACCTTCACCACACGTAACGGGTCTTTTCGCCCGGACACCGCAATGGGTTGGGGGGCACTAGCCAAGAAGTGATCGGCCATCAGCCGTCAACCCGGCAAAGCTGATAGCCGATAGCTTACCGCTGAAAGCTCTTTCGGTTACACTCCTGTGAGGAGCACCAAACTTGAGAATCCAGAAAGCGGTGATTACGGCAGCCGGCGAGAATCAGCGGGCGCTTCCGTTGCAAACTCTCATCGACCGGGACGGGCAGGAGAAATCGGTCCTTGGAATTCTGATCGAGCAGGCCCTGGCGGCCAAGGTGGAGGAGATCTGCGTGGTGGTCTGGCCGGGCGATGAGACGCGCTACGCACAGGCCGCCGGCAAACGCGCCGGATGCGTGCGGTTCGTCCCGCAGGCGCAGCCGCTGGGATATGGGAATGCCATCTATTGCGCGCGCGAATTTACCGGCGCCGACCCCTTCCTGCACCTGGTGGGGGATCATCTGTATGTGAACGGCGCGTCGAAGCCCTGCGCGCAACGGGTGGTGGAACTGGCGGAGACCGAGGAATGCGCGGTTTCCGGGGTACAGCCGACGCGGGAAAGCCTGCTGCCGCGGTTCGGCGCGGTGGGCGGGCGGCGCGTTCCGGGGAGGCCGGGGCTTTATCGGGTGGACACGGTGATCGAAAAGCCGACGCCCACCGAAGCGGAGCAGCGCCTGACGGCGCCGGGAATCCGGGCCGGTTTCTACCTGTGCTTTTTCGGCATCCACGTGCTGACACCGGCGGTGATGGAGTTTCTGGGGCGCGGCCCGGCCACGCTTTCCGCGGCGCTGGCCGAACTGGCCAGACACGAACAGTACCTGGCGGTGGAAGAAACCGGCCGGCGGTACGACATCGGCGCGCGCTACGGATTGCTGACCGCGCAAATGGCCCTGGCGCTGAACGGCCAGGACCGCGGCCAGGTGCTCTCCACTCTGCTCGAGCTGCTAGCGGACCGGGAGATGGCGCGTGAGTAAGCTGACCGGCGTAATCACGGCGAGCGATCTGGAAACCCGCAATCGTTCGCTCGATGCGCTGTGCCACGGCGCAACTCTGGAAGAGCTGATCGAGGAATGCGCGGCGCTGGACGGCTTTCGCCGCTCGAGCGACAACCTGTACGAGCGCGTGCGAGCCCTGTTCTTCCTGTTTGCCATCCACCGCTTTCACATCCCCCTACGGCCGGAGGCGGGGATGCGCGCGCCAATTCCCTTCGCGGGTTACGTCAACCTTTTGAAGCGGCGCTTCGAGGAGGCTATCGACATCTTCCTGGCGGCTCAAACCGCCAACGGCCCCAGCGCCGCGATTTCGAGCGCGCTGTCCGCCGGCTACCGGGCGCTGGGCTTCCAGACCCTCGCCGACCAGGTGCGCCGCAGCGTGCGCTCGGTGCGCGGCAACCAGTGGATGTTCCGNNTTTCCGATTCTGCGCGAGGCCACCCCGGTGCGCATGGACCTCACCCACAGCGGATGGAGCGACATCTTCTTCCTGGGGATGGACTTCCCGGAAGGAGCGCGGGTGCTCAATATCTCGATTGACCTGAGCGTGCGCGGGGCGGGCGATCCAAAACCTCCGGTGGAAGCTTACTTCCGCGTGATCGATCAGCCGGTGCTGCGGCTGGTGAGCGTGGACCTGAAGGCCAGCGCCGAAATCACCACCATTGCCGAGGTCTTCGATTTCGCGCGCGATTACCTGGGCCTGCTGAAAGCCGCCGTGATCGCTTCCGGCATCGTGCCGCCTGGCATGGAAGGCACCACACAGCCTCTGTCCGAAGTATTGACCAAGCTGACGGGCAGGCCGGGCCACGGCATCGAAATCGTGAGCAAGGTGAACGACATCCCCAAAGGGTCGCGCCTGGCAGTATCCACCAGCCTGCTGGCGTGTCTCATTGCCGTGTGCATGCGCGCCACCAGCCAGATTCACGCCCTCACCGGCGGCATGGAAGAGCACGACCGGCGCTTGGTTGCCGCGCGCGCGATTCTGGGCGAGTGGCTGGCGGGCTCGGGCGGCGGGTGGCAGGATTCCGGCGGCGTGTGGCCGGGTATCAAGCTCATCCACGGGGTGTGCGCGCAGGAGGGCGATCCCGAATTCGGCATCAGCCGCGGGCGGCTTCTGCCCGATCACAAAATCTTCAGCCTGGCCGAGGTGCCGCAGGAAACGCGCGAGAAGCTCCAGCAGAGCCTGGTGCTGGTCCACGGTGGGATGGCGCAGGACGTGGGTCCCATCCTGGAGATGGTGACGGAGAAATACCTGCTCCGCTCGGAGACCGAGTGGCGCGGCCGAAAAGAAGCCATCGGCATCCTCGACGAAGTGATGGGGCACTTGAAGAAAGGCGACGTTCGGGCCATCGGCGCTTGCACGCAACGGAATTTCGACGGCCCCATCCAGACCATTATTCCGTGGGCGGGAAACCTGTACACGGACACGCTGATCCGCCGCGTACGCGCGGAAATGGGCGAAGACTTCTGGGGCTTTTGGATGCTCGGCGGAATGTCGGGCGGGGGCATGGGGTTCCTGTTCAGCCCGCGGCGCAAGGCGTTCGCCCAGGAGCGGCTGGGGGCCATCATGAGCCAGACCAAGCGCGAGGTGGAACACGCCATCCCGTTCGCCATGGAGCCGGTGGTTTACAATTTCGCTATCAACGAGCGCGGAACCGAGGCGGCGCTTTTTCGCGGCGACGGTGCGCTCATGCCCGCCGACTACTACACGCTGGCCGTGCCCCCGCTGCTGCGCACGGAATCGCGTCTGCTTTCGCCCGTGCGCCGCGCGGAGCTGGACCGGTTCACGGCGGCGTGCCGCTCGGTGGCGGAATTCTCCGGCATGGTGGAACACTTGTTCGACCACTTGCTGCCGCGCGGCCAGGAGAAGGAAACCGACCGCTCGCAGAGCCTCGAAGGACTTCTGGAAGCACACGGGTTCGACCGCGTACAGCACGAGCAGATCCAAGCCGACCTGCGCGGCGGCCGCATCGGCCTGGCGCAGAACCGTCTTCCGGCAAGCAGCCGCATCGAAGATGCCGGCCCGGACGACTTCCTGGATGCCACTCACGGCCTGGCCAGCCATTACCGCGAGACGGGCATGGACGCGTTGGCGGCCGGCGCCGTGGCGGTGGTCTCGCTGGCGGGCGGCGTGGGAAGCCGCTGGACCAAGGGGGCGGGCGTGGTTAAAGCGCTCAACCCGTTCTCGAAGCTGGGCGGCAGGCACCGCGGCTTCATCGAAGTGCACCTTGCCAAGAGCCTGCGGGTGGGCCGCGCCAGCGGGATGATGCCGGCGCACGTCATCACCACCAGTTATCTGACACATGCGGCCATCGAGGCGCACATACGGGCGGTGGAGAATTACGGCTACCCCGGCCCGCTGCTGCTTTCGCCGGGCCGCAGCATCGGCTTGCGCCTGGTGCCGATGGAGCGCGATCTGCGGTTCGCCTGGGAGGAAATGCCGCAGCAGTTGCTCGACGAGCAGGCCCAGAAGGTCCGCGAGAGCCTGCATGCCACGCTGATCGCATGGGCCAGGCAACTGGGTGAAGGCGGCAACTACACCGACAACCTGCCCGTGCAGTGCTTGCACCCGGTGGGCCACTGGTACGAAGTGCCCAACCTGTTGCGCAACGGCACGCTGCTGCGCCTGCTCGAGGAGCGGCCCGGGCTGAAGCACCTGCTGGTCCACAACATCGACACGGCGGGGGTGGACTTGGACGCGGCGCTCCTCGGATACCACATCGAGGAAGGCGCGGCGCTGACCACGGAGGTGATCGCGCGGCACATCGAGGACCGCGGCGGCGGCCTCGCGCGCGTAGACGACCGCCTGCGCCTGGTGGAGGGCCTGGCGCTGCCCAACGACGAGATCGAATCGCGGCTTTCCTACTACAACAGCGCCACTTACTGGGTTGACATCGACCAACTGCTAACGGTGTTCGGACTGACTCACGGCGACCTGGCGGACACAGAGAAGTTAAATGAAGCAGTAAGACGCCTAACCACCCGCATGCCCACTTACATCACATTGAAGGATGTCAAGAAGCGATGGGGCAAGGGGCAGGAAGATGTCTTCCCGGTGGCGCAATTCGAGAAGCTATGGGGCGACATGACCGGTCTGCCGGAGCTGAAATGCCGGTTCGTAGTAGTGCCCAGAATGCGCGGCCAGCAACTCAAGGAGGTGGCGCAACTGGACGGCTGGCTCCGGGACGGGTCGGCCGCGTATGTGGAAGGGCTGTGCGGGTGGGCGGGGACATAGGCCTGTGGGCCGGTTCCGGACACCTCTTCCCACAAGCGGACACCCGCCGCACTGAAATCCCTCGCCTGTAAGGACTTACGTTTGGAAGTCGAGTTGCAGATCATGATATCGTTATGCCCACCTTCCTGAAGGACGTGCGGTTCGGATTGCGGATCCTGCGCCGCAGCCCCTGGTTCACGGCCATCGTAGTCCTCACGCTCGGCTTGGGCATTGCGGTGAACACGACGGTGTTCAGTTGGATCGATTCCGTCCTGCTGCACCCTTTCCCGGGCGTCCGCGATGCGGGGGAACTCGCCCTCATTGAGACCGTAACCCCGGCCGGGGAGTATCTGGTCGCCACGTCCTATCTCGACTACCGCGATTACCGGGACAATCTGAAGCTGATCTCCGGAGTCGCCCTCGGACGCTTTACGCCCCTGAGCGTCGGGGCCGACGGAAAAACGGCGCGCGCCTGGGCGGAACTCGTCTCGGCAAACTACTTCGATCTCCTGAAGGTCCAACCGGTGCTGGGACGCGCATTTCTGGCCGAAGAGAGACGCGAGCAGGAAGGCGGCGCCCCGGTTGCCGTCATCAGCTATGGCATGTGGCAGACCCGGTTCGGCGGCGACCCAAAGGTGCTGGGCAAAATTATCCGTCTGAACCGGCACGAGTTGACCATCATCGGGGTGGCGCCCCAGGGGTTCCACGGCACGACCGCCGGCGTGGTCTATGACGTTTGGATCCCGGTCACCATGGCCACGGCGATGGGCACCGGCGGGGGCACCCTGCACTACCGGGGGACGCGCGACGAGACTTCCACGATTGTACGGCTGAAGCCCGGCGTCACCATCGAGCAGGCGCGCGCGGAGGTTGCCGGGCTGGGCAAGAGGCTTGCGACCCTCTACCCCGCCACCAACCGGGGCGTCGACCTCACGGTAACACCGCTCTGGCAGGGGCATCTCGGCGCCCAGGGCGTGCTGCTGCAGCCGCTACGGGTCTTGATGGCGCTCTCCCTGCTGCTCCTGCTGATCGTCTGCGCGAACGTCGCCAACCTGCTGCTGGCCCGCGCGGTGTCGCGCCAGAGGGAGATGGGTATCCGGCTGGCGCTGGGGGCCGGGCGCTCCCGTCTCGCGACGCAACTTCTGATCGAGACCCTGGTGCTCGCCGCCGGTGGCGCGGTGGTCGGGGTCACGCTGGTTTTGTGGATGGGGCAGTCGCTCCTGCTCCTGGTTCCCATCGCCGACATTCCGCTGGATCTCGGTGGCGGATTGAGCTTGCCGACCCTCGGCTTCACGTTGCTGACTGCCGTGGCCGCGACGTTGTTATCCGGGACGGTGCCGGCCCTGCTCATAGCCCGCTCCGGCCTGAATGAAACCCTCAAAGAGGGCGGCCGCAGCGGAGGCGCCGACGCCGGCTCTCACCGCCTGCGCAGTCTGCTGGTGGTCTCCGAGATGGCCCTGGCTATGGTGGCGCTGATCGGCGCCGGGCTCTTCTACCGGAGCTTCAAGAACGCCAGCGGCATCGAGCCGGGGTTTGACCGGACCAATATCTCCGTGTCTCAGTTCTATCTCTCGAACGCGGGCTACTCGGCCGAGGAACAGCGGGATTTCTGCCGGGTCCTCCGCGAGCGGTTGGAGTCGAAACCGGGCGTGGCCGGCGTGAGCTACTCCGATGCGGTCCCCATGTCGACGGCCTCCGGGTTTGGCTCCACGCCCATGCACCAACTCGAGGTTGAGGGATACGCTCCCGCGCCCAATGAGCAGATGATGATCCACAGCGCCCTCGTTCCGCCCGGCTACTTCAACCTGCTCGGCATCCGGATGCTGGAAGGCCGCGATTTCACCGAACGCGATTCGGCCGAAGCGCCCACGGTGGTCATCGTCAATGAGACCTTCGCCAACCGGTTCTTCCACGGTAGAAACCCGATCGGCCGCAAGATCCATATTGAGAGGGCCCAGGCAACCGTGGTCGGGCTGGTCAAAGACAGCAAGTACCACACCCCCATCGAGGGCCCAACTCCGTTTTTCTACATACCGTTCCGCCAATGGTTCGCGCCCGGCCTCAACTTCTCGGTCTTCATCAAGACCACTGGCGACCCGATGCGGATGACCCCCGTTCTGCGCCGGGAGGCCTTGGCGCTCAATCAGGACGCGGTGTTCAGCACGAGGTCGCTCGCCGACGCCACCACCGGATCGCTATTCGCGCAGCACGTAGCGGCCAACCTGTTGGGAGTGGTGGGCGGGATCTCGCTGCTGCTGGCAACCATCGGCTTGTACAGCGTCATGAGCTACGCGGTGAGCCAGCGCACGCAGGAAATGGGAATCCGGATGGCGCTGGGCGCGCAGCGAGGCGACGTGCTCGGGCTGGTGCTGAAGGAGGGCCTTCGATTGATCGTTCCGGGCCTGGTGGCCGGAAGCGTCATTGCCCTGGTGGCAGCGCGCATCGTGGGTGGAATGCTGGTGAATGTGAGCGCCTCCGACCCGCTCACGTTCGCATCCGCGGCGGCATTCCTCGGACTGATAGCCGCCCTCGCCAGCTACCTGCCGGCGCTGCGGGCCACGCACGTGGAACCCATGGTCGCGCTGCGCAACGAGTAGCGGGCGCCGGGGGCGGCGGGTCGCCGCTATTTGAGCACTGAGAAAGCCATGGGGGTCATGTAGACCGATTCGGTCTTCTGCACGATTGGGCCGGCGGCTTCGGAGTCCGCCTTGACCTTCAACCATTCGGGATCGGCGCGGAACGCATCCCAATTCTTCTGGGCGGCTTCCAGGCTGGGATGCGCCAGGATGTAGATCAGCGTGTTCTTGGACTTCTCGGGGTCTTGCGGCACCCAATAGCCGATGCTCTCCATCCCGTGACGATTGAAAATGGCGATGGTGTGGTCGCGGAAGCGGACCTTGAGGGCCTCCAGCTTGCCCTCGTAGCACGTGTAAGTGCGGAGTTCGTAGACGCGGTTCTGCGCGAAGGCCAAACCGGAAAGCAGCAGGAACAATACAAGAAATCTGCGAGTCATGAGAATAGTGTACAGCGTTTTCGGTTCAGTCCTTGCGGTGGTGCTCGAACTCGTGCTCGGAGATCAACTGGCGCAGGGTGCTTTCCAGCTCCGCCACGCGGCGGGCCAGATCGTCGATGGCTTGGCCTTCGGGATCGGGTAGCTTGCCGTGCTCCAGCACGCCGTTTTCGCCGCGCGTGCGCACCACCCGCCCGGGAATTCCCACCACGGTGGAGTTGTCCGGAACGGGATGCACCACCACGGAACCGGCGCCGATCTTGACGTTGTCGCCAATCCTGATATTGCCCAGCACTTTGGCGCCGCTCCCCACCACTACGTGGTTGCCCAGGGTGGGGTGGCGCTTGCCTTTTTCGTTGCCGGTGCCGCCCAGCGTCACTCCTTGGTAGAGCAGCACATCGTCGCCGATTTCGGCGGTTTCGCCGATCACCACGCCCATGCCGTGGTCGATGAAGAAGCGCCGGCCGATGGTGGCGCCGGGATGAATCTCGATCCCGGTCAGGAAGCGGCCGGTCTGCGAGATCACGCGCGGCGCCAGCGGCACCCTCCAGCGGTACAGTTTGTGGGCCAGGCGGTGCAGCAGGATGGCATGGAAGCCGGGGTAACAGAGAACGATCTCGAGCACGCTCTTGGCGGCCGGGTCTTCCCGGAAAATGGTGCCGATCTGTTCCTTGATGGCTCGAAACATGCCGATTCAGTGCGCGGGAACCGGGCCCGTGCCGGCCACCGGGGGCTTAGCGCCGGGCGGCGGGGGCGCGAGCATATCCTCTTTGCGTTTGACCAGCGTGGAAGTATTGAAGCTGGCGATTTCAAATCCATGGCCGTGCGTTATCGCGTCGGTGGGGCAGGCTTCCACACAATACCCGCAGAAAATGCAGCGGTTGTAATCGATGTTGTAAACCTTGGCGTAGCGCTCCCCGCCGGAGATGCGGACCATATCGGTGTTCTCCGCGGCCTCGATATAGATGCAGTTGGAGGGGCACGCCGCGGCGCACAGGAAGCAGGCCACGCATTTTTCCAGGCCGTTGGCATCGCGCTGGAGCACGTGGACGCCGCGATAGCGCTCTTCAAACTTGGGCGGCTCGTCGGGATAGTATTCCGTCACGGTGGGAGACATCATCTCCTTGAACGTGACGCCCATCCCCCTGGCGATGGAGGCGGCGTTATCCAGAATCTCTCCGATGAGGTTGGGCATTGGGCCTGGTTCTATTTTAACGTGAGTTGGGACTCCGCACGGGAGCCTAGTTCCGCGACCCTCAACCGGGCTTCCATTCGGGCACGTTGTCCCCCTGCCGGAATGCCTCGACGCCCGCCAGGCCGCCGAGCCATTCGATTTCCCGCTTGCTCCAGCCTTCGATTACGCGCGAAATGCCGCCGTCGCGCTCAATCAGAAACGTGGTGGGCACGCTGGAAATCCCGAATGCGTTGCTCGCCGGGAAGGCGCTCCGCTCGGTATCGAGCAGCGTGGGTAGCGTGAGGCCGAATTGCCGGTTGAACTCCCGGGTATCTTCGGCGTCGTCCTGCGAGATGCCGTAGACCGGCAGCGTGCCGGCCTTGTGGATGCGCTCGAGGAACGGGAATGTGAGCTGGCACACCGAACACGTGGTCTTGAAAAAGGCGATCACCGCCGGGCCGTTGGCGACGATCTCCTGGAGCGCTACGGTGCCGCCATCCAAACGCGGCAGGCGGAAATCCGGCGCGCGTGAACCGGGGTTGAGGAGTTTGCTCTGTTTGCCGGCGGCCATAATCAAGTGTACAATGGCGGCCCGGCCCCTACAGCTCCTTGATCAGTTGCTGGGCCGCGATCAGCAGCGGGTCCCAGACCGGCGCGAAGGGCGGCGAGTAGGCCAGGTCCAGTTGCTCGAACTCGTCGACGCGCAGGCGCGACTGGAGCGCGGCGGCGATGACATTGATGCGGCCGGCGGCGCCTTCCTCGCCGATCGCCGATCCGCCCATCAGGCGGCGCGTCGCCCGGTCGGCCACCAGCTCCACTGTGGTCCGGGCGCCCGGAAAGTAGCGCGGCCGCACGGGGGCTTCGATGCGCGCGGCAACCGGCGAAAAACCTTCGGCGCGCGCCTGCTCGACGGAAAGACCGGTGGTGGCGAAACCCATCCCGAAAATGCCGACAATCGAGGTGCCCACCACGCCGGCGAAACGCTCGCGGCTTCCGGCGGCGTTGGCGCCGGCAACTCTCCCGGTCTTGTTGGCGGTGGTTCCCAGCGGAATCCAGGTGGGGCGGCCGGTCACCAGGTGCATCGTTTCGGCGCAGTCGCCGGCGGCGTAGACACCGTGCAGGTTGGTCTCCATGCGGTCGTCGGCGCGGATGGCGCCGGTGCGGCCCAGTTCGACGCCGGCCGCCGTGGCCATCTCCACGTTGGGCTTGAACCCGGCGGAGACTACCACCAGGTCGCAGGCCACGTCCGCCACGCTCTCTGGCTCGATGGCGCTGGCCTTGACGCCGCAGCGCAGCTCCACGCCGTGTTTCTCCAGTTGCTTGCGGACGGCCGCGGTCAAGTGCGGGTCGTCGCGCAGCAGAACGTTCGCCGAGCGCTCCAGCACGGTCACGCGCAGGCCGTTGCGGCGCAGCGCGTCGGCGGCTTCGACGCCGATGTATCCCGCCCCGATCACCACCGCGCGCCGGGGCCGCTTCTCGCGGATGAAGCGGCGCATGCGCTCGGCGTCTTCGAGGGTGTGCAGCGTGAAGACGTGGGGCTGCAGCGCGCCCGCGATGCCGTCAGTGTCGCAACGCGCGCCGGCCGCAATTATGAGGTGGTCGTAGTGCACGCGGTCGCCGGATTGGAGTTCCACCTCCCGGCGCGGGTGAGCGATGGAGACCACGCGCGCCCCGGTGCGCACCTCGATATTACGTTCCTTGCGGAAATATTCGGGTGTATGGACGATCAACTCCCGGGCCTCGCGGACGCGTCCTTCCACCAAATACGGCAGCCCGCAGGCCCCATAGGAAACGACGGGGCCTTTCTCGAGGACAACGATGTCGAGGCGCGGATCGATTCGCCGCGCGCGCGCCGCCGCGCTCAGGCCCGCCGCGACGCCTCCGATGACCACCAGTGCCATCGGCGGCTATTCCTCTTTCATCTTCTGCACAAAATCCAGGATATCGAAGGTCTTGATCTTGCGGTCGGGGTAATAGCTGCTGACGGCGTCCTGCTCATCGTTAAAGATCTCGAAGATGGTGGCGAGCTTGGTCATGACCAGCAGTTCGATATGGCGGCGGTTGAGATTGAGCAGTTTCATATTGCCGCCGCTCTTGCGCAGAGTGGTGGCGCACATGACCAGCGCGCCCAGGCCGGTGCTGTCGATGTAATCGGTGCCGGCCAGATTGAACACCAGGTTGCGCGTGCCGGCGGCGTTGAGCGCGGCGACCTTCTCGCGCAGCGCGCCGGCCTCCGGACCGACCGTGATTCGGCCTTTCAGATCCAGGATAATGATGCCTTCGCGTTCTCTTTGCTCAATGTCCAGAGCCATAGCTTCTACTTTACTCCAGCGTGTCGATGGACCCTACGCGACGGGCCTCGTAGGCCGCGATCTGGGCCTCGTGCTTCAGAATGTAACCGAGTTCGTCCACGCCCTCCACCAGGCAGTGCTTGGAAAAAGAGTCGATCGGGAATTCCACTTTCCGGCCGCTGGGCGTGGTGAGGGTCTGGCTGGCCAGGTCGATCTTCACCGTCGCACCCGGATCTTTTGCCGCGGCCGCGAACAACTCGGCCTGTACGTCCGGCGGGACCACGATGGGCAGCAGCGAATTCTTCAACGAGTTCTGTTTGAAGATGTCGGCAAAAGACGTGCTCACCACGGCCCGAAAGCCAAACTGCGTTAGCGCCCACGGCGCGTGCTCGCGCGAGCTGCCGCAGCCGAAATTGTCCCCCGCCAGCAGCACCTGCGCGCCCCGCGCCCGCGGCTGGTTCAGAATGAAATCCGGATTGGGATGGCCCTGGGCGTCATAGCGCCAGTCGCAAAATAGCTGCTGGTCGAGCCCCTGCTTCGAGGTGGTCTTCAGAAAGCGCGCGGGAATGATCTGGTCGGTGTCGATGTTATTGATGGCCAGCGGCGCCATGCGGCTGGAGAAATTCGTGAATGGCTTCATAGCATCGTCCTCACATCGGTCACCACGCCGGTGATGGCGCTGGCCGCGGCGGTGAGCGGGCTGGCCAGGAACGTGCGCCCGCCCTTTCCCTGCCGTCCTTCAAAATTACGATTGCTGGTGGAAACGCTGTACTGGCCGGGCAAAAGCTGGTCGGGGTTCATCCCGATGCACATCGAGCAGCCCGGCTCGCGCCACTCGCAGCCCGCCGCTCGGAAGATTTCCGGGAGCCCCTCGGCCATGGCCTGCCGTTTCACCTCCTGCGAGCCAGGCACCACCAGCACGCGCACCTTGGGGCTGACCTTGCGGCCGTCGAGCAGCGCCGCCGCCGCGCGCAAGTCGGAGATGCGCCCATTGGTGCAGCTTCCGATGAAGACCACGTCGATGGGGCGCCCCAGCAGCGGCTTTCCGCCTTCCAGCCCCATATACTTCAGCGCCTTGGCGATGGAATCGCGCGCCATTGGGTCGGCCACCCGCGACGGATCCGGGAGCGGCGCGGTAATGGGCACGCCCATGCCGGGGTTCGTTCCGTAGGTGATCATGGGCTCGAGCGCGCCCGCATCCATGGTCACGCCGCTGTCGTAGGCGGCGCCTTCGTCGGTCGGCAGTTCCTTCCAGCGCGCCACGGCCGCGTCCCACCCCGCTCCTTTGGGAGCGTGCGGGCGCCCGTCGAGGTACTGGAACGTGGTGTCGTCCGGCGCCACCAGCCCCGCGCGGGCGCCCCCCTCGATGGACATGTTGCACACCGTCATGCGCTCTTCCATGTTCAGAGCGCGGATGGCGCTGCCGGTGTACTCGATCACGCTGCCCGTGCCGCCGCCAACTCCAATCCTGGCGATCAGCGCCAGAATGATGTCCTTCGCCGATACGCCGCGCCTCAGCCGGCCCTCCACTCGCACCTCAAAGGTCTTCGATTTCCGCTGTAACAGACATTCGGTGGCCAGCACGTGTTCCACTTCGCTGGTGCCGATTCCGAAGGCCAGCGCGCCAAACGCGCCATGCGTGGCGGTGTGGCTGTCGCCGCAGACCACCGTCATCCCCGGTTGCGTCAAGCCGAGCTCCGGCCCGATCACATGGACGATGCCCTGGCGGTCGCTGTGGATGCCAAAACAGCGGACGCCGAATTCGGCGCAGTTGGTCTCGAGTTGTGCGAGCTGCCTGGCAGCGATCTCATCCACGATGGGCAGCGAGCGATCCGTGGTCGGAATGCCGTGATCGGCCGTGGCAATCGTGAGATCGGGACGCCGGACCTTCAGCCCGCGCTCGCGCAGGCCCTGAAAAGCCTGCGGCGAAGTGACTTCATGAACCAGGTGCAGATCGATGTAGAGCAGCGCCGGAGCGCCCGGCCGTTCGTGGACTACGTGAGAGTCCCAGAGTTTTTCGATGATGGTGCGTGGCATAGGAAATGGGGGCCGGGGGCCTGGGGTCAGGGACCGCGGTCCGGCACTCCTGCTTTCAGGCTACCTTATTTTGATGGTTTGGTTGAGCGAGGGGCTGGTAGGCCCCTCGCTCAACCGATCGCGACGCACACCGATTCCCCCACCTGTTCGGTGGTGGCGGGCGCGCCCGAAGGCCGCAGATCCGCGGTGACGTGGCCACTTCGGAGCACGGCTTCGATGGCCGCATCCACCGCGGAGGCTTCTTCCTTTAAACCGAAACTGTAAGACAGCATGGCCGCCACCGAGCCAATGGCGCCCAGCGGGTTGGCTTTGTTCTGCCCGGCGATATCGGGCGCCGAGCCGTGCACCGGCTCGTACAGCCCTACCCACGCGCCCGATGGCCGCTTGTCGCCGATCGAGGCCGAGGGCAGCATCCCGATCGACCCGGCCAGCACCGCGCCTTCGTCGCTCAGTATGTCGCCGAACATGTTCTCCGTCAGCACCACGTCGAAACGGCGCGGGTTCAGTATCAACTGCATGGCGCAGTTATCCACCAGCAGATGGTCCAGCGCCACGTCCGGAAACTCTTTCGCCACTTCGATCGCCACGCGCCGCCAGAGCTGCGAGTTCTCCAGCACGTTGGACTTGTCCACCGACGTCACCTTCTTGCGCCGCGCGCGCGCCAGGTGGAAGGCTACGCGGGAAACGCGCTCGATTTCCGAGCGCGTGTAGGTCATGGTATTGACCGCCCGCGTCTCCGCGCCGTTCTCCATAATTCCGCGCGGAGTGCCGTAATAGATCCCGCCCGTCAGTTCGCGGACGATTATCATATCGGTGCCTTCCACCAGGTGGTTCTTCAGCGGCGAAGAATCCAGCAGCGACGCGTACGCCCGCACCGGCCGCAAGTTGGCGTACACGCCCAGGGCCTTGCGAAGCCCCAGCAATCCTTTTTCCGGCCGCTTCTCGGGCGGCGCCTGGTCGAACTCCGGCAGCCCCACCGCCCCCATCAGCGTGGCATCCGCGGCGCCCGCCAGGCGCAGCGTCTCCTCCGGCAGCGGCGTCCCTGTCTTGTGGATCGCGATGCCGCCCAGCAGCCCCTCCGCCAGCTCCAGATTGTGGTGAAACTTGTCCGCGATCCGGCGCAGCACACGCACCGCCTGGTGCGTCACCTCTTCGCCGATTCCGTCTCCCGGAAGTACCAGAACCTTGAGGTTCATCGATTAGTCCGCCGCCACCCGCTCGGCCACCTCGCCGGCGCGGATCAGCGACTCGATCTCCTTATCCATGAGGCCCTTCTTGCGGTGGTCCGCCACCGCGATGAAGCGATAGTAAAGGCCGTCCAGCTCTTGCTTCGAGAGGTCGTAGCCCAGATCCTTGGCGCGCTGGTTGAGCGCGTGCCGGCCGCTGTGTTTGCCCAGCACCAACCGGCCTTCCGGCACGCCCACCGTGCGCGGATCAATGATCTCGTAAGTGGTCTTCTCCTTGAGGTAGCCATCCTGGTGGATGCCGGCCTCGTGCGCGAACGCGTTTAGGCCCACGATGGCCTTGTTGGGCTGCGGGCCGAACGTGATGATCGAGCTCAGCAGCTCGCTGGCCGAAAAAAGATGCTCGGTGTGAATTCCGGTGTGGCACGGGTAGTAATCCGAGCGGGTCTTGAGAATCATGACGATTTCTTCGAGCGAGCAGTTGCCGGCCCGCTCGCCGATGCCGTTGATGGTGCACTCCACCTGCCGTGCGCCGGCTTCGACGGCCACAATCGAGTTGGCCACCGCCAGCCCCAGGTCGTCGTGACAATGCACGCTGACAATCGCGGAGTCGCCCAGCGTCTTGGCCACATGGCCGATCAGGGCGCCGTATTCATGAGGCACCGAGTACCCCACCGTATCCGGTATGTTGACCGTGCGCGCCCCCGCCGCCACCACCGCCTTCGAGATCCTGTCCAGGTACTCGGGCGCGGTGCGCGCGCCGTCTTCGGCCGAGAACTCCACGTCGTCCACGTATCGCCGCGCCAGCTCGACGGCGGCCACGGCTTCCTCCAGCACCTGCTCCTCGGTCTTCTTCAGCTTGTACTTCAGGTGAATCTCGCTGGTGGCGATGAAGGTGTGAATGCGCGGCCGTTGGGCGTGGGCCAGCGATTTGGCCGCGCGTTCCACGTCCAGCGTGCAGCAGCGCGCCAGCGCCGCCACCTGGGCCTCCGGAAACTCCCGGCTTACCGCATCCACCGCCTCGAAATCCCCCTCCGAAGCGATCGGAAAGCCCGCTTCCAGAATGTCGACCCCCAGGTCCACCAGTTTCCGCGCCATCCGCAGCTTCTCCGGAACCGTCATGCTGCAGCCCGGCGACTGTTCCCCGTCGCGCAGCGTTGTGTCGAAAATATATACGCGCTCGCTCATGGTCTTCACCAATACAAGCATTATGCCGGTCCGGTGTTCGATTTGGCAAATTTATAATTTTAGTGGTCTGCATTAATAGATGTTATAATGAACCCGGCATGGAACTCTATTCGCTTCAGGTGTTTCTGACGGTCGCCACCGAAAAGAGCTTCTCGCGCGCGGCGGAGAAGCTCATGCGCACGCAGCCCGCCGTATCGCTGGGGGTGCAGCGTCTGGAAAAGGAGCTGGGCGACAAACTCATCGACCGCACCGGCAAAGACCTCATACTGACCGACGCCGGGCGCACCGTCCTCGACTACGCCCGCCGCTTTCAGAGCCTCCAGCAGGAGCTCGACAACGCGCTCGCCGAACTGCGCGACAACTCCGCCGGCCGGCTCATTATTGGAGCCAACGAATCCACCAGCCTCTACCTGCTGCGCCACATCGAGCGCTACCGCGAACTCCACCCCAAAGTCAAGGTGCAGGTTCGCCGCAGCCTCTCCAGCAAAATCCCCAATGAGCTGCTCGATGGCAACCTGGAACTAGGCGTGATCAGCTACGACCCCGGAGACGAGCGCCTCAAATCCAAGGTCATCTACACCGATGCCCTGGCTTTCGTGGTCTCGCCCAAGCACCGGCTGGCGCGCCGCAAGACGGTTTCCATCACCGATCTCGGCGCGGAGACCTTCATCGCCCACAACGTGGTCTCTCCCTATCGCGAAGTGGTGCTCCGCGAGTTTCAAGCCCACAAAGTGCCCCTCCAGATGCCCGTTGAGATGCCCACCATCGAAACCATCCGCAAAATGGTGCAGAACGATCAGGGCGTGGCTTTCGTGCCTCGCATGTGCGTGGAACAGGAGATCGAACAGAAGACACTATACGAGGTGAAGGTCAAAGAGCTGCACGTGGAGCGCAAGATCCGCCTGGTGTATCCCACGCGCCGCGCCCTCAGCCATGCCGCCAAAGCGTTCCTGGAAGTAGTGGGGTAGGGCAGGCGCTTTCGCCCAATGCCACTTAAATA
>PMYB01000087.1 GCA_003170915.1 Bryobacterales bacterium | reverse complement strand
TTCGGCGGACCCACCATGAAGCCGTCCTCGTCCACCACTCCGAGCGGAAAACCCGTGCGGTATTCCACCAGGTACGCCGCCGTGGTGTTGCGCACCAGAAATTCGAGCTTGCCGGGAAAGAAGCGCTTGGGCAGAGGGGCCACACCCCACATGTGAAAGCGATTGGGCGTGTCCCAGGAGAACGGCCCCGGCGCCTGCGGGCCGAAGGTGGGGTTTTCGAGGCTGTAATCCACCACCGCGTTGGTGCGCGAGGCGGATCGCGTGTACCCGGCGAACCACTCGAACTGGCCCGCGAACGTGCGCCTCAGGCTGAAATCGACAGCATCGTACCGGTCGCGGCGGGTGTTCTGCAATTGGTAGGTGGCGCCGCTGAAGAGGGCGGGATTAAGCTCCGCAGCGGGCGTCACGAACACGAAGCCGCGGCTCCCCGTGCGCCGCGTGTATCCGGCCTTGGCATAGAACTCGCGCGGCAGCTTGCGCTCCACGGTGAGGCTGGCGGTGCAGTAATAGGGCACCTCGAGGGCCTGCTCGTTCACCTGGAAGGCGGTCGGCACAGGGCCGTTCACAATCCCTCCCGGCAGAAAGAACGTCGAAAGGCTCACCTGGTCCTGCTGGCGCGTGATGGCGTCCATGCTGATGGCGTCGTAGTAGACGCCCCAACCCGCGGAGAACTTGGTATCGCGCAGGCCGTGCGGCGCCCACGACACCGAAAAGCGCGGCGCCAGTTCGAGGTCCCGGACGATCTCGTTCCATTCCGCGCGCAGGCCCGCTTCCAGCACCAGCCCTTCACGCGGCGTCCAGTGGTCCTGAATGTACTGCGCAGCCTCGAAGTTCTTGCGCGCCTGAAAGGGACTGCCCTCGAAAGAGACGTAGCGGGCCACGGAACCGTCGTCCCGCAGAACTTCGTAGTCGTGGCGCACGACATGCTGGTGGAACGCCTCGCGCTCGAAGTCGATCCCGAACTTCAACTGGTGCGTGCCTAGGAGGTGCAGCGTGGGCAGGAAAAGGTTGGCGATCCACTGCTGCCGGTAGGAGTGGCGGTCGGTGCCGACGAAATAGTTTCCCAGGTCCCCGAAGGGCGTGATTTCGAATAACTGGGTGCCTTGCGGCGAATCGCGCAGCAGCGTGCGGCTGTCGGCGAAGCCGAGATCGAGCAGGGCCCCGTGGCCGAAGTAATGCTGATCGCGGATGGCGCTCATGAAGAGCGTCTGGCGATGATTGGTGGTGGTCTGGACGGGATTCAGAATGCTGAGGCCGGAGCGCGCGGTGTCGGAGAGGTTAAACAGGAAGCTGCCGGTGAGGGTATTGGCGTGCGTCAGGTTGACCTGGAATCGCGAGAGGTCGCTGGCGGTAAGCCCGGTGGTCCGGTTCTGCCCGTTCGGCAGCCCCTGGATGGTGTCCACGCTGTAGAAGGCGTCGAACCCGTTGTGAAACCAGGCGCGTCCCTTGGCCAGCGGCCCGGAGAACTCCAGCCGCGGCGTCCATTTATTCACGTGGAAGCCGCTCTCGGAGGAAATTCCGGGGATAAAATTCGTGACGCCGAAGCGCCAGCGGTCGTCACCCATCTTGGTGGTGAGGTTGAGGACCCCGGCGGAGCCTCTGCCATTGTCGGCCGAGAAGCGGCTGTTCTCGACGTCCATGGATTGGATGGTTTCGATGTTGACGCGCGCCTCCAGGCGGCCAGTCACGGGATCGGAAATGTTGAAGCCATCGAGCGTGTAGTTGGTCTGGCTGGTGTCGCCCCCGTTGAAGTGGGCCCGGCCGGCGTTGTCCTGCACCACGCCGTCCATCATCGGCAGAGCGTTGCGATAGTCCTGTGGCGCGGGATACGGGATGGCCTGGATTTCGGCGTTGGAGAGTTCTTTGTGATCGGAGGGCTGCTGCAAATCGATGGCCGGAGGCGAATAGGTGACATCGATGCGTTCCGAGAATTCCTGCTCGTGGTTGAGCGCGATGGTGAGCTGAGTGGAGGCGGCGTCAAACCGCTGCCCATGTCCCTGGTAGAGGTAGAAGCCCAACCGCTCGGCGCGAATGGCGTATTCCCCGGCGGCAGGCAGGTTCAAACGGAAGTTGCCGGCGGGATCGGAAGAGGCCACCGCGGGGGCGCCTCCCTCGGCCGCCCGCAGTTCCACGCGCGCTCCGGCGATGCCGGCCCCGTTTTCATCCACCACGCGTCCCGAGATGGAGACCTGCGCCTGAAGGCCGGCGCACGCAAGCAGAAGGCCCAGAACGGGTCGCGCACTGTGGAGACACCTGGCCATCGCGGGTTCGTACGCTTGTGGTACGCCTGCTCACTGACCAGCATACAACGTGGCACCGGCCGACGGCCCATTCGCGAGCGCCGGCCTGTGCCCAGCAAGTGCGGCTGTTAGAAGGTCAGCTTGGCGGTGAGTTGGGCTACGCGCACGGAAGAGTCGAAGCCCAAAAATGTGCCGTAAGGGCTGGTCGGTGCATTGGCCATACCCGAGATCAGACCGAAAGTCGCGTCGCCCAACCCGGCATCCGGCGCGGCGAAATTCGGATGGTTGAGCACGTTGAAGGCCTGCAGCCCGATGCCGAGGGTGGCGCGTTCGCGAAACTTGAAGTTGCGGTATATGTTCAGGTCCATATCGAAGAAATGCGGCCCGCGGAGCTGGTTGCGCGTCTGTGGCGACCAGGCCGTGAAGTTGTTGATCACGGAGCTATCCAGGTAGGCGCTGGCGTTGATACAGGGGGTGGCGACTCCGGGATCCCCGGCGGCGCCCGCGCCGCAACCGCCGCTCTGTCCCCAACCCTTGCCCAACGGCGTGGCAAAAAGCGCGCCGCCGCCGTTGCCCAGAGCGCTGTTGTCGTCGGATACGGAGAACGGCAGTCCGGACCGCCAGAAGATCTTGCCGGAGAACTGCCAGTTGTTCAGCACGTGGTTCATCACGGTGTTGCCGAGGTGTACCGTCGGATTCACCACGAAGTCGGCGGTCAGGTTATGGCGGATGTCGTAGTCGGAGTTGCCGTAGTTGTCGGCGCGCAAGCTGAGCGGATTGATCTGGCCGAAGGTGGAGTCTCCATAGGTGAAGATGCAGCCGTTGGAGCACTCATCCAGGTTGTGCGCCCAGGTGTAGTTGATGTGGCCCGAAACCCAGTTGGCAAAACGCTTGGTGAGGGTGACGCTCAAGCCATTGTAGTTGGACACGGCGCCATTCTGGATCTGTTCGACGGTTCCGTAGTTGGGAACCCGGAGATTCGCGGCCACTCCCGGCACGCCGGGGTACAGACCGTACTGGTCGTAGGCGTTGGGCCATGAGTTGGAATACAACAGGCGGATGCCATGGTTGCCGACGTAGTTCACGGTGAGCAGCAGGTCGTTGCGCAGTTGCCGCTGGACCTGCAGGTTCCACTCCTGATACTGGGGAGCGTGCAGCGTGCCATACAGGGAGGTGAAGGCCGGGGCGGAGAAGATGGACCCCAGCTTGGTCAGCGCGGCGGAGATCTGGGTATACGTCTGCTGGATGTTGAAGGCGTTGGCGGAAGCGCGGAACGTGGCGGCGCCGCCGGCGGGATCGAAGGGCAACACACCGGCGGTCGGACGGACGCGGATGTTGACCGATACCGGCGGGTCGGCGAGGAGGTCGTCCACCAGGCCGGCGGGAGCCGAGTCGTGGAAGATGCCGATGCCGCCGCTGATGACGGTCTTGTGCTCGCCGCCGCCCGGAGACCAGCTAAAGCCGACGCGAGGCGACCAGGTGAGACCATCGATGCCTTGAAAGGCCTGATTCTGGTTGTAGTTGATGTCGCTCGAGTAGGGCACGCTGCCGGGATTGGCGCTGGTGAAGCTGGGCAGCGCATTGGTGGCGGTCTTGAAATTGGCGAAGCAGTTGAAATTGCAGACCGGGTTGGAGTTGCGCTCGACGCGCAGCGCCAGCGTCAGTTTCAGATTGGGGGCCACGTTCCACTCGTCCTGCCCGTAGACGCCCAGGCCCCACATGGCGATGGGAACGTCGCTGGCCAGGTTCAGGGACTGGCGGTACTGGTAACCCAGGCCGTTCACGAAATTCTGCAAGCCGGCGCTGACATAACCGAAGTAGACGGCTGGATTGTTGAAGAAGAAATTGTGGTCGCTCACGTCATAGCGGCGGAAATTAACGCCGAACTTGAAGTTGTGGCTCCCACGGTTGAGCGCGAAATCGTCGATGAACTGGTACTGCGTGATGTTCCGGCCCTGGGGGAAGTCATACTGGGGATTAAAGCTGGTGAATGGCACCGCCCCCGAATCGACAATGGCGTAAGGGAAGGTGCTGGCCACCAGTTGCGGATTCTGCGCGAACTGGGCCACGTAGTGGCTGAGAGCGGCGGTAAAGGAGTTCGTCGCCCGGGCGCCGAAGATGTGCGTTTCCTGAAACTGTGTGTCCCATGCAGGCTGGATCGAGATGGCATCGAAGTTCGCGTTGATCCCGCTAATGGAGGTGGGCTGCGTTCCGTGGTCCAACTTGTAGCGGAAGAAAGCCATGTCGTTGTCGCCGATCTTCTGATCCACGCGGCCGCTCACGATGTATTCGGAACCGAGAGCCGTGGCCGACGTCTGCGACTTGGCCGCGCAGGCTGTGGTGGCCGGATTGTAGCCCGGCAGAACCACCGACTTGCAGTAGCTGCTGTTGGCAATGGGCACGGCGGCACTGGCGCCGGGAGAGTTCAGCCACAAGTTCATCATGGTCTGGTAGGCCTTAGCCTCGTTGGGCTGCTTGGCCGTGACGTTGGCCAGAACGGCGCTGGCGAAAGCCGGAGTCGGAATGGTATTGGAAAAGACGTTGGGCAGAACGAAGCGGAGCCCCTCCGTATCGAAGAAGAAAAACGTCGAATTCTTGCGGATGGGGCCGCCCACGGATCCAGCCCACTGGTTGGCGTTCGAGAAAGGCCTGCTAACGCCGTAGTAATTGTTGAACCAGTCGTTGGAGTTCATGGCACGGCCGTTCCACCAATAGACGGCATTGCCGTGGAATTCGTTGGTGCCGGACTTGGTCACATAGGTGACCTGCGCCCCCTCGAGCTGCCCGTATTGGCCGGCGTAGGCGTTGGTGACGACCGTGGCTTCCTGCAACTCATTCTGGCCGATGGTCAGGTTGGAGGCGCCGGAATTGTTGATGTTGAAATACGGGTCCATGTCGTTCTCACCGTTGACCGTGAACATATTCGACGTCGCGGGCAGCCCGTTGACGGTAAAATTGCCATAGCCCCCGGTGGAGTTGACCACCACGCCCGGAACGGTGAACGCGATGTTGGTAATATCCCCGCCGGCGCTGGGCAGTTGCTGCAGTTGCTCCGGCGTGAACGGCGTGTTCATGCTGGGTTGCGGATTCACCAGCGGAACCATGCCCGTGACCTCCACCGTCTGCGTGGCCTGACCGACCTCGAGCGCCAGGTCGGCGGTCACGACCGCGCCGACCGCCACGTCGACATGCTGTTCGCTCTTCTGGAATCCGGTCTGGGACACGCTGACCACATAGTGGCCCGGTTTCAGCAGGCGAAAACGGTACTCCCCGGCCTGACCCGTGGTGCTCGTTTGAGTCGCTCCGGTATCCAGGCTATTCAGGGTGACGCTGGCATTGGGGACCACCGCGCCGCTGGAATCCTTGACCGACCCAATGATGTCGCCGGTCGTCAGAGACTGTGCCAGCATGGCCGGCGCAAGTAGAGCGAAGCAGGCAAGCAAGCAGAGGAGCTGCCATCTCGCTTTAAGTAGTGTCGGAACTAGATTTTTCATATTGCTCCTGGCGGAAAGTCGCTTGACGGAAGAGCAACTACCCTTCCACGTGCACGCCACGTTAATTGTATTGAAAAATAAGGATGTTTTCAACTGGTTAGCGGCGTCTTCCCGGGGAAAGATCCGCGGCACCACTTCGCGGAAGGGGTGCCGGAATGCCAGGACATCGTGTAACGCCTTGTTAAATTTGAGGTTATGGGGTTGTGAGATTCTGAACGCCCGGATACGGATTGCGGGAGCACCATGGACAAAAACAGGGCCGAACCTGCAAGAGGCCCGGCCCGCTTGACGATTCGAGCAGTCGAAGCTCGAAAGAACGTCAGAAAACGAAGTCCTGATACAGGGGATTCGCCGCGAGCGAGGCGCACAACCCCGCCACCATCGGCCCACGGGCAATATGCTCCGCTACTGCCATTTCTCCATGTCCAGCGTACACCCTGCACGTCACCCAATAAAAAAGGGGAGCCCGAAGGCTCCCCCTGTACTGCGAACCGCTTGCGCCAGATCCTAGAATATGAACTTGGCGGAAATAGTGATGCTGCGCGGATTGCTCGAAAACACCTGCGAATCCAGGTTGAACAGCGACTGGCCTGGAATCGTGAAGTTGTGTACCGCGGTGCCGGTGAATCCGAGCGGAGCCACGTCGCTGATGTAACCGCCCACATACTGCGGGTGGTTGAAGATGTTGTAAAAGCGTCCGGAGAATTGGAGCTTATACTTTTCGCTAATCGCCAAATTCTTCGCAATCGTGGCGTCAAAGTTGTCGATCGGGTGCATGCGCATGGTGTTGCGGCCCGCGGTCGAAAGAGCGCCCTTGGGAGTGAGCACGTAGCCGGCGGCGGTATTGTTGATCAGGAAGCCCACGGTCTGGCCGGCGCTATTCAACAGGGCCGTGGTACCGCTGCCGATCGCCGGGTTCCCGCCGGCGTTGACCGCCCCGCGGTCGCCGCCCGAGTCGCCGTTCAGGTTGGAGTCCACGCCGCTCTGCACCGTGTACCAGGTACCGGTCTGGTAAGTGTAAATCGGCGCGACTTCCCAGTTGCCGATCAGGTTCCTCATCGCCCAGTTCTTGGAGTTCTTATACCAGGGGGTGTTGTACAGAACCTGATAGGTGAAGCGGTGACGGTGATCCAGCGCCGAACTGGCCCGGTCGGCGCTCAGGTCGCGAATGTTCTGCGGACGGCGCGGCGTGGTGTACGTGCTGAACACTTCGGCCGTGGAGTCGTCAATGTTGTGGCTGAAGGTGTAGGCGGCCATGAACTGCAGGCCGTTGGAGAAGCGGCGCGTCAACTGGTTGGCCCAACCGTGATAGGTGGAGTTGCCCCAGGGCATATAGGAGGTGATGGTGCTCCCGAATCCGGCAGCGGAGTAAGCCGGGTCCAGGCTCGAGATCGCGGTGACCTTGGCCAGCGTGCTGGTCAGCCCGTTCAAGGTCGCCTGGCTCGGGGCCGTGGAGTAAATCGGCAGAGCGTTCGAGGCATTGACCGCCGGTATGCGGTCCAACTGCGCCTGCACCGGCAGGTGGATGCCGCGCGTGCCCAGATAGCGGCTCTCAAACGTGTAGTTTTCGTGGAACACGTGCTGAATGCCGATGTTCCATTGCAGTGATTCGGGGCGCAGTTGGTTCGGAACGTACCCGCTCGATTCCGAACGCGCATCTGCCGCCGATAAAGCGCCCGACGAAGCGCTCGGCGGAATGCCGCCGCCAGCCAGGAATCCCTGCTGGTTGAGACCCGGCACGTCCACCGTGTGGTTGGCCTCCGGAGGCAGGGTGAGCAGACCAAAGTTATCGAACAGCACATCGAAGCTGCGGCCGAAGCCGGCGCGGATGGAGGTCTTGCCGCTGGTCCCCGGCGAATACGCCAGGCCGACGCGCGGCATCCATGCATTCTTCATGGCCGTCGGGTCCTGGAACACGATCACGCCCGGAACGCTGGCAATGGCGTTGACCGTCTGCTCCTGTTCGCTGTGAGGCACCGTCTGGTATTCGTAGCGCACGCCCACGTTCACCGTCAGGTGCTGCGTCGCCTTCCAACTGTCGTTCACAAAGAATCCGGTAAAGATGCGGTCGCCGTAATACTCCGCGCCGCCCAGCGTGCGTTCCGCGAGGGAGTCCGGGTTGTAGTCGAACAGATAGTCGGAGAGGTAGTTCCATTCGTAATCGCCGCGCGAACGCTGCGTGAAGCTCTGCGGAGAAATCTGCTTATTTCCGTCAAAACCGAACTTCAGGCTGTGCGTCCCCCTGGTCCAACTCACGTTGTCGGCCAACTCGTATTGGTTTTGGGTGCCGCTTTGCGGTGCGTTGGGGTCGGGACCGATCTGCGCATTCAATTCAAAAACGTTGATATTGGGGAATTCATCCAACCCCGGCCACTTTTGGTTTCCGACTGGGTACGCGTTGGAGTTGCGGTTGTAACCCAGGCGGAATTCGTTGGTCAGGGCAGGCGAGAAGATGTGGAACTCGCTGAACGTCGCCAGGTAGTTGTTGTTGGGGACCGTCGTGAAGAAAACCGGCAGCGAGGCCGAGGTGTCGATGAAGCCGCTGCGGTTCAGAATGAAACGCGCGCGCAGGCTGTCCTTTTCGGAGATGTTCACGTCCAACGCGCCTACGCCGGATTCGCTGTTGGTGAAGGACGGCGCATTGAAGCTGATCTGGCCAATCTCGATGGATTTCGCCGCCGCTGCCTGTGCGGGAGTCCATCCCAGGCTTTCATTGCCCGCTCCCACCAGAGGATAACCGCCCACGCTGGCCGCGGAAACGGCCGTAGGAGCGGTTCCCAGATAGGTCTTCAACTGGGTCATGTTGCTCTGGCTAATCCCCGCGATTCCACTGAGGGTCGCCCAGCCGTTCGCGGTCGGCGCATAGAGCGCGCCGGGGGTGGAGCTGCCGCCCTGCGGATTGTATTCATACAGACCGTAGAAGAAGATCTTGTTCTTCTTGATCGGGCCGCCCACCGATCCGCCGAAGCGGTTGTTGTCATAACGCGGGTGCAGCTCGTCGCCATTGACGGCCGAAAGGTTGTCGGCTGCGTCCAGGTTGCGGTTCTGCAAATACTCGTAGGCCGTACCGTGAAACTCGTTTCCGCCGCTCTTTACCACTTGGTTGAACTGGCCGCCCGAGGAGTGGCCGAATTCCGGTGAAATCTGGTTCTGCTGCACGGTGAATTCGCCCACTGCGTCGTTGGGCAGCGTCACCAGCGGACCGGTTACGCTACCGCTGTTGTTATCGATACCCTCAATCGTGAAATTGTTGGCGCGCGGACGCTGTCCGCCCACCGACGGGCCCACCCCCGCGCCCACCGCGCCACTGGTACCGACGCCGGCGTTCAACAGCGAAAGGTTGATCACGCCGCTTCCGCCGGAAGCGGACGGGAGGTCCGCCAAGCTCGCCGTTTCAAACGAAGTCTGCACGCTCGCCGTGGTGGTGTCGATCCCGGCCGCCGCGGCCGTCACCTCCACGATCTCCACGTTGGCGCCCACGTCCAGCTTGACGTTCGCGGTCGTAATCTTGTTCAGAGTTACCGCCACGCCGCGAAGTTCCGCTTTCGTGAAACCCGCCGCCGTCACCGTTATCGTATAGGTCCCCGGCGGCAGGTTCGAGAAATGATACTCGCCGGTGGACGTGCTGGTGGAGCTGCCTTCCACGCCCGTGGCGTCGTTCTTCACCATCACCGCCGCATTCGGCACGATCGCGCCGCTGGCATCGTAAATAGTGCCCGACAGGTCCCCGCTGATCGACTGAGCGAAACTGGCGAGGCAGGCAGCCAAGGCGATCAAAACCAGCCCGAGGAGCCGCATATTTGTTGATTTCATTTCGTTTAGATACCTCCCACTAAAAATTTCCCGCGGTTCAGAAGAGATTATCCCGCAGTTTGCGATTGAAAATACCACACAGCTATTAGCATCTCGCCTTCCAAGGTGAACGCCACGTTAATCGTACTGATAAATAAGGGGGTTGTCAACCGACTAGCGGTGCCTTCCCTGGGTAAAGATCCGTAGCACCACTTGGCGGAAGGGGTGCCGGACTGCCAAAACATCGTATAACCTCTTGTTAACTTTGAGGTTATAGGGTTATGAGATTCTGAACACCCGGATACGGATTGCGGAATCCAAGAGGGCGTCAAAACAGAGGCTCAAGGATCAAAAGGGTCAGTACCTACACGACTTCGGCAGCCGGGCACGGGGGAATTCCTACTCCGCCATCCTCCAGCGCCGCACCGACGCGCAGGATGAGCGCCTCTTCCCACGCCGGGCCGATGATCTGAATCCCGATGGGCAAGCCGCCCGACGCCAGCCCGCAGGGGATCGAAAGCGCCGGCAGTCCCAGCACGTTGATGCCCCGAACCAGGCGGGTGGTGGCCAGGCGCACGTCCTCGTCCCGGCCACCCAACCGCACGGTCGCATCGCCGATGCGCGGAGCGGTGTTGGGGGTGGTGGGAGCGATGAGGCAATCCACTTCGGACCAGAGCTTGTCGAATTCGCGGATCGTCTGGCGGCGCAGCCGCTGCGCGTTGATGTAGTCGGTGGCGGGCAGCAGGCGGCCCTGGTCGAGCAGGGCGAGCACGTCGGGGCCGAACTTCTGCCGGTGTTCGAGGAACGGCTCGGCTAGGGCGGAGGCTTCCGCCAGCAGAATGACGCGGCCGACGGCATTCAGCGCGGCGACATCCGGAACCCGCACCGGCTGGACCAGTGCGCCCAGCGATTGGGCGCGCGCGAACACTCCGCGAACCGACGATTCGACGCCGGAGTCGAGGTGGTCGAAGTAGAAATTCTCCGGGAAACCGATGCGCAGGCGGCGAATGGAGCAGCCGTCGTCGGGAATGAAGTCGACCACCGGGTGGCGCGACGAGGTCGGGTCGCGGCGGTCGTAGCCGGCGATGGCATTCAGCACCATGGCGGCATCGCGGACCGTGCGGGCCAGCGGGCCCATGTGATCGAGGCTGTAGGCCAGGGGCAGGACGCCGTAACGGCTCACGCGGCCATAGGTGGGCTTGAGTCCCACGACGCCGCAAAACGCGGCGGGGATGCGGATGGAGCCTCCCGTATCGCTGCCCATGGCGGCGTAGACCATCTGGGCGGCCACCGCCGCGCCCGAGCCGCCGCTCGACCCACCGGGGCTGTACTCGAGATTCCATGGATTGCGCACCGGCCCGAAGTGGGGATTGGCCGAGGTTATGCCGTAGGCCATCTCGTGCATGTTGAGCTTGCCGAACATCACGGCGCCGGCCGCCCGCAGCCGTTCCACCACGGCCGCATCGATGGCGGGAACAAAATCTTCATAGACCTTGGAGCCGCAGGTGGTGCGCACGCCGCGCGTCAAGAAAAGGTCTTTTACGGCGACGGGGATTCCGTGGAGGGGCCCGCGGTCGCGGCCGGCGGCCAGCTCGGCATCCGCCTGCCGCGCCTGCTCGGCGGCCTGTTCGGCGGTGACGGTGATGAACGCATTGAGCTTGGAATTGAGGCGGCTGATGCGCGCGTTGGCGGCGGCCGCCAGTTCGACAGCAGAGACGCGGCGCGCCCGCAGCGCATCGGCGGCTTCCCGGATGGTCACTCGCCGTCCTCTTCGAGGCGCAACCCGGTGGCCGGTTCCACATCGGGCGTCAGGTCTTTCACCAACGGCCGGAAGGCTGCTTCCAGCGCTTCGAGCGGCTCCGCGATGCGATCGATCTCGGTGGCATCGACCTCCAGGCCGCTGGCCTTCGCGATGGCTTTCCAATCTCTCATAGACCTCCCAACGATAGCGGATCTTCGCGGTCCTGGCGCGCGGTCCAGTGCGCCCCGGCCAGCACGATCATGGCAGCCACGAAGCTCCACAGCACGATGGTGACGGAGTGCTCGAAAATGAGGTACTCGCGGTGGAGCTTGGCCTGCAACCAAGGAGCGACCAGCAGGTTGACGTACTTGAGCGCTTCGAGCGCGAGCCCCACCAGAATGGCTACGGGAACCACGCGGGCTGGCTCGACCTTCCGGTTGGGCAGCAGCCAATAGACCAGAAACAGCGCCAGAATCGAGATCGGCACGGCAGCCAGTTTGAACATCAGCAGGTTGATCCAGACGCCGAATCCGGCGTTGAGGCTGCCCGCCGCCGACATCCACTGGCTGTTCAAGGCCGTCAGCATCAGAGAGAGCAGCGCCAGGCCGCCGCACACAAAGATGAGTCCCAGGCTGACGAGCTGGTTCTTGATATAGGAGCGGTTCTTGGCGACTCCCCAGGCGCGGTTGAGGGCAACCTCCAGAGGCTCAAAGATGCCGTTGGCGGTGACCAGAAGCAGAAACATGGAAGTGAGATGGATCTTGCCGTTTACCTTGAACCATGCCTGGAGGTTTTTCACCATGAACTGGCCCGGCTCGCCGGCGAAAGAATCGCCGATAGCCAGGTAGATGGCCTGCTCGGCCGCCCTCCAGTGGAGGACATCGCGGCAGAACGACGTGATGACAATGAGAAACGGATAGGTTGACAGCAACACGCTGGCGGCAATGGCGAGGGCGTAAACGTGGGCCTCGGTTTGCGCCAGGTAGTAGAGAGTGGGCCGCCAGCGCGACCACCACAGCCCTTGGTTTTCGGGGAGGATCGTAGGGAGCAAATTCCAGCTTAACTCCGGTGATTGCGAACACGGTGGCAGCATCATTTGCTCTCTCTTGACATCAATCGTCGGCTGGTGACATCATCGTACCGTGAGGACCACGTTAGCCCTGGAAGATGATGCGATCAAAGCAATCCGGGCACATGCCCGAACGAACAAGCTCTCGATGGGCAGGGCCGCGTCGGAACTGATCCGCCGCGGGGCGTGTTACCAACTCGGAACCAGGAAGCTCAATGGCCTGCCGGTGTTCGATGCGCCGGACGATTTTCCGGCGATTACCACCGAACGCGTGCGGGAACTGCTGGACGAGGAATGAATCGGCACTTGCTGGATGTGAATGTTCTTCTGGCGCTGGTGTGGCCGCGCCACGAGAGCCATGACGCCGCGCACGCCTGGTTCGCGAAATCCGGCCACAAGGCGTGGGCGACCAGTCCGCTGACGCAGCTTGGCGTCTTGCGCTTGCTGACGAATCCGGCTGTAACACAAGGCGCGGTGAGCGCGGCGGCGGCGCTCGAAGTCGTAAACGAGGCAACGCGGCACGCGGGACACGAATTCTGGCCATTGGATCGCGGCATGACGATTGGTTTGAAGGCCGTGGCGGCGCGCCTGCAAGGGCATCGCCAGTGGACGGATGCCGTTCTCCTCTGGCAAGCCACAGAGCACGGCGGCGTGCTGGCGACCTTCGATTCCAGCGTGAAAGCGCTGGCATCGCGGGACGCTGGTGGCCGGGTTCTGATCCTGAAGCGAGGCTGACTGGCTCCCAGTCGCTCTACACGAAGTGGTACGTATTGGCGGCTTCGTCCCAGACAATCTTTTTCTGGTTCTTGAACGAGAGCGTGGCCATGTGGCCGGAAATGGCCGCCTGCTGTCCCACGGGGGGAGGCGCGATGGGCTTTTCGTTGCCCAGCACGGACTGGATGAAATTGCGGAAGTGGTTGATGGCGCCGTCGCCCTCGTGGAAATCCTTCTGGCCGTTGAGGTGAATGGGCTGGCGCGCCTTGACATTGGCGGGCGCCCTGCCCTTGAAGGTCTCGGGCGTGAAATACAAGTCCTGGCGGTTCATCACCTCGATGGTCCCGTCGTTGCCGCAGATCTGCTCGCCGTAACCATAGCGCTCGTTGCCGAAGTAGCAGGAGTAGTTGATGTGGAAGTCGTCGCCGTACTCGTAGATGGCGCTGAGGGTGTCGGGCACCTCGCGGTCGTCGTTCTTGTCGGTCCAGCGGTAAATGCCGCCGGACGCCATGCAAGAGCGGGGCACGGTCTTGTCGAGCATGAAATTGATGATGTCGGTCTGGTGCACCAGCAGGTCGGTGGAGATGCCGCCCGAATAATCCCAGTAGAGGCGCCACTGGAAGTAACGCTGGGAGTCCCACGGCCGCTTGGGCGCCGGGCCCAGGAAGCGGTTCCAGTCGGTGTTTTGGGGGTTGGTGTCGGGCGGAATGACGTAACGCCACGCGGGATCGTTGGGCAGCGAATTGCGGTACCAGAAAGCGCGCGCGTAATGGACGTCGCCAATGGTACCTTGCTGGATGAGTTCCTTGGCTTTCTTGTAGAGCGACGAACTGCGGTTCTGCGTGCCCACCTGCACGATCTTGCCGGACTGCTGCCACGCGCGCACGATATCGAAACCTTCCTCGATGGTGTGGGCCAGGGGCTTTTCGATGTAGACGTGCTTGCCGGCCTTGAGCGCCGCGATGGTCATGTCGTGGTGCAGGTGCTCGGGCGTCATGATGAAGACGGCGTCGACGGACTTGTCGGCCAGCAGGTCGCGGTAGTCCAGGTAGGTGGCGGGCGCGTTCCCCCAGATGGTCTGCATGCGGTCCTTGGCGCGCGCGATGTAGCCCTGGTAGGTGTCGCAGATGGCGGTGATCTTCACATCGTTGGGCGCGGCGGAATGCATCCAGTCGAGCCCGGCGTAACCGCGGGTGCCCACGCCGATCCAGCCGATATTGACCTTTTCGTTGGCGCCCCGCGCGGGAAGCGCTACCGGTCCCACGGCGATCGCAGCGGCCTTCAGGAAATCACGGCGATTGAGTTCGTCCGGCATAAAACCTCCGATTTCGATGATAGCAGCGGGCGACGTTCGGCCGGTTACGGGTTGTCGCGGTAGGTGAGCGGCGGCTGGTGGTCGGCCGGGATGCGCGACTTGTACTCATAGCCGGCGCGGCGTTTTTCAAAGCTGGCCTTGGCCGCTGCCACCTGTTGAGGGTCGTTGTAGAGATCGACCGCGGTCAGCACCAGCGATTTCGCGGCCACCACCATGCCCTTGCGGCCGATGCTCATGCCCGCGCAGGCGGCCGATTGCCAACTGTGCGCTGGCACGCCCGGGACGAACGTGGCCGTCACCAGCGCCGCCATCGGCACCGTCCAACTGACGTCGCCCGCATCCGTGGAAGCCGAGCCGACGCCTTCGCTGGGGGCTTCGACGTTCTCCTGACTGCCGAGCGGGCGGGTGCGATCGGGAAGCGTTTTCCGAATGGTTTCCGCGAATGCCTGCTCTTCCGTGGTATACCTCACCCCGCCGACGATACGCATGTTTTTATCCACCAGCGCAGCCAGGGCGTCGTTCGGCAGGGTGTTGTAAGAACTGTCGATCAGTTCCATCTCCATGCGGGTCTCGCTGGCCAGCGCTCCGGCCTGCGCGCACTTGACGATGCGCTCCCAGATCTGGTCGAGCACGGGCATGGAAGGGTGGCGGGCGTAGAGGAACAGCTCGGAAAAATCGGGCACGATGTTGGGCGCCGAACCGCCGTTGGTGACGATGTAGTGCATGCGGGTGGAATCCGGCACATGCTCCCGCAGGAACTCGATGGAGTTGGCCATGATCATCAGGCCATCGAGGGCGGAGCGGCCGGCATCGGGCGCGGCGGCGGCATGCGCGGGTTTCCCATGGAAGCGGAACTTGGCGGAAATGATGGCCAGCGAACTCTTCAACGAGGCGCCGTTCTCGTCGGATGGGTGCCAGCTCAGCACGACGTCGACATCTTTGAACACGCCGGCGCGAATCATGTACAGCTTGCCGCCACCGCCTTCCTCGGCGGGCGTGCCATAGAAGCGGATGACGCCGGGGATCTTCTTTTCGGCCATCCACTCCTTGATGGTGACGGCGGCAAACAGGGAAGCGGCGCCCAGGAGGTTGTGGCCGCAGCCATGTCCGGGGCCGCCGTTGACGCGCGGCTTGCGTTCGGGGACGTCCTCCTGCGAAAGGCCCGGCAAGGCATCGTACTCGCCCATGATGGCGATCACCGGCCGGCCCTGGCCCCAGGTGGCTGTAAACGCCGTGGGGATGGCGGCCACATTCTCCGTAACGGCAAATCCGGCGGAGCGCAGTTCGGACTTCAGCAGCTCGGCGCTCTTGTGTTCCTTGTAACCGACTTCGGCGAACTCCCAGATGGTTCGCGAAACGCCGCCGTAGTGGGTGGCGCGCGAGTCCATCTTCTGTAGCAGGGCGCTCTTGTCGTCAGCCACGAGCGGGCAGGCGGCGATGAGGAAAAGCAGGAAGGTCCGCATATAGGGAGAGGATACGATATTACGCCACGGCACGGGACTTTGTGGTGTACTTGGGCGTACGGGAGTGTGATGGCTGCATCTCCGATCCCATTGTGTATCGACTCGGTGGTGAAGCGGTTTGGGGAAGTGACCGCGGTTGCCGGGATTTCGCTCGATGTCCAGGACCGGTCGTGCCTGGGCCTGCTCGGCCCCAATGGGGCGGGCAAATCCACGCTCATACGCAGCATCGCCGGCCGTATCCGGCTGGATTCGGGCAGCATACTGGTGTTCGGCCAGCCGGCCAACTCCGCGGCAGCCCGCGCGGAGCTGGGCTGGGCGCCCAGGAGCTGGCGCTGTACGCGCTGCTCACCTGTCGCGAGAACCTGGAGGCCTTCGGCCAATACCAGGGGCTGCGCGGCAAAGCGCTGCGCAGCGCCATCCAATGGTGCCTGGAGTGGGCCGCGCTCACCGGCCGCGCCGATACCACGGTGAAGAGTTTGTCGGGCGGCATGCGGCGGCGTTTGAACATGGCCGCGGGCCTCATTCATCGCCCACGCCTGGTGCTGCTGGACGAGCCAACCGCGGGCGTCGATCCGCAAGCGCGTAATCGCATCTTCCAGATGGTCGAGGCGCTGCGCAACGAAGGCACGACGGTCATCTACACCACGCATTACATGGAAGAAGCCGAGCGTCTCTGCGACCGCATCGCCATCGTGGATCATGGCCGGGTGATTGCCCTGGGCAGCAAGGAAGAGCTGGTGGCGCGGTCGTTTGGCGGCCGCAGCGACGTCCGCATGCGTTTCGCCTCCACGGTCCGGAACGGGGCGGAATGGGCCGCCTCGCGCGGCGGCACGGTGGAGGAGGGTGTGGCGCATTTCTCGGTGGAACAGCCCACCGATATCGCGGGGCTGCTGGACGCGGCCGCCCGCGATGGTCTCGAGGTAATCGATGTGACCCTCCACCGGCCGAATCTGGAATCCGTATTTCTGCAACTCACCGGAAGGGATTTGCGCCAATGATTGCCGTCATCGTTCGTACCGGATTCCGCGCCCTCCGCCGCGACCGCGGGGCGTTCCTTCTCTCGTTCATTCTGCCGATCGCGTTCTTCAGCATCTTCGCCATGGTCTTCGCTGGCATGGGCAGCAGCACCACGCCGCGCGTGAGCGTGCTGGTGGTGGACGAAGATCGCACCGCGGTTTCCGAGCGCCTGGTTCGCGGTTTGCGCCGCGAGCCATCGCTCGCCGCCAGCACACGCCCCGAAACAAAAAAGGGGCAGCCCGTTCCGCCCGACTACACGGCGGCCACCGCCGAGACCGCGGTCAAACAGGGTGTAGCTCCACCCGCTCTGATTATTCCCCAAGGATTTGGCGCGAATCCCGTCGCCTTCGGACCGGGGACGGACCGCCAGCCGATCCGGATTCTGCACGACAGCTCCGACCCGGTGGCCGCGCAGGTGGTGGCCGGATTGCTGCAAAAGGTGGTGATGACCTCTCTGCCCGACGCCATGGCGGGCGAGGGCATGAAGTATTTCGAGCAGGCCAGCGGCGGCCTGACACCGCGGCAGCGGCAGGATATGGAATTGAACCTGTCGAAGTTCCACGACCAAATGCAGAAGCGCGACCAGGAGGGCAATACCCCAGCCGCGGACGGCGGCAACAACGCCGGCGGGCTGGCGGCCGTCGACGTGCGCGACGTGGTTGGCGAGAAGAAACGCAGCCCGATGATCTCGTTCTACGCGGCCGGGATCGGCGTCATGTTCCTGCTATTCACCGCCAGCGCGTCCGCCGGCAGCCTGCTGTCTGAAGCCGAGTGCGGCGCGCTCGACCGCATCCTGAGCGCGCGCGTCGGCATGACCACGCTGCTGGCCGGCAAGATGACCTACTGCACGCTGCTGGCCTTCCTGCAACTCACGCTCATGTTCCTGTGGGGCGCAGCCGTCTTCCACCTGGAGTTGTTCACGCACCTGCCTGGCTTCCTGGTGATGACTGCGGCCACCTCTTTCGCCGTGGCGTCGTTCGGCATGTTGCTGGCCACCGTTTCGCGTACCCGCGGACAACAGGCCGCCATCTCCACGCTGTTGATCCTGACCATGTCGGCCATTGGCGGCAGCATGCTCCCGCGCTTCCTCATGCCCGAAGCTATGAAGAAGGCCGGACTGTTCACCTTCAACGCCTGGGCCATCGACGGCTACACCAAGGTGTTTTGGCGCGATGAACCCGTCTCGCACCTGGCGCCGCAAGTGGCCGTGCTGATTGGCTCCGGCATGGTGCTTTTCCTGATCGCGCGGCGCTTCGCGCGCAGGTGGGAATACTCGTGAGGCAGATGTGTTGGCGAAATAGTATTACTCACCGATGCGGGGCCGGATGAAATCCTGCGCGGCGGTTGGTTACCGCCGCCGTTCGACCTGCAAACGCGGCATTGGGCCGGCTGCCGATGGCCCGAAGATCGACAGGATCTCAGCCGGCCGCTCCCAACCCGCCTCGGCCACTTCCACGGGTAGGGCGTTTTCGGCCAGGTGGCCAATCCACCGGACCGTCAGACGCTCATTCTTGTCTTTTCTGTACCAAGTACTTTACATAGTAGAGTACAGTCGAATAAACTGAAGTGGTTCAGCTCGAAACTCATACTGGAGGCTCTCAAATGAACGTCCGATCGATAAAGCAGCCGAGCGCCTTTCTTCTACTGGCTGCTCTCCCGGCGGTTCCAGTCGACTCCCGTAGGCTCAATGATGGTTCCTGCCGGGGCGAGCCCACAAAGCAGCAGGGACCCAAATACCAGCCGCGCGATCAAAGTGATATTCTTATTCATAGGCGCCTTTCAGGGCTCTAGCCGTCTTGGCAAGCCGACAGAACCTTGAGTAGCCGATCCACCTCTTCGCGGCTCATCAGACGTGTCTTCCAGAAGCGGGCATTACATTTCTCGAGGTGGGCCTTGTCGAACACCATCACAAAGCTCATCATGAAGACGATCGAAAGCAAAGCATAGTATTGTGACATAGTTTTTCTCTCTACTCGCCTCCGCGCGGGCCACGCAGGCCCCGCGGATCAGTTTTGCTACATCGCCGCCGACACCGCCGGCTCGGGTAGGTGCGCGGCAGCCCCAACTGGCTTGGCGGGCCCCCCGATCACCAGGGAGCGCGGGCAGGTCGTGCACCCTACCCCGGTCTTTGACGCTTCGACCGACAGGTTCTTCAGGCTGACCAAGGCCAGCTCGAAGCGATCTTTCACGCCGGCTTTTTGGAACAGCCGCGAAAGGTAGACTTTGACCGTGGCCTCCGCAATCGTCAGGTGAAGAGCGATTTCTTTATTCTTCAAACCTTGAGAGAGGAGGGTCATGAGCTGCCCTTCCCGCGGCGTCAGGGCGACACGGCGCGCCAAGATGAAGTCGTCGACGAGGGCTTTTTCAAACCACAGTTCACCCGCCTGCACTTGTCGCAGACACTTCACCTGGAGTTCGGGCGGCAGCGTCTTGCGCAGGATCCCCCGGATACCTAACCCCGCGGCCTGAAAGGCCAGCTCCATGGAGATCGAGTTCACCCAGAGGACAATCTTCGAGCTCGTCGCGCGCTGCATCTCGCTCAAGACGGCAAAGGTCACCTCCGGACCACGATCCAGTAGTATTAGGTCCGGCGTCTTGTGCGCTATCTCCTCCGTTAACTCGGCCAATGTATTGCACAGCGGCAGCAATTCGAACCCCCCGGCCTGGCGAAGCACCGATTCGAGTCCTTTTGCCAGAAAGGGCTCCTTACTGTAAAGCAAGAGCTGCGTCATAATCCAACCCTCTCCAAAACACCTTTCAAACTCCGTACCAGTACTGTATCGCTTGCAGTATAGCCCGCAGTGGGCGCTGGCGACAGTTCCAAAAGTACGGTGACGGTACGTGATAGGTATCAGTACCTAACTGAAGTTAGCCCGGAACGTGCCCGAGTCAGGTACAGGGTCAGCTTCAGGCCCGGCCATCCATCTTCTTCTGAAGGATCTGTGCCGTCACGAGGAAGCTTTCCAGTTTGCGTAATGCAGCGATGGCCATGCGGCACGGGCTCTTCCGGACCGCCCAGGTATTGCGTCTGGACTACAGCAGGCTGAAGGCCATGACGGGAGCGGGCCGAGGCCAGCGCGAAGACGCCAGCGGTGGCGGTATTCGGGGAGAGGTACCATAACATACGATAACGAGGTATTGGCGCGCAACTGGGCGCACGCAACGGGCTCTAACAAGTCGCTCCACACGACCTCACCTGACCGGGAATTTCTGTGCTGGTCGAAAAGAAAGGAGGGTAGACCGGATGAGGCGATTGTTTCGGTGTTGTCGGCCCTCGGAAGCTACCCACTTGGTTGGTTAGTCGCCATATCGCGCTTCTGTCCCGCGCCGGACTGGGCGGTGACGAAGCTGACCGAAGCTCGGGCCCGGTAATTGCCGCGAGCAATGCCATTCAGGTGTTTCGGATGGTCGGGACCGGCCGCGGGGAATGTTCCAATTCCGAGATCCGAACCGCATTCGGCGAGAGATTGGCGTCAAAAAGAAGTTTCAACGCAAGGGGCCCTCCCGGCCTGCCTGCGACAGGTGGCCGTCCTGATTGGCTCCGGCATAGTCCTTTTCCCGATCGCGCGGCGGTTCGCGCGCAAGTGGGAATACGCCTAAGCGACGAACTGCTCGAGCGCGGCCAGGCGGACGTGGATCCTCGCCAGTTCGCCTTCGCCGAGCTTTTCGGCGCAGCCCGCGAGAATTCGTCTGCCCTGCTCGGCGAGCGTGCGGCGATACGCCGGGTCCGGGGTGCTGGTGGCGATGTCGCCCAGTGCCCGCAGCATACGGAGGCTGACGGCGACATCGCCCTTCGAGTACATGCGGATCTGCTCGAATGCGGAATCCACCAGTCCGTCGAAGTCGATCCAGGAGAGACTGACGCGAACCACGCCGGGTGGGTCGTAGAGCAGAGACTCGGGCGGTTCCCGGGATGCGAAGCGGATCAGGACGCGGCTCAGTTGATCCACGCAGCTAATGGCGGTGCTGGGGTCGTTCACCGCCGGCGAGATGGCCTTCAAGGCGATGTCGACGATTTGCAGGACGCCGAACTCGACATCCTGCTGCAAGGTGCGGGAGGGGCCGAGGTCGAACGCGCCGCGAAAATCGGCGCTGTTCTCGGGAACCAGCCGATCCCCCTTGGACACCATCAGCAGCGGGATGCCCGCCGGAATGAACTGGCCGACTCGCCGCAGCAGCCGCACTTTCACGCGGCAGGACTTCGCCAGAAAGACGAGCCGCCGGGTGTCGACGAAGCGGATGTAGCCAGAGACATCGCTCAAAATCGCGACCTCCTGGACGCCCGGCGGGATGGGGCCGGGGTCCGCCAGGCGGCTGGGGCGGCGGGGCCACGGCATGATCTCATCGAGCATAGCCTCCGTCTCCGAGGCGATGCGGTCCACAATGTAGTTGACGCTGATGGCCTGCGAGATGTGGTGAATGAAGAACAGCAGCCACGCCACGCAAACGATGGCCAGCAGC
>PMYB01000194.1 GCA_003170915.1 Bryobacterales bacterium | reverse complement strand
CATTATCACAGTGGCGCGACACTGCGAGTTGCGTTTTTGTCCGACTTCAATAGCCGGCCTCAATAGCCTCGGCCGCCAGCAGCAAGCCCGTCAGGCAGTTCCGCGGCCACGGGCGCTCCAGCAGCGGAATGTGCGCCACCGCGATGGTCGCCGCCGGTGGTGTTGCGATAGACTGTGGCATGGCGTTACTCGACGACCGCCGCTATCCCCAGCGCCCGCTGATCGGCGTGGGCGCGCTCATTCTGAAACGCCACCGCATCCTCATGGCGCAGCGCGGCAAGCAGCCGCTGATGGGCTGGTGGTCGCTGCCCGGCGGCGCCTTGGAAACCGGCGAGTCTCTGGCGGACGGCGTCCGCCGCGAGGTTCGCGAAGAGACCGGCCTCGACATCCGGCCGCTCGGCGTACTGGAAATCTTCGAGCGCATCATGCGCGATGCCTCTGGCGCTCCCGAGTATCACTACGTGCTCATCGATTACATGTGCCGCGTCATGGGTGGAACGCTCGCCCCTGGCGACGACGTCTGCGCGGTGGAATGGGTGCGCCGCCGCGATCTGCCCAAGCTCCAGATCACGGAGGGCACCCTGGCGGTGATTGAAAAGGCCTTCCGCAAACGCCGAGAATATAGATAGCCCCTTGAAAACCAGTTCCGCCGTTCTAGAATTCGAAGCCCTGCGCCAGTTGTTGGGCCGATACATCTCCAGCCCGCTCGGCCGCCGCGAGTTGGAAAAAGTCGCTCCGCACGCCGACGGCGCGCGCCTGACCGATGACCTCGCGGAAGCCGGCGAGGCCGTCGAATACCTCCGCGCCGCCACGCGCCCGCAGCCCGCCGGGCCCAGAGGGCACCCCGGCGCCGCGATTCGCATCGATTTTTCCGGCCTGCCCGACGTCGAACCGGCCGTCCACAAGCTCCGCATCGAGGGCGCCAGCCTCGACCCCAAGGAGATCTTCGATCTCTTCCTTCTGCTCGACCGCGCCGCCGACGCCAAATCGCTGCTCACGGCCGCCGCCGAGCGTTTCCCCCGCCTCGGCCGCCGCGCGCAAACCATCGGCGATTTCCGCGCCCTGCTGAAGGACCTCGAGGGCAAAATCCTGCCGGATGGCACCGTGGCCGATCACGCCAGCGTGGCGCTCGCCCGCCTCCGCCGCGACATCGAACGCCAGAAGAAGGCCATTCAGGAATCGCTCGAGCGCTTCCTGCGCGCGCATCGCCAAGAAGGCGTTCTGCAGGAGGAGTTCGTCACCATCCGCAACGAGCGCTTCGTGGTGCCGGTCATCGCCGGCCAGCGGCGCAAGCTCGATGGCGTGATTCACGCGGCCAGCGCCAGCGGACACACCCTGTTCGTCGAGCCGCTCGAAACCATCGACCTGAACAACGAGCTGGTGCGGCTCGCCGAGGAAGAGGCTCGCGAAGTTCACCGCATTCTGCTCGAAATGACCGACCGCCTGCGCGCCGACGCCGGCTCGATTCGCCAGACGCTGGTCGCCATGGCGGAGCTGGAGCTGATCTTCGCCAAGGCGCGCTTTGCCGCCGAGTTCCAATGCGCCATCCCCAGGTTCGGCGACCGCCTCATGCTCAAAGACGCCCGCCATCCGCTGCTCGAGGACGTGCTGCGCCGCCGCCACAAAACGGCCGTGCCGTTCACCCTCGAGCTCACCCGCGACCGCCGCACCCTGTTGATCAGCGGTCCCAACACGGGCGGCAAGACCGTCACGCTCAAGACCGTGGGGCTGCTCAGCCTCATGGCGCAATCGGCCCTTCCCGTGCCCGCCGCCGAGGCCGAGTTCCCGCTCTTCGGCCAGGTGCTGGCCGATATCGGCGACTATCAATCCATTCAGGAAAACCTCAGCACGTTTTCCGCGCACGTCTCCAACATCCGCGAGATGGCGCTCGATGTCACCCCCGATTCGCTGGTGCTTCTGGACGAGCTGGGCGCCGCCACCGATCCCGAAGAGGGCGGCGCGCTGGGTGTGGCCATCGTCGAGCATTTCCGCGCGGCCGGCGCTTACACCCTGGTGTCCACCCACCTGTTGGCGCTCAAAATCTACGGCGCCGGAACCGAAGGCGTGGTCAACGGCTCGATGGGCTTCGATGAAGAGACCCTCGATCCCACGTTTCGCCTGAGCCTGGGCCTGCCGGGCAAATCGGCCGGCCTCGAAATCGCCGCGCGGCTCGGCGTGCCCGAGGACATCATCCGCCGTGCGCGCCAGTCGATGAGCAGCCGCGAGCGCGACGTCACGCAATTCCTGGCCGAGTTGCACCGGCGCATCGAAGAGACCCAGGCGCTCGAGCGGAGCCTGCGCGAAAAGCTGGCGGAGCTGGAGAAGCGCGAGAAGGAGCTGGCGCGCGAATGGGAAAAACGCGAAACCGCCAAGCTCAAGGAGCTCGAGCGCCGCACCGAGCAGGCGCTGGCCCGCTTCGAGGAGCAGGCCCAGGAGACCATCGGCAAGATGGCGCAAACCGCCGACCGCCGCAAGGCCGAACAGGATGCGCAGCGCCGCGTCTCCAAAGCCAAACGCGAGATGCGCGAAGATTTCCAGACCACCGTGCTCGCCACCCAGGACGATTCCCGCCAGGACCGCATCCGGCCGCTGGCCATCGAAGAAGGCGCGCGCGTGCGCTTGAAGGACGTGCGCGAGCCGGCGCGCGTACGGCGCAGGCTGGGCGCAGACCGCATCGAGGTCGACGCCGGCTTCATGAAGATGCAGGTTTCCATCGACGACGTAATCGAAGTGCTGCCCGAGGCCGGCGCCGGGGTGCCCCCTGGGCCCGGCAAGTTACCCCAGGGTGTCACCTACAAGCCCGCGCCGGAGCTGGCGCCCCTGCACCAGGAGATCAACGTCATCGGCCAGCGCGCCGAGCAAGCGCGCGACGCCGTGGATGAATTCCTCGACCGCGCCGTAATGGCCACCGCCAGCCGCGTCCGCATCGTGCACGGCCACGGCATGGGGGTCCTAAAGAAAGTCATTGCGGAGTTGCTCGGCAGCCACCCGCACGTGGCCAAATTCTACTCGGCCCCCCAGCAGGAAGGCGGCGCCGGCGCGACCATCGTCGAGCTGAAAGAGTAAGGGCCGGCGCCCGTCACAGGTTAGCCAGCACTTCCGCCGCGTGCCCTTGGGCCTTGACCTTGGCGTAGATCCTCTCGATCTTGCCCTCTGGCCCGATGACGAAGGTGCTGCGCTCGATACCCATCGCCTTCTTGCCGTACATGTTTTTCTCTTTCCATACGCCGTAGGCCAGGGCCGCGGCCTTGTCTTCATCCGCCAGCAGCGTGAACGGCAGATCGAACTTTGCTTTGAAACTGGCCTGCGCCGCCGGCTTGTCGGGCGAGACGCCCACCACCGCCGCGCCCTTCTTCGTAAACGCCTGGATGCCGTCGCGAAACTCGCAGGCCTCCGTAGTGCAGCCCGGTGTATTGGCCCTCGGGTAAAAGTACAGCACCACGCGCTTTCCCTTCAGGTCCGACAGCCGGAAATCGCCACCCGTGTCCGTGCGAACGCGAATATCGGGAGCTTTGTCGCCAACCTTCAACATGCATCACCCCAGCTTTTGCTTGAATAAATCGGTTACCAGCGCCACGTTTGCCTGTCCCCGCGTGGCCCTCATCGCCTGGCCCACCAGGAAGTTGATCACGGTGGTCTTCCCGCCCCTGTACTGCTCCACCTGCTTGGGGTTGCCGGCGATCACATCCGCGATAATCTTCTCCAGCGCCCCCGTGTCGCTGATCTGCCGCAGCCCTTCGCGTTCCACGATGACGCCGGCTCGCTCGCCCGTGGAGAACATTTTCGGGAACACTTCCTTGGCGAGCTTTCCGGAAAGTTCGCCCTTGGCGATCAACTTCACCAGCTCGCCCAGGTTCTCGGGACTGACGGGCGACTCCGCAATCTCTTTCCCCTCGGCCTTGAGCAGGCCCATCAGGTCGCCCATCACCCAGTTGGCCGCGGTCTTCGGGTCGCCAGAGGCCTTGGCCACCGTCTCGTAATACTCGCTCACCGCCCGCGTGGCCGTCAGGACTTCGGCGTCGTATTCGCGCAGCCCGTACTCGCCGATAAACCGCGTGCGCTTGCGGGCGGGCAACTCGGGCATCCCGGCCCGCACCTCCGCGAGCCAGTTCTCGCCGATGCGCAGCGGAACCAGGTCCGGCTCCGGAAAGTAGCGGTAATCGTGGGCGTGTTCCTTGCTGCGCATGCCGGCCGTCTCGCCCAGATCGGGATTGTAGAGCCGCGTCTCCTGCTCCACTTTGCCGCCGCTCTCAATCACCGCGACCTGCCGCGCGATTTCGTAATCCAGCGCCAGCTTCAGAAAGCGGAACGAATTGAGATTCTTGACTTCAACCTTGGTTCCGAACTTCTCCGCGCCTTTGATTCGCACCGAGACGTTGGCATCGCAGCGCAGGTGGCCCTTCTCCATGTCGCAGGTGGAAACCTCGACGAATTGCAGCACCTGCTTCAATTCGGTGAGGTAGGCATAGGCTTCGTCGGAGGTGCGCATATCGGGATCGCTGACGATTTCGATGAGCGGAGTGCCGGAACGGTTGAGGTCCACATAGGAGTACCGATCCGAATCCCGGAAGCCGTCGTGGATGCTCTTCCCCGCGTCGTCCTCCATGTGGACGCGCGTGACGCCGATGCGCCTGGCGGCGCCATCCACCACGATATCGACGTAGCCGTGCTCCCCCAGCGGCTCGTCATATTGCGAGATCTGGTAGCCCTTGGGCAGGTCCGGATAAAAGTAGTTCTTGCGCGCGAAACGCGATTGGGGGTTGATCCGGCAGTCCAGCGCCAGCGCTCCCTTGATGGCCAGTTCCACCGCCTCGCGGCTCAGCACCGGCAAAGCTCCCGGCAGCCCCAGGCACACGGGGCAGACGTTGGTATTCGGCGGCGCGCCGAAGCTGGTGGGGCATCCGCAAAAAATCTTGGTCGCCGTGGCAAGCTGCACGTGCACTTCGAGGCCGATGACCGGCTCGTAGCGCGCAATCGCTTCGAGTGTCGCCACGGGGGGAGCGGAAGAAGACATGGTGTCTTCTTATTATAGAGGCCCGCTCGCTGACGGTCATCGCGGCCTAGCCGCCGGTAGCCGCTGCTCCAACTCCCGCACGAACTCCTGCAGCGCTCTCCGGTCGGCCTGCTGCCACTTCACCACCACGAAATACCGCCCGCGATAGAAGAACACAGTGTCCGCCGATGGCCGCCAGCGCTGCGCCAGGTCGAGCCCCACGCCCGGCGAGCTCAGTTCGTACACGCGCGCCTCGAGCTTCCCGGGGCCTTCGTAGGCCGCTACCTGGAGACGCTCGACGCTGGTGCGCGGCACCGGGTCCGGCGCTTCCGAAACGGGCAGATTCCGCGCAGCCGTGCGGCGCCAGACGTTGGCAACCGTTTCCGGGAAAAAATCGGCCGGCAGCGGGGCGTTTCTCCCGCAGGCGCCGAGCGCGAGTGCCAGCCACATCCAGTTCCGGCGCGACATCAGCTTCAATTCTTGCATGCCTTCATGGGATGATACCATCGCAGTTATGGCGAAGTTCAGGCCGGCAAAGGGAAAAGCGAGGAAGAGTCGCGCTCCGCAGGGCGGCCTCCCCTGCGTCATTCTGGTCATCTCCGCCATGTTCCTGGTCATGCTTTTCCTCTACTACGTGATGAAAAATGCGTATCGATAACCGCCAGCCCGCCCAGTTGCGCCCGGTCGAGATCGTCACCGGCTGCCTCATGACCGCGGAAGGCTCTGCGCTGATCAAGGTCGGGAACACCCACGTGCTCTGCGCCGCCACCGTGGAGGACACCGTGCCGCACTTCCTCCGCAACAGCGGCAAAGGGTGGGTGACGGCCGAATACTCCATGCTGCCCAGGGCCACCGCCAAGCGCACGCCGCGCGAGGTCACCAAGGGCCGGCCCTCCGGAAGAACTCACGAGATCCAGCGGCTGATTGGCCGCTCCATGCGCTCGGTGGTCGATATGGCGGCTCTGGGCGAACGCACCGTGGTGCTCGATTGCGACGTGCTCCAGGCGGACGGCGGCACGCGCACTGCCTCCATCACCGGGGCGTTCGTGGCGCTGGCCCTGGCGCTGCGCCAGTTCGTCGAGTTTGGCCGGCTCAAAACCATGCCGCTCCTCGATTTCGTCGCCGCCACCAGCGTGGGGCTGGTGGACGGCGTGCCCATGCTGGATCTCTGCTACGACGAAGATTCCCGCGCGGGCGTGGACATGAACGTCGTCATGACCGGCGCCGGCAGGTTCGTCGAGGTGCAGGCAACCGCCGAGCACACCCTCTTCGACGACCAGCAGATGGCCCAGCTCGTGACCCTGGCGCGCGCCGGCATAGCCCAAATCATCGAGATTCAGAAGAAGGTGGCGCGCATTTGATCCGGCTCTGCTGCGCCACCGGCAATCCCGCAAAGCTGCGCGAATTCCAAGACCATAGCCCCATCTCCATCGAGACCCTCCCCGACTTCCGCCGGATTCCCCCCTGCGTCGAGGACGGCGACACCTTCGAACAGAACGCCGTCATCAAAGCCCGCCACTACGCCCCCTACGCATCCGGCTTGCTCTTCGCGGACGATTCGGGGCTGGAAGTGGACGCGCTCGGTGGCGCGCCCGGCGTTCATTCCGCCCGCTTCTCCGGCCCGCACTCCACCGGCCAGGCCAACAACCGCCTGCTGCTCGAAAAGCTGCGTGGCGTGGCCAACCGGACCGCGCGTTTCGTCTGCGTAATCGCGCTGGTCGAGGGCCAGCGTCTCCATGGCGTCTTTCGCGGCGCGGTGGCGGGCGTCATCCTCGATGAGCCGCGCGGCTCCGCCGGCTTCGGATACGATCCGCTCTTCTACTGTCCGGCGCTTGGTCTCACTTTCGGCGAAGCCTCCGCCGGCCAGAAGTTCTCCCTCAGCCATCGCGGACAGGCGCTCCGCGCCATGCTGGCCGCCCTCTAACCCTTTCACCCACCCGCGGTACCATGAAAGCATGCCCGAAACGCTCACCATCGCTGGTCGCGAATTTCGTTCACGCCTTATCGTAGGGACCGGGAAGTACCGCAGTTTCCTGGAGATGCAGCGGTGCCACGAGGCCTCCGGCGCGGAGATGGTGACCGTCGCCGTGCGCCGTGTGAACCTCACCGACCGCTCTAAGGAGTCGCTCCTCGATTACATCGACCGTTCCAAGATCTTCATCCTTCCCAACACCGCCGGCTGCTACACCGCCGACGACGCCGTGCGCACCGCCATGCTGGCCCGCGAGGTGGGCCTGTCCCACTGGATCAAGCTCGAGGTGATCGGCGACGAGAAGACCCTGTTTCCGGATAACGCCGGACTGCTGGAAGCTACCCGCATCCTGGTCAAGGAAGGTTTCGTGGTGCTGCCCTACACCAATGACGACGTGGTGAACGCGCGCAAGCTGATCGACGCCGGCGCCGCCGTGGTGATGCCGCTAGCCGCGCCCATCGGCTCCGGCCTGGGCGTGCAAAACCCCGCCAACCTGCGCATCCTGCGAGAGATGATCACGCAAGTGCCGATGATCGTGGACGCCGGCGTCGGCACCGCCTCCGACGCCGCCATCGCCATGGAACTGGGCGCCGATGGCGTCCTCATGAACACCGCCATTGCCGCCGCCGAGGACTCCGTCAAAATGGCGCGCGCCATGAACCTGGCCGTGGATGCCGGCCGCCTCGCCTACGAATCCGGCCGCATGCCCAGGAAGCTTTACGCCTCCGCCAGCAGCCCGCTGGCGGGAGTGGTGGGTTCGTAAGAAGCTAGCCCGCGGCGGCAGCGGCCACGGCGGCAACCGCCACTCCGCTAGTGCCCCGCGTCTTGAACTCGTAGCGCGCAATCTGCACAGCCGCTTCGGTGGCATCCGAACGCACCACCTTGCCCACCGCTACAAATTGCAGCGGGCAGGCGCCGCCCAACCGCACGGGCCAGTTCACCGCGACCTCTACCAGGCGTCCCATCGGGAGCCTTTCCTGGGTCGTGAACAGGATTCCGCCGCTGCCGATGTCCAGTGTCTTCCCAACTCCGCTGGCTGGCAACCCTTTGGCATGGAGCACACGGTATCTGACTTCCTCCCGGACCGGAAACCGGCTGGTCTCCCTCCGATCAGTCGTGCCTTCGGAATTCGCGCGTAGGCCGTATGCGCTTATCTCCATGCTCATTCCTATCATGCGAGAAATTTGCGTCCTTCAACAATAGCCTGAAAGCACTAAAGCATTCCGATATCTTTAGTACTTTGGTTCGCCTTTAGCACGTCCTCCGATGCAGCCGGAACGGGCGCCATCGCGCATTCTGGTATTCTGACCTCATGGACCAAGACCAACTCCGGTCGTTGTTCGAGCAAGTGCACAGCGGCGCCGTGGACATCGATGCGGCCATGGTCCGCATGCGCCATATGCCCTTCGAAGACCTGGGTTTCGCCAAGGTGGACCATCATCGCGCGTTGCGTCACGGCATGCCCGAGGTGGTCTTCGCCAAGGGCAAGACTCCGGAGCAGGTGGTGGCCATCGCGGAGCGGTTGCTCGAGAATTCGCAGAACGTGTTGATCACGCGGGCAGACCGCGAGTGCGCGGCTGCCGTGACCGGAAAGCTGGCAAGCGGCGAGTATTTCCCGCTTTCCGGAGTGATCCGTTTCTGGCGCGACCGAACCGTCCGCGGCAAGGGCAAGATCATTGTGGTCTGTGCCGGCACCAGCGATATGTTCGTGGCCGAAGAGGCGCAACTGACAGCCGAGGCGATGGGCAACGAAGTGGAAGCGATCCACGATATCGGGGTTGCCGGGATTCACCGGCTGATGAGCAATCGCGAACGCCTCACCGAGGCCCGCGTCATCGTGGTCTGCGCGGGAATGGAGGGCGCGCTGCCCAGCGCGGTCGGCGGCATGGTCTCATGCCCCGTCATCGCGGTCCCCACCAGTGTGGGCTATGGAGCTAGCTTTAACGGCCTGGCGGCGCTGCTCGGCATGTTGAACAGTTGCTCCAGTAACGTCACGGTGGTCAACATCGATAACGGCTTCGGCGCGGGGTATGTGGCCAGCCTGATCAACCGGCCGTAGGGGCTTACGCCAGATCCGGAATCTTCACCCACGCCCGCTTGCGCCAGGATTCCAGACCTTTCTCGGCTAGTTGAACGCCCTTGGCGCCTTCGAGCAATCCCCAGCGGAACGGATCGCCCTTCACCACGTGCCGCAGAAACAGCTCCCACTGGCGCTTGAATGCGTTATCGAATGTCTCGGCCTCCTGCACTTTCCGCCAGCCGTCGAAGTAATTCAAAGGGCTTTCGATATCGGGATTCCACACCGGACGCGGCGTCTCGCCATACGGCTGAATCCAGCAGTGGCGCAGGCCGGCCACCGCGCTGCCCTTGGCGCCCTCCACCTGAATGGTCAGCAGATCGTCGCGGCGCACGCGCACGCACCAGGAAGAATTGAAGTGCGCCACAATGCCACCTTCCAACTCGAACGTGGCATACGCCGCATCCTCGGCCGTGCAATCGTAGGGCTGGCCGGCCTCGTCCCAGCGCCTGGGAATGTGGGTCGCGCCCAGGCAGGATACGGCCTTCACCGCGCCGAACAAGTTGTCCAGCACGTAGCGCCAATGGCACAGCATGTCCAGAATGATGCCGCCGCCGTCTTCCTTGCGGTAATTCCACGACGGACGCTGCGCCGCCACGGTGTCGCCTTCGAAGACCCAGTATCCGAATTCGCCGCGAACGGAAAGAATGCGCCCGAAAAATCCCGATTGCTTCAGGCTTTCGAGCTTCAGCAATCCCGGCAGCCATAGCTTGTCCTGCACCACGCCATGCTTGACGCCGGCCTTCTCCGCCAGCTTCCACAGATCGAGCGCCGATTCCAGGCTGGCGGCCACCGGCTTTTCGCAATAAACGTGCTTCCCCGCGGCGATAGCCTGGCGGATGGCGTCCGCGCGCCGGTCCGTGGTCTGAGCGTCGAAGTAGATGGAGTACTCGCGGTCGCCCAGCGCGGCATCGAGATCCGTGGTCCAAGGCAGGCCGTCGCACTCCGCCGAAATGGCTTCGAGCTTGGCCGGGTTGCGCCCCACCAGCAGCGCGCGCGGCATAATCGTTTCGCTCTCGCTCACCCTGACCCCGCCTTGCTGGACGATGGCGTGGATGGACCGCCGCAAGTGCTGGTTCAGCCCCATGCGACCGGTCACGCCGTTCATGACGATGCCAACAGTGTGGGTCGTCATGGCTTCTCCGCCGATTGCGGCCACGCCCCGGCGGGCAGCGGCGGCGCTTCCACTCCCGCGCGCGGCAGCGTCCCGTCCAGTTCCTGGCGCCAGTGGGCCACATCGCCCGCCGGTCCGTAGCAGTAGATCATCCGCATGGGCGCCGCTCCGGTGTTGGTCAACTGGTGGAACACGCGGTGAGGAATGTAGACCACGCACCCCGCGTGCACCGCGGCCCTCTCCTCGCCCAGACACATTTCGCCGGCGCCTTCCACAATGAAGTAGATCTCTTCCTGTTCCTGGTTGTGCCACGGCACCTGCCCGCCATTCGGTTCCAGCGTCACATGGCCCATGGAGAAGCTGGCCGCCTGGATGGGGCTGGCGCCCCCTACCAGGTTCTGCGTCCGGCGTCTGGCCGGATAGGTGCGCCCGTCAATTTGGGAAAGATCGGCGATGATCATGAATGCGCTCGCTCAAGAAATAGCATACAACTCCGGCTCCGATCAGCAGCGCGCCGAATTCCAGGGCATTGATCGGCCCGATGGGTTCCGCGTCATTGCGAATCACCGTCAGAACCAGCAGCGCCAGCGGCGGGACGCCCACGGCAATGGCGCCGAAAAGACCGCCGGGAACGCGATACGGCCTCGGGAGCCCCGGCTCGCGGATGCGCAGCGCTACCAGCGCCGCAAACTCCAGAAGAATACTGAGGCCCGTCAGCAGCACATCCAGCACGATGAGTTTTACGAAGCTGAACCCCAGGCAGAGCGCCCATGCGGCCGAGCAGGCAAAGATGGCAACCCAGGGAGCGCCGGTCTTGGCACGGCACTTGGCGAATACTGGCGGGAGGAATCCGTCTTGGGCCATCACCGCCGGCAGCCGCGAATAGGCCATCGTAAGGGCGTTCAGAGTGCCCACCGCGCCCAACATGCCGCCGATCGTGATGGCGACCGCCAGAACGCCGCCGGCCGCTCCGCCTCCGCACACCCTCCGCGCCACATCCGCCCAACCGCCCGTGGACCAACGGTTGGCGTCGAGCCCCGTCATGGCAACCGCCGCGATGGGCACAACGTAGGTCACCGCCACCAGCGCCACCGCGCCGCCCATCGCCAGCGGATAGGTGCGTTGCGGCCGGTCCACTTCACCGGCGATGGTCGAAGCATTGTCCCATCCCATGTAATTCCACATGGCGACGAGTATGCCTCCAAGAATGTCGACGTCGTGGAGCGGAACGGCCGCCGCACCGGGCACAGCGCGGTGGAAGCCGGCATATCCCGCCAGAATCGCAAAAGACGCCAGCAGCACGATGGTCATCGCCAGCGAGCTTCCACCCACCGTCTTCGCGCCCAGCAGATTCCATAACGCGCACATCGCGATCAGGGCCACGCCGATCCAGATCCCTCTGCCACCGGCGGTCAGTGTGGGGGCGAAGTGGCCGAGGTAGTCCACAAACAGCGTCGGGTAAATCGCCATGTCGAAAACGCTGCCGGCCAGCGACAGCCAGGCCTCCTGGAACCCCCAGAAACGGCCCATCGCGCGCGTCACCCAGACGTAGTAGCCGCCTTCGCTCGGCAACGCGCTCGCCAGTTCGCTCACCATGAGCGCCGTGGGAAGACTCCACACGGCCGGCGTCGCCAGCAGGATGACAATGGCTCCCGCATACCCCGATTTGGAGACGATGTCCTCCAAACCGAAGGGCCCGCCCGCCACCATCAGGTAGATGGCGGCGATGAGGGGAAAGAGCGTCACCTTGCGCGGCAACCCCTACACCCCCAGCAACCGCTCCGCGTTGCCGCCGAAGATCGCCGCCCTCTCCGATTCGGAAACATCCAGCCCACGGATGCTTTCCAGCATGTGCGGGATGCTGCCGATCTGGTGTGGGTAGTCGCTGCCCGCCAGAATGTGCTCCACGCCCGCGAACGCGATCCCCAACTGAAGCGCGTGCAGATCGAAGTTGACCGTGTCGTAGTAAAACTGCTTCAAATAGTCGCTGGGCGGCCGCGGTATGTTCGCGCGGCATTCGCTGAACGCGTAAAAGCCCCGGTCCAGCCGCTCCGCCAGGTACGGAATCGCGCCGCCCAGGTGGCAGAGCGCCCACTGAATGCGCGGGAAGCGTTCCGGAACGCCGGCGAACACCAGTTTGGCCGCCGCCAGCGTGGTGTCCATCGGGAAGCCCACCAGCGGCATGAGCCAGAAGTCCGTCATGGCCTCCACGCCCACCGGGTGCGTGGGGTGAATGTAGAGCACCGCGCCGAGATGGTCGGCGGCCTCATAGATGGGCCAGAACCGCTGGTCGTTCAGGCCAACGCCGTTCACGTTGCTGAACAGCATGGCGCCGCGGAAGCCCAGGTCGCGGCAGGCCCGCTCCAGTTCCTTGACCGATGCCGCCGGATCGTTCAAGGGCAACGTGGCCAGCGCGGTGAACCGGCCGCGCTTGCTTTGGGCCACCGCGGCGAACGCGTCGTTCACCAGGGCGGCGAACCGCACGGCGGTGGCCGGCGCTTCGACGTGCGTGCCCGGCGTGGTCAGGGTGAGCACCTGGGTATCCACACCGTGCTCGGCGAGCACCCGCTCGCGATAATCGATGTCGCGGTGTCCGGGAACGGCGATGTTGTAGTCGCCGGGATAGTAGATGCGCGGGTTCCCCTGGTCGTCGATAGTCACCTCGACCGCGCTCGGGCCGGAGCGCAGCGCCTCCAGGTAGGCCGGCGGGTAGTAGTGGTTGTGAAAGTCAATGATACGCATGATGTCTCCGCACCCACAGGTAGTAAACTGGCAATCCTAACACGACCAGCGCCAGCCCCGAGGCTGCCTGAAGCGGTTGAGCGGCGATTTGAATTACGGCGACCAGGATAGCCGCCGCGATGAACGCCAGCGGAACCAAAGGATAGCCCCAGGCGCGGAAAGGAGGCGAGTAGCCAGCGCGCCGATGCAAGCGCACCAACCCGATGGTCATGAGCGCAAAGAACAGCCACTCGGTGTAAATCACGCGCGTGAACAGGGCGCGATAGGTCCCCGTGGCCACCAGCACCGACGACCACAGCGCCTGAACCACAATCGCGCGGTACGGCGTGTGGAAACGCGGGTGAATGCCGGCCAGCCACCTAAAGGCCAGGCCTTCATCGGCCATCGCGAAGTAGGTCCGCGGCCCCGCCAGAATAACGCCGTTGAGAACCCCGGTGGCCGAAAGAATCACCAGCGCCGAAATGGCGGCGGCGCCTCGAGCGCCCGCCAGCGCGTAAGCCGCGTCGGCGGCCACGCGCGTGGAAAAGATTGCCCGGTCCAGGGGAAGCAGGTACAGATAGGCTGCATTTAGCGCGACATAGCACGTGGTGACCACCAGCGACCCGATCAGCAGCGCCCGCGGAATGGTCCTCTCCGCGTTGCGCGTTTCCCCCGCGGTGTAAGTAACCATGTGCCAGCCGCCGAACGCGAACAGCGCGGCGCCGATCGCCAGCACGAACTCGCGGAAAGAGATGGGCGGCGCAATGGCCAAGGGCGCCGCCCGGCCGCCTGGAGAGCCGAATGCGACCACCATCGCCAGCAGCAGAACAATGGCCGCCACCTTGGCCGTGGTCACGATGGTTTGCAGAAGGCTCCCTTGGCGGACGCCCAGATAGTTGATGAACGACAGCACCAGGATGCCGCCGATAGCCGCGGCGCGGATTCCGAAATCGTCGAGCGGAATGAAGAACGCGATGTACCGCGCCAAGATGACCGAGGTGGCCGCGATGATGCCCGAGTGCGCGCTCCAGAACATGGCCCAACCCCACAGAAATCCGCACGCCGGTGAAAGCGTCTCTTTCAGAAAGACGTAGACGCCGCCGGTCCGGGGAAATGTCGAGGCGAGTTCCGCGCACACCAGCGAGCCGCATAGCGTCAGGATTCCGGCGGCTATCCACACCGAAAGCACGCCCGGAATACTGGGCACGTGCCGGTTGATTTCCGCGGGCTGAACGAAAATCGAAGCGCCGATGATGATACCCACCACCATGGCCGTCGCGTGCACCAGGCCGATGGGGCGTTCGAGCGTTGGGCGGTTCTCGTCGGGATGGTAGGGGCCGGGCATGCCCGTCCCCTACGGCCGCACGTTCACTTTCAGCGCGGAGGCCGCGCCCGCGAAGCGGTAAACCCGCTCTGTGGCTTTCACGAAGTCCGCGGCCCTGGCGTTGTAGATATCCTCGAACTTCTGCGGGTTGCGGTCTACCAGCGGGAACCACGAGCTCTGCACCTGGACCATGATCCGGTGGCCCCTGCGGAAACAGTGGTTGATATCGGGCATCGCCCATTCCACCTTTTCCATCTTGCCGGGCACAAATGGCTCGGGTTTCGAATAGCTGTTGCGAAACTTGCCGCGCATGGCCTCGCCGCGCACTAACTGCTGGTATCCGCCCATGCGAACGCCGGCGGGATTCGGGTCGGGATTCGGATAATCCTCGGGGTAGACGTCGATCAGCTTCACCACCCAATCGGAATCGGTCCCCGTGGTCGAAACGTCGAGCGACGCCGTCAGAGGGCCCGAAAGCGTCACGTCGCCGGTGAGTTCGTCGCTCCGATACGTCAGCACGTCGGTCCGGGTGGATGCGAAGCGCTGGTCTTCCACCATGTGCTCACGTGTCATTCCAGGCGCCTGGCCGTTGATGTATGGTACCGGCTTGTCCGGATCGCTGATGTATTCGTCGAAAGCCGCCGCGGCTTCCCTCGGCGGATCGAAGCTCAGCTTTCCATCGGCGCGCAGGTAGAGCGCTTGCGCCTGCGCGTCTTTGGGCGGCCAGGCATCCTCCCGCCGCCACTGGTTCGTGCCGGTTTCGAATACCAACGCTTCCGGCAGCTTGGGATCGCCTTTGCCCTTCAGCCAGTATGCGAAGAACGGAAACTCGATCTCGTCCCGGTAAAACTGCGAGGTCTTCGCGCCGAACCGCACGTTGCCCAGCCCGTCTCCCTCGGTGCGCGCCCAGCAGCCGTGGCACCATGGGCCCATGACCAGCGTGTTGTTCGCGCCCGGGCTGTTCTTCTCGATCTCTTTGTACGTATTCAGCGCCCCGAATAGGTCCTCCGCGTCGAACCAGCCGCCCACCGTCATCACCGCCGGCTTGATGTTCTTCAAGTGCGGACGCAGGTTGCGGGCCTGCCAGTAATCGTCGTAAGCGCCGTGCTGCATCATCTCGGTCCAGAACGGAACGTCGTTCTTGAAGTACTTCTCGTTGGCGTTCGAAAGCGGGCCGAGCGACAGGAAAAAGCTGTACGCATCCAACTGGGCCGTGGGGTCCNNTGATGAAAATCGTCGCCGATGAACCAGTCCGCGATGGGCGCCTGCGGCGATGCGGCCTTGAGCGCGGGGTGCGCATCGATGATTCCCGCCGCCGTGTAGAACCCCGGATACGAGATCCCCCACATGCCCACCTTCCCGTTGTGATTCGGCACGTTCTTGATCAGCCAGTCGATGCTGTCGTAGGTGTCGGAGCTCTCATCGACGTCCTGGGGCCCGCGCTTCACATCGATCTGCGGCCGCATGTTCACGAATTCGCCTTCCGACATGTTGCGGCCGCGCACGTCCTGGTACACGAAGATGAATCCGTCGCGCGCGAACTTCTCCGAAGGCCCCAGGCTGGGCTTGAAGTTGTCGGCGCCGTAGGGCGCCACGCTGTAGGGCGTGCGACTAAGCATGATGGGATATTTCTCGGAGGTGTCCTTCGGAACATACACCGAGGTGAACAGCTTCTTCCCGTCACGCATGGGAATCATGTATTCGTACTTGGTGTAGTGGGCCTTGATGTACTCGAGGCCTTGCGCGAAGCAGGCTGAAGCCAGCAAGAAGAGGGCCAGCGGGCGTACGGTTTTCATAGTGAGAGTATAGCGAAGCCGGGTCGCGCCGCCCGCCACCTTGCTTCCCGTGAAGCTGTACTCTGATATAGACGAGGCGCACTGAAGCTGGTGGACTTCTATCGTTTATTGCCGCCCGAAGGCGCGAAGATCCTGTTGGCCCTGTTCCTCTCGTTTTTGATGGGCTTGGAGCGGGAGGAGCGCCGGGTCGCGGGCGAACACTACTCGTTCGGCGGAGTGCGCACCTATCCTTTGATCGGACTCATCGGCTATGCGACATCCCTTCTCTCGGGAGGCGAGATCTTGCCGGTGATGTTGGGCTTCGCCGTCGTGGGCGGGTTCCTGATGCTGGCGTACCAGCATAAAGTGGCGACATCCTCCCTTTCGGGCGTCACCTCCGAGATGTCGGCGCTGACCACGTACCTGGTGGGGGCGCTGGTGTACCGCGAGCAGTTCTGGATCGCCACCACGGTCACCGTCGCCAGCATGTTGTTGCTGGAATTGAAAGCCGTGTTGGAAGGCTTGACCAAACGGGTCGCCGCCGAGGAGATCCTGACCTTCACCAAATTCCTTCTGCTCACCGCGGTGATCTTGCCGGTCCTGCCCAACCGGGAGTTCGGGCCGTTCCAGATCAATCCCTTCAAGGCCTGGCTGGTGGTGGTGGCGGTGAGCGGCGTGTCCTACGGCAGCTACGTGATCCAGAAGCTGACGAAGGGCCAGGGAGGCGTGATCCTGGCGGCATTGCTGGGGGGCGCCTACTCGTCCACCGTGACCACCGTGGTTCTGGCCAAACGCGCCGTGCGCGAGAGCCGCCCGCACCTGTTTTCGGGCGGAATTCTGATCGCCTCCGGCGTCATGTACTTGCGCCTGGCCGGCCTGGTGACCATGTTCAATCGAAACCTGCTGACGACCCTGGGCGTGCCTTTCGCCATTCTGGCGGGCGTGGGGGTGGGCGCAGGCTGGCTCTGGACACGCATTCCCGATGCGAGAGCGGGCGAGGTCAAACGCGAGTTCGAACCCAAGAACCCCCTCGAACTGCGCGCGGCCTTTTTCTTCGCCCTGCTGTTTCTGGCCATCCTGGTTGCCACGCACCTGGTGGTCACCTATCTCGGCAGGGCGGGCGTGTATACGCTGGCGGCGGTGATGGGGGTCACCGACGTGGATCCCTTCATCATGGGCATGACCCAATCGGCGGGGGGAGTCACTTCTTTGAAGGTGGCTTCGGCGGCCATTCTGATTGCCGCGGCCAGCAATAACCTGGTCAAAGGGATCTATGCTTACAGCCTGTCCGATCGCAAAACGGGTGTGCAGAGCCTGTGCCTGTTGGCCGGCCTGACAGTAGCCGGACTTGCGCCGCTGCTGTGGCTGGCGTAGCGCCGGCAACCGCTCTCTAACGTTCGCGGCTCTGAAAGCATCCGAGCCGCGAATCCGAGCCGCGAACGTCAGAGAGCGGTTGCGGCCCTCAACAGCGCGGCGGGCTCTACCCACTGGCCGGTTTCGGCGGATCGGAAAATGGCGTCAATCACCGCCATATTGTGGAGTGAGTCTTCGAGCGGCACGGGCGGAGCGCCGCCCTCGCGGATGGCGCGCGAGAACAGATCGCCCTGGATGGTGTACTGATCGCACGCGGGGAACTCTTCGACCGTCACGCCCGAGCCGGTCAGGTCGCGGCCGTCGTCGATGCGGATGCGGGACGGCCGATCTTCAAGCGGGTTGAACGGAATCTCGAGCTCGATTCGTCCCGTGGCTCCATAGAACCGCATGCTCTGTTGCAGCGCCACCTGCGTGCTGCAAGTGAAGATGCAGTGGCCCGAGGGGTAATCCAGAATGGCGGACGTCAGCATGTCGATGTCGCCGAAGCGCGCATCGCGGACGATGGCGGCCGACACGCGCCCCGGCTCTTCTCCGAAAACCATCCTCGAGGTCTTGATGGCGTAGCAGCCGATGTCCATCAGCCCGCCGCCGCCGTACTCCCGAATGTTGCGGATATTGCCGGAGTCCAGCTTGAAGTAGCTGAACGAGCCTATGGCCGAGCGCAGCGGGCCGATCCGGCCGCCGCGCACCAGCTCCATGGTCCGCACCCACTGCGGGTGCGACTGAACCATGAACGCTTCGCCCATGGTGACGCCAGTCCGGTCGCGCGCGGCCATGAGTTCGAGCGTCTCCGCCACGTTCATGCCGATAGGTTTCTCGCACAGCACGTGTTTGCCGGCCTCGGCGGCGCGGATGGACCACGGGACGTGCAGGTGGTTGGGAAGCGGAATGTAGACGGCTTCGATTCCGGGATCGTCGAGCATCTCCCGATACCCGCCATAGGCCTTCGGGATGCCCAGATTCCGGGCAGCCTCTTCGGCCCTGGCGCGGTCGCGCGATGCGATGCCGGCGATTTCGCACCACTCGCCCCGTTGCATGGCCGGAATCACCTTGACGGTAGCGATCCTGGAGACACCCAGGACTCCCCAGCGGACTTTTTGCATGGCTTATGCATTGTAGCGCGGACGCCGGGCCGGATGTTTCCCCAGAGCGCTATATTGAGGATTCATGCTGCGTTTCGTGGCTGGATTCCTGATGGTATTCGCGCTCCGCGCGGAGGGGCGGGAGATCCTGATCTTCGACACCGACTCGGGGCTGTTCGGCGACGACGGCGCGGCGCTGGTCATGCTGCTCCGCAGCCCGGCCCAGGTTGCGATCCATGGCATCACGGTGACGCCGGGCAACGTTTGGCCGGCGCAGGGCGCGGAGTACATCTTTCACATTCTGGAGCTAATGAAACGGCCGCAGGTGCCGGTGTTTACAGGCGCGGAAAGGCCCCTGGTGAACAGCGCCGCCATGGCGCGGGAAACCGAGCAGCGCTGGGGCGCCCTGACCTACACCGGCGCATTCACCCAGGACCCCGCGGCGGTGAAGCCCGCTCCCCGAGCCCAGCTCTCCAACCGAAGACCGCGTCGCGAAAGCGCCGTGGCGTTCCTGATTGCCGAGATCGAGCGCCACCCCGGCGAGCTGACCATTCTGGCCATCGGGCCGATGACCAATATTGCGCTCGCCCTGCGGCTGAAACCCGAAGTCGAATCCGAAATCAAGCAGATTGTCTTCATGGGCGGCAACATTCGCGTGGCCGGAAACGCTTCGCCGGCGGCGGAGTTCAACTTCTGGTTCGACCCGGAAGCGGCGCGAATCGTGCTCCGGTCGCGGATTCCCAAGAAGCTGATGTTCGGACTCGATATCTGTAACCTGGCCGTGCTGAGGAAGGCCGAGTTCGACCAGATCGCCTCGGCCCACACGCCCATCACGGACCTGTTTCGCGAAGACCTCGGGAACCGTTATCCGGGCTTCCTGAAGCATCCCGAGGCCACCGCCCACATGTGGGACTCGCTGGCCGCCGCGTACCTGATCGACCCGGGGTTCGTGACGAAATCCGAGACGCGGTACCTGGACGTGCAGACCGCCTGGGGTCAGTTCTACGGCTCGACCACGCCGCTGGACCGCCGCCTGGCGCCCGACGCCACGCCCGTGACTGTGATGCTCGACCTGGACTTCGAGCGCGTCTTCGGGTTGTATAAGGACCTGTTGACGCGGCGAGACTAGCCTCGCGCCGCGGCCCCCGTGACCTCACCCAACACCCGATCCAGATCGGCGATCCGAAACGGTTTGGCCAAATACGCGTCCATACCCTGGGCCAGACAGCGTTCCCCATCGCCCCGCATGGCATTGGCGGTGAGCGCCACAATCGGCACGCGATCTCCGCTGGTCTTCTCCTTCTCGCGAATCGCGGCGGTGGCCTGGAACCCATCCATCTCCGGCATTTGGATGTCCATGAGAATCACGTCGACACGCTCTCGCGCCAGGATTTCGAGCGCCTCGCAACCATTCTTGGCGACCAGAACCGTATGGCCGCGCCGTTCCAAAACGCGAATCGCCAAGGTCCGATTCACCGGGTTATCCTCCGCCAGCAGAACCCGCAGATTCTCCGGAGCGGGACCTGCGCTCCCCGGTTCGCCTCGAACCGGAGCCTTCCCGGGCGCGAGTTGCGCGGTGAAATGGAATGCGCTTCCCGTCACTGTCCGTCCGGATTCCGCATCCAACCAGGGGCTTTCCATCCAAATCCGGCCATGCATCATCTCGACGAGTTTGGCGCAGATCGCCAGGCCCAGCCCCGTCCCCCCGTATTTCCGCGTGGTGGAGCCGTCCTCCTGTTCGAATGGAGCGAAAATCGCGTCCTGTTTCTCGGGACGGACCCCGACACCTGTATCGGCCACCACGAATTCCAGCGTCACCGGCTGAATATCGCCGGATTCGAGCCGGATCTCGACCCGGATTTCTCCCGACACCGTAAACTTGATCGCATTCCCCACCAGGTTCAGAACCACCTGCTGTAGTCTCTGATCGTCCCCAGCCACGAATCGGGGGACGCCGGGAGCCACGTGCAGACCGAGCTGCAGCCCTTTCTCCCTAGCGCGCACATCGAGAGTCCGCAACACATCGCGCACGGCCTGTTCCACTTCGAAGTCCCCGATCACGAGATCCAGTTTCCCGGCCTCTACCTTCGTGAAGTCCAGAATGTCATTCAACAACGCGAGCAGCGAATTGGCGGATTTCTGCACGGTCTCCAGGCATTCTCGCTGGTCGGGGTCCGCGGCTTTCTCGAGCGCCAGTTCCGTCATCCCCATGACCGCGTTCATGGGCGTGCGGATCTCGTGGCTCATGTTGGCTAGGAACCGGCTCTTGTGGTGGCTCGCGGTTTCGGCCGCCAATCGCGCCTGGCTGAGTTCCAGGATGAGCCTGCCTCGCTGACGATAATCCGCAAAGGCCTCCAACACCAGGGCCATGATGATCATGGCGCCGGCGGTGCTGATCAGGATGAATCCGGTCTGCCGATACCACGGCGGCACCACCGTAAACTCGAAAGAGCCGGACGCCGGCTGCACATTGCCGCTGCGGTCCATGCCGCGGAGGCGGAGGTGATGGCTTCCTGGCGCCAGGCCGTGGTAAGTCGCCGAGGCTTCCGGGGCGAAGGGCGTCCAGTTGCCGGAATCCAGCGCATAGGAATACAACAGCCGGTCCGCCAGGGTGAACTTCCACCGGTCGGTTCCGGACAGCAAGATTCGGATGTCGCCTTGGGGGGTAGCCTGATGCGTGTTCCCGGCCGCTTCGAACCCGACCCGCGGGGCGCCCCAGTTCGCCTCGGGATGGTACAGGCTGAGGCCCCTGCTGCAGCCGGCCCACACGCGCCCGCGGCTATCCTGGAAGACCGTGTAGGTCATGTTGGAAGGCAGTCCTTCTTCCACTCCGTTGCCGATCCACTCGCCGTGCTGGCGCCGATCGAGCCCCGTGCCGGAAGCCACCCACAGGACGCCATCGCGGCTCGTCGCAATGGTCCGGACGCGATCCAGTCCCGAACGCAGCTCCGACCATCGCCGGCCGTCGAACCGCAGCAGCTTGTCCCGGCCCCCGGCCAGGATCTCACGCGGAGAGAACTCTGCAAACTCAAATGCCCCCGTCTCGGTGAACCCATCGGCCGGCCCGAGCATGTGAAGAACGCCATTCCGCCAGACCGCGGCCCCGCCGGGGCCCCCGATCCAGAGCGTGCCACCCCCGGTTTCGAGCAAACTTCGGATGTCGTCGCCGTTCCAGAAGGGCGTCAAATCCAACACGGTCCGGAATTCTTTACCGTCATAAATCTCCAGCCGGTAGCCGGGTTTGGTGACCACCCAGAACGTTCCGTCGTTCCGTTGCGTCATCAAACCGATGGCGCGCCCCTCGGGATGCGCCAGGGGTTGGAAACTGCCGCGGGCCGGGTCGAAAAGCCGCACGTATTCGTCGCGGCCGTCGCCGCCCACTTGGATCGTGATTCGGCCGTCTGGCAACAATCCAAGGCTGTGTGTCCGGACGGTATGGCTGAGCACTCCGCCGGGCAGACGGTGCCTTCGCCAGACCGTTCCATCCAGTTCCAAAAGGTATTCCGTGGCCGCGAACCATAACCTGCCCTGCCGGTCTTCCAGGACGCTGTGAACCGGCGCGTCCAGGTCCGCCACTTCCACCGGGGTGCGCCAGAAAGGCGGGCTGTAATGCGCCAGCCCGTCCGATGTGGCCAGCCAAAAACTGCCGCCTGGCTCCGTCAGGACATCAAAAATCGTGCCCGCGAGCGAGTCGCTCCTGGTAACCGGCTGGCGTTTCCCGTCGATCAGCCGGAATAGTCCGGCCCCGTCGAGAATCCAGATCTCGCCGTCCGGCCCTCGCCATCCCGTGACGTTATCCTGCCGGGAGGTGTGGACGATCTTCAGTTCGCGATCATTCCAGCGCGCCACCGCCCAGCGCGAGCCGCCGGACACCCGGCCCGAGAAGAATACCTCCTGCCGGCCCGACGGATTAGGATAGCCGATCTCCCGCATTCCGATCCCCAGCGTGTCCCGCTCGGTCCACCGGCTGGCGCTGGCGCCCTCCGGCAGTTCCAGTCTGGCAAGCCCAGTCGTTCCAGTGATCCAGAAATCCTCCGAAAAACCGGGAACGATTTGCAGGAAATCCCCCAGGCGGGTCTCTTCTCGCCGCTTGATCGCCTTCCACGCGCGTCCCGCGGGCTGGTAGAGAGCCAGACGATCCGCGAACAGCACCAGTACCCGGTGAGAACCGGCGGGAACTGCCGCCAGCAATCCCCGAGCGTCGCTCTTGGCCACCTCCACCATCCAACGGCCCGCCACGAAACGACGGAGTTCGCCTGCCTCCACGGCCCAGCCCTCGCCGTTCCGGGCGCCATAGGCTCGCGCCCTTAGCCCCCAATCGGCGATGCTGCCGGTCCGCATTTCCGGCAGGCGGACGACTCCATACCCGTCCAGCACGGCCATGGAGTCCACCGCCCCGTGACGCACCCAGATTCGGCCGTCCGGCGCGGAGCCGACACTGCGGATGGACGATTCCGCCAGCCCGTCGGACTGGGTCCAGAAGCGCCACTCCGGGCTGCGTTGTTGGGATAATCCACACGGCGCTCCGAACAACAGCGCCATCACCATGGCTCGCCGGGCTTGGTGCTCCAGTTTCCACACCTCGCTACCCTTATCGGCAGATCAGGGCGTCTACTGTAAAGCCGAGGGTGGTCCCGCGCCGGTTATCGCCTATGGATGGCCGCCGGCGAAGGCTTTGGCCTGCCGCTCGTGGAGCTCTTCGGGCGTCAGGTCCTCCTTGCGCGTGGCGATGGACCAGAGGAAACCGAACGGGTCGCGCACGTGTCCGTAGCGGTCGCCCCAGAATTGATCGGCGATCGGCATGATCACCTCGCAGCCGGCCGCGACAGCCTGGTTCCAGGTGGCGTCGGCATCGGACACGTAGAGGTGAAGAATGAACGGCAGGCGGCCTTCGGCCAGCGGCGGCATCCCGAATTCGGCGGCGAAGTCGTCGGCGAACATCAGCAGGGAATCGCCGATGCGCACCTCGACGTGCATGAGCTTGCCGCCGGGCCCGGGCGAACGGGCGATCTCGACGGCGTTGAACGCGCGCTGGAGAAAATCGATGTAGGCGGCGGCGCCGTTGACGCTGAGCTGCGCGGTTAGCGAGTGAAAACCGGGCGGAATCGGATTTGCGGGTTTCGACATGAAAACAGCATATCATTCAAAGTAGACGACGTTGAAACTCTTGGTGACTTCGCCACGGAACCACTGCCGGACGCTCAGGGTCGCATCGTGAATCTGTTCCTCATGCTGCCCGAGGCAGACACGGCATTCCTTGACGCGGCAACGGCCTCGCCGGGTTCCCCGGTCCGCGATGATACCAGCATCGTGGATTTCGGGGCCGGTGGGCCGATCGAGAACCAGCGACTCTTGCTGCATGGGGCACTCTCCGTATCGGGCGGCGGCCCCGGTTTCGCCGAAGGTTGTGGAGGGGCCGCGCGCCCTGGTTGGTTATCGATGCCAGAATAACGCCGAGGCGGCCCGGTGAGCAAGACCGGCACTGGTAAGCGCCTGCCCGTACACTTTGGTCGGATACGGCCTGTTATCCAGGGGTTACTTCCCCAACAGCTCACCAACCAGCGCGGACGCGTTGTAGAGCTTGCGCAGCGCTTCGGTCATGGCCGCGGTGTGAACGGCCACGGTGCGGTTGGTGGCGCCGTCGTAGACGAAGTCGCCGATGAGCGATTCGATGTTGCCGTCGAAGACCAGGCCGACGATCTCGGCCTTGCGGTTGATCACCGGCGAGCCGGAGTTGCCGCCGACCACGTCGTTGGTGGTGACGAAGTCGAGCGGGGTCGCGAGGTCCAGCTTGTCGCGGCCCTCGCGGTAGCGCGACGGCAGGGCGAACGGCCCTTCGAGGTCGAAGCTCCGCGCCCGGTCATAGAGCCCGTAGAACGTGGTTTTGTACGGCGCTTTGCTGCCGTTCATGGGGTAGCCTTGCACCTGGCCGTAGGACAGCCGCAACGTGAACGTGGCATCGGGATACGTGGTCTTGCCATAGACCGCGAAGCGCGCCTTGCCGAGCTGCTCGCCGGCCCGCTGCAACACGCTCGAAACGTTATCCTCGGACCACTTGATGCTCTCGCGCCGCATGGGGTCGAGCTTGCGCGCCAGCACGATCATGGCGTCGTCGGAGGCGGCCATGGCCGCTTCGCCGCCTTCCACCAGCTTTCTGCGCAGGGCTGGATCCTCCAGTTTCGTGCCGTTCACCAGCGCCGTGGCGGCTTCCTTGGGGGTGCGCCCGTCAAGCACGATCTTCAGGTATGGGTCGTTGGGGCCAAGCTCGGCCAGCGAATCCTCCAGCGAGCCGGCGAGGCGGGCAATCTCAAACGCCGGATAGAGGGGCGCCGGCGAGAACGTGCGGTACTTCAGCGAATCCAGTTGCGACTCGTGATAGCCCGCGAGCCGCTCGCCATCCGGCTTTTTGACCTCGGCCACATACTGCACCAGGTTCATGGCAATGGTGGCGAATTGCGAGTTTACCGAGCGGAAAAGCTGTTCCCTGGCGCGGGTCGCCGCCTTCTTCTCGGCTTCGGCGATGGCGTCCCAGGCGCCGCCATAAGCGGCCTTCCACTGGGCGTTGCCCATCACCTTGGCCTTGAACTCTTCCTCGTCCCGGCGCTGCTTGGCCATGACGCCGGCATCCAGCAATCCTTTGTAGCGGCCCTCCGCGCTCTTCAAGCTGTTCTCGAGGCCAAAGATCATTGTGGCCGCCTGGCGGGCCTGCTCGGGGCCCAGCGCCGAGTACTGTTTCAGCACCGCAATGCGGCTCTTGAGAACCTTGATGGTGGCCGGCTCGCTCACATCGCGTAGAAACTCGAGTTGCGCCATGGTATCCAGCCGGGCCGTCGAGCCGGGATGCCCGGCCACGAACACCAGCTCGTTATCGGCGGCGCCCTGGGAATTCCATTTCAGATAGTCCTTGGTGTCGAGCGGCCGGCCGTTCTCATAGACCCGGAACAACGCCATGTCGAGGTCGTAGCGTGGATAGGTGAAGTTGTCGGGATCGCCGCCGAAGAAAGCGATCTGCTCCTCCGGCGCAAACACCAGCCTCACGTCGTTGTACTTCTTGTATCGGTAGAGCCAATATTCCCCGCCGTTATATAGCGTCACGACATCCGAGCGGAGGCCGGTCTTTTGCTGGCTCTCGCGCTCGATTTCGGCGATCGCCGCCTTGCGCGCGGCGAACTCTTCCTCGGGCGTTTTCGCGGTTTTCAGGGCCGACAACACGCGCGCCGTGACGTTCTCCATGGAAACTAGCACGTTGACTTCCAGGTCCGGCGACTTCATCTCCTCGCCGGGCGTGGCCGCGTAGAAGCCGTTTTGGATGTAATCGTGCTCTTTGGTCGAGTTCTTCTGTAACTGGCCGCGCGCCACGTGATGATTGGTCAGCAGCAGGCCGTGCGCGCTGACGAACGATCCCGATCCGCCGTCGTTCAAGCGAACCGAGGACAGGCGAACATGATCCAGCCACTCCTGCCCTGGCGTGAAGCCATACTTCTCCTGCAACTGTTTGAGCGGCGGATTGTCGAAGGTCCACATGCCCTCATCGGCGCGAGAAGCAACGCCAGCCAGAAACCCGCCACACGCCACCAGGGCGGCAAGGGACCTGAGAGAGTAAGGTCGATTCATTGAAAAAGGCTCCCAACCCTTTATACCGGATTTCCGCACAAAGGAATTTGCCGAGATCCGTCCCGCCATGGAACCGCTTGCATCCGGCCGGACAACCAGCGGTTCCGGTACAGCGACCGTCGCGCCGAACCCAGTTGGAAACTTCCATGAACCTCGGTGCCACAGTTCGCGCCGCGTAGAGACTGGCGATACCGTCCTGGCGCAGTGAGGTCCGCGCGCGCGTCAGGGTTTGCGCTGGAAGAATTTCTTCTGAAGGTCGGGCCAGAACTCCGACATGACGTTGCCAATGACGCCGCCCAGCAGGCTGGTGTACAAGCGGCCCGCCATCACCGTGCCTCTGACGCTGGCGGAAGGATAGTAGAGATTCGATGCCGCGATCCCCATCATCATGCCGCCCACGCCCGAAGAGTTGAAGGCCGAGCGGCCGGAGTCCGTTCGCACCACGGCAATCCGGCTGACCGAGTAAGCCGCACGCCTTAGTACCCCGGTCGCAGGCCCCTTGCGGTAATACCGGGGATCCTGCCGCAACAGGTTCGCCAGCACGCCGGCGCTGAAGAAGTTCTGCGTCCCGAAATCGGCGAAGGCGGCGCCGATACGCTCGCCGTATGCCGCATCGCCCTCTCCGTACTTCGGAGTCTGGTTGCCCCTTTGCGAAAACCCCGCCGCCATCACAACGCTGGCGAAATTGAACGGGTCGACGGTCTCTTTCCAGGCTAGGTCCCACTTCTGTCTTGGGGTCAGCGGCGCAACCGGGATGCTCGAATTCCTCACAGTCTGGTAATCCGGCATCACCCCCAGAATCCGTTCTTCATTGAAGGGGCTTGCCGGAACAACGTTTGCCGGCGGCGATTCGCTCGAATCGGCCGGAGCCTGTGCCCGCGCGCAGACGCCAGCCAGCAGGCAACCTACAACCGCCGCCGTGGCGGCACTTCGTCCCGCGAATACACCAAGCCCGAAGTGCCGTCGGCAGACCACTCAGTTGAGGAGACGCGAGCGTGTAATCCTGCCGTTACCAGAACCGGATGGCTCTTTAGAGGCATCGGCGCCCCCGCCTACGGCCCGATGCGCACCAGCCTGGGCGGCCGGGCGTCCGGTTCCACCAGCCAAACGGTGCGGTCGGGATAGTAGCGTTCCAGTTTCTGGTCTTCGTCCGCTCCCAAGTCCAGTGCCCAGACAACCGGGGCGCTGTCAATGTCGGCGGCGTTATGGACCCACTCGCGAAATGTGTGTTGCGGGCCGTAGCGAACGAACACCAATTGCTTGCCGGGAGCCTCCGCCAGTTGCTGGTTGATGGAAATCCGCCCTTCCGGATCGCCATAATCGATAAAGTCCCAGGTCTCGTAGCGCCCCATCGCCAGCAAGAGGTTCTCATTGGCAAACAAGTGGATGCCATACCAGAAAAGGAAGTGCGCGGCACACAGGAAAACAAGCAGCCTGGCCGAGAACTGGCCCACCGGGATTCCACGAAGCTTCAACCGGCTCAGCCGCTCCAGACCCGTCACGCCGATGAGCACCAGCAGGCACGTGGTGGCGGCGATGTACTGGGGGAAGAAGTATGGATAGAAATTTGTCCCGAGCCCGAAAATCAGCAGGGTGATCGGAACCCAGGCGAACCGGTACTCCCGGAGGGCCACAAGAAAGGCCGGCAGAGCCAGGTAAAGCGGAGCCAGAAGGAAGAAGCGCAAAAAGAGCGCGCGGCTCCCCAAGCGCTCGAAATACTTGGCCATAGTGTCGGCGTCCTCCCCATGCGCTTCCGCTTGCCCTTCATAAGTGAGCCGTTGCTGCGCGGTCAGCTCCCGGTGAGGCGTTGGATTGGGTTGGAAAGTGAAGGTGGTAGGCACGCCGTATTGATAGCGGCTCAGGGCATAGGGGATGGTTGTCCAACTGCCGGTGACCTCCCGGTTCTGGAGCAGCGTCAGGCCGACGGCCGGCAGCACCACCAGCGCCATCGCCGCCGCGGTTTTCAAGAGTCTGCTCCGTTGGCTGGGTTGGCGCAGCGCCGGCAGAAAGAACAGGATCACGCTCAAGAGCAGAAAAATGGATTCATACGGCCGAGTGAGCAGATGGATCGCCAGGCCGAGGCCCAACCAGACCGCGTCGCGCGTGCGGGGCTGGTTGCGCAGCCTGGGCAGCGCGCCAAACACCAGGCAACCGGCCGTAGCGGCGACTGCGCCGCCCCAGTAGATGTTCATCCACTCACTGAGAGGGCCGAATTCCATTACGGCCAGCAGCCCTCCCACCAGCGCCCACCCCGGAGTGGTCCAGCCCCGCAGCATCCAGTAGCACAGCGAGCAGAGGGCCGCCACGGAAAGAACCACGCCGGCCCAGGGATGGCCAAAGATCGTCCACCCGAGCGCCAGCGCCAGACCTTGGCCGAGCGGATAGATGGAACTGTAACTGGGCTCCTGAAGGACAAAGACCGTTTCGAAGAACTGAGCGAGCGCATGCGGCGGATTGGCCAGGCGGAAGTGCCGCAAGGTGTCGGCCAGAAGAATGTAGCTGAAGCTGTCGCCGCCGGCCGGCGTGGGAACGGGGTGCCGTGCCAGAAGCAACAGCCGGAGCGCCACGGGCAGGGCCGCCAGCAGCAGCATCGACCAGCCGGTATTTGCCGCCAGCCTTTGAAAGGCAGGCTCAACGTGGGCGCGCAGCAGCACGAGTGAAACCAGCAGCGCCACCAGCGCGAGCTCGATGAAGTCGCCGGCGCCGAAGCCGATCGGATTGTGAAGCGGCAGAAAAGAGCGGAAAAAGTCGAAGAGAAACATGCCAGCCCAGGAGATCGCCTACCGCGGAGATCCCTCCTGCAGGAGTTGATTCAGCAGGCCGGCTGGACAGCCGAAATCCCGCGATGCCGAATCCTTCAGTTGCACAGCCAGGTCCCGGCGCTGAATACGGAGATACAGCGGGATGGTCGCCGCCACGGCCGCGCAGGTGTGCTTGCGAACGATTTCGCACGACGGGTTGAACGCCGGGCCCTTTGAGCCTGGTACAGTTGCACAGCCCTTGGAATCGAGACCCTGCCGGTAGAGACCTAGCAGGTCCTGTCTCAGACTCAAATCGGACGTCACGATGGTGCCCTGTATCAGGGCGACCGCGGCTTCGTCGGCACGGCCGTTGGCTAGAAATGCGGTAGACAGTTGCCGGTACGTCTGGGCATTCAATGGGTCCAGTTCCAGCGCGGTAGCCGCTGCATCCAGCGCCTTCGACGGGTCGTTCAATCTCAGGCGGGCGTCGGAAATCGACCGTTCGAAGTCGGCAAGCTTGGCCTGATCGGGCTCCTTCGTCGCCAGATGTTCATAAGTCGCCGTCACAATGGTCTTCGAGCGCAGCAGCAAGTCGAGCGCCTTCTGGTAAGCGCGCAGGTTCTCCGGCGCGGCCAGTAAGTCGCCTTTTGTAATGTAATAACTGCTCGCCTGGCGATAGGCCTCGGCGTTATTGCGCCAGTTCGGCACTGAGTCGAGAATCGCCAGGCTCCTCTCCGCTTCGGCGATCGCACGGTCGATATTGGCATGGCTGGCGTCGGAATCGTACAGCGCAGCCGCCAGCGCCCGGTGACTCTTGTAGCTATTGGGCGAGATCTCGGCCGCGGCAGTCATCAGACTGACATCGTCCCGCCAGTCGGAATTTCGAGCCCATGTACGCGCGGTGAATGCGGCCACAATCAGGCACAGCGTAACTGGGGCCAGCCTGGCCACGCCGGCCCGGCGGCCGATCGCGTACAAGCCCAGAACGACGCACACAGCCAGCGCGATCGATGGCAGGTAGAGGAAGCGTTCCGCCATGATCGTGCCAACAGGGAAGAGCAGGTTCGAGGTGGGCAGGAATGTGACAAACGCCAGGCCGGCGACGAAGAACACGGTGCGGTTGAATTGGAACATCAGCAGCGCCGCGGCGGCCACGGCGGCCACGGCGGTCCACGCCAGCCAGTCTTGCGGGCTGCCGGTTGCGAGCGGGATCTGCGCGTATGAATAATCGCAGGAGAGGCGAGCGGGCCACACCAGCAGCCCAAGATACCTGGCCATGGCCTTAATGGCGGTGAGCTTGGCCGTCCAGAAGCCCGCGCCGACGAGCGGGTTATCCCAGTACGGAAACTCAGGGGTCAGCAGCTTCGCGAACACGGCTGTCCGCACGTACCACATGGCTTCCAGAGCCGGCCAGACCGCCAGGCACCCCAGAAGGAGCGCTCTGCCCCGTCTCCTCTCCTTCCACCAGGTCAGCTCGTATAGCGCGATCACGCCCAGGACGGTGACGGCGCTTTCCTTGGAGAACACGCCCACCGTGGTCACCGCCATCAGACCGGCCAGCCAGGCCCATCGGCGCCGGCCCTGGGTTTCGGCGCTCTTCAGGTACATCCAGAATCCGCTCAGCAACGACATGCCTGCCAGCAGGTCCGCGCGTCCGACCATATTGGTTACGGACTCGGTCAGGACGGGATGGACAGCCCAGACGGCGGCCACGAAGACCGCCGGCCACAACTTCCGCATCAGCCGCAGCGCCAGAGCGTACACCAGCAGCACGTTGCCGGTATGCAGCAGGAAATTGATCCAGTGATAGCCGGCGGGCTGGTCGCCGTTGCCGAGCATCGAGTAGTTGAACAGATAGCTGAGCGTGGTGATGGGCCGATACAGGCCGCTCTCGCCGTAAGGCCACCAGTAAGTTCGGTGGAAAATCAGGCCGATGTTCTGTGGCGTGGCTTCGCGAATGCGCGGATCCTGCAGAAGCAGGCCCTTGTTGTCAAAAGTGAAGCCGGCGCTGAATGAGTTCGAGTAGGCCAGCAGCGTGACGGCACAGAGCGCCAGCACCACCAGCCATTGCCGCAGGCGCGGCCCCGGACCTCGGGGGCGCTTCGCGGCGCCGCGTTTCTTGGGGGCCTTCATGAAACCGTGCAGGTATCAGGTTAACAGACGGCAAAATGCTACGATGACTTCTGATGTCTGAAGAGCATCGGACGCCTTGGGCTTTTCCGATTGCCGGCGTGCTCCTGGCAGCGTTTTTGTCGCAGAGTTTTCTGGCTAGCCGCGTCAAGAGCCCCACATTCGACGAGACCACCCACATTGCCGCGGGGCTCTCCTATGTGCAAACCGGCGAGGTCCGCGCCAACCCGCAACATCCGCCTCTACTGAAGACCATGGCCGGGCTTGCGCTGCTGCTCGCGGGCGTGCGACTGCCGGACATTCCCGAGACTCGCCAGATGCTCGGCGGCGCGGGAGGGGAGAACGCCGTTGGGCGCGCCCTAATCTCCCGGAATGGGCCGGACCGCGTCATGTTCTGGGCGCGGCTGCCGTTCATACTGCTTTCCTCCATGCTGGGCCTTCTGATCTATCTATGGGGACGCAAGCTGGCGGGGGATGTGGCCGCGCTGGCGGCTCTCTTTCTGTACACGTTCGACCCGACCATCCTGGCGCATTCTTATCTGGTCGCCATGGACGTGGGCCTTGCCTTCTTTACGGTCTTGTCGCTGTTCGCGCTCTGGGAATACTTGCGGCACCCCGGCACCAAGCGCCTGCTACTCTGCGGCCTGGCGATGGGAGCGCTGCTGGCCGCCAAGTTCTCGGCGGTCCTTTTGCTGCCGGTTGTGGCGGCGCTGCTGTTGGCGGCCGTGCGCTGGCCACCCCAACCGCTTCCCGACGACCGGTCTCAATTCCTTCGCCCCTACAGCCGGAGCGGGCCGGACACCTCCAACGCCAACGCCGTTCACGGTTATCCCGCCGGCGCCTGCGCCTTTCTGGCAATGTGCCTGGTGGCAACCCTGGTAATTCAGGCTCTTTACTTTTCGCCGGGCGGACTGTTTCTGTACTCGACCGGGCTTCAACGGGTGAACATCGACCACGCTCCCGGCTATCTGGTCTTCCTGGCCGGCCGGTTGCAGCACAACTTCGCCGGCTACTTTGCCGCGGCTTATCTCCTGAAGGAACCCATTGCGAGTCTCCTGCTGGTTGCCATTGGGTTAGTCGCCCTGGTGCGGAGCAGAGCCATTTCCGTGCTGGCCAAGTTCTTCCTTCTGCTTCCACCGGGAGTCCTGTTCGCGGCGCACACCATCTGGGCCGACAACATGGGCATCCGCTACGTGATTCCGGAGCTGCCCTTTGCCTATTTGATCGGCGGCCTGGGAGCCGCATGGCTGATCCAACTCCCTTCCAAATGGACCAAGCCGCTGACAGTGGCGCTCGCCCTATGGATCGTCATGGCGGCGATTGGAATTTATCCCGATCACCTGGCCTACTTCAATGAGGCAGCGTGCCTGCCCGGAAACCTGGACCAGATCGGAATCGACGGCGGTGCGCGCTGTGGGCCGCTATGGCTCGACGACAGCAACGTGGACTGGGGGCAGGGTCTCAAACAACTCAGGGTCTGGCTGGACCGCCACGCCAAAGGACGAATCATCCGCCTGGCGTACTTTGGCACAATTCTTCCCGAAGCTTACGGTGTGGCCTGCCAGAGGATCGGACCCGAGGAATTGATCGAAGACCCCCAGCCCGGCCTGTATGTAGTGAGCGCCCATTTCGTGGCCCGCGTCCCCGCTCTGGGCGCCCGCCTCAAGCCAGGCGCCGGCGAGTGGCTCCGGCGCACTCCCCCGGTGGCCATCGTCGGCCATTCGTTGTACGTTTACGACATTCGCGCAAAGGCCGCGTCCCGCCCATAGGTGCATCAGGTTATGATGCAATATGCATCATATTTGTGCTACAGTGAATTCATGACAATCTCTCTCAGGAACCTGCCAAAGGAAGTCGAACAGGCGATTCTTGAAACCAGCCATCGCGAAGGAATCAGCCTCAACAAGGCCACCATTCGATTGCTGGAGGCGCAGTTGCATAAACCAGCCAACAACTCCGATTTTGAGGAGTTCTGCGGAGCATGGTCGAGTGCGGAGGCTGATGCGTTCGACGCGGCCTTGGCCGAGATGCGTCAAGTCGATCCTGCGGACTGGGAGTCGGCGGGGTGAACGTATTACTCGACACGTCGGCCTACTCGGCATTGCAGCGGGGACACCAACCTGTTCTCGACGTGATGCGGCGATCGGAGACCGTTGCTGTTTCAGCCGTCGTTTTAGGTGAGTTGTACAGCGCATTCCGGGCCGGAAATCGCTGGGCGGAGAACACGGCCCAGTTGGCGCAATTCCTGAGTAAGCCATCGGTTCGCGTCTTGAACGTAACCGAGGAGACCGCGCTGCGGTACGCGAAGGTGGATGTGTATTTGCGAAAGAAAGGCCGGCCCATTCCACGCAATGATGTCTGGATCGCGGCCGTTGCGCTGGAGCACGGGCTTCAACTCCTCACGCTGGATGTTCACTTTCGTGAGATTCCACTGCTTCTGACTCGACCGTGAAGTCACCCGCCGCTGTGTATAATAAGTACCAATGACGGCGGCTACCGTGGAGGCGCTTGCTCGCTACCAGTTCAAGCCGGGGCCTTTCAGCAGCCACGCGCTGCTGTTGAGGGAATTTCCGCGCCATGGCGATGGGCGCCGCGTTCTCGACATCGGCTGCGCGGGCGGTTATCTGTCCCAGATCCTGGCGCAACGCGGCTTTTCCGTCACCGGCATCGACTTGCCCGGCACCGCTCCCCCACCCGGCATTCATTTCGTCGCCGCGGACCTGGATCGGGGATTGCCTTCATTGGACGGTTGCTTCGACTTCATCCTGTGCGCCGACGTGCTCGAGCATCTGCGCGATCCCGTAGGATTGTTGCGCGAATGCCGGGAGCGGCTGGCGCCAGGCGGCGCGCTCATCGCCTCGCTGCCCAACAGTGGCCATGCCTATTTTCGCTGGCACGTACTGATGGGGCGCTTTCCTCAGCACGATCGCGGGCTGTTCGATCGCACCCACGTGCAATTCTACACGTGGCATGGCTGGGTGCGTCTGCTGGCCCGCGCCGGCTTCCTCATCGAGGCGCTACACTGTTCGGGTGTGCCCGTTGGGCTTGCGCTGCCGAAATGGCAAGGCTCGTTCTGGGTGCGCGCTCTGGAGCGTCTCTCTTATGAATCGGCCCGGGTCTGGAAGAGCCTTTTTGCCTACCAGTTTATCGTCCGCGCACGGGCGGAACGCCTGACATGAGCCCTTCAAAGCCCAAGGTCGTGGTGGTGATGCCGGCCTATAACGCCGCCAAGACTCTGCACATGACCTATGCCGACCTGCCGCGAAACGTCGTGGATCTGGTGATCGTGGTGGATGACGGCAGCTCCGATGAAACCGCGCGAATCGCCCGCGATCTGGGCCTCGAGTTGTTCATCCACGACCGCAACTACGGCTATGGCGCGAATCAGAAGACCTGCTATCGCGAAGCGCTGCGGGCCGGAGCCGAGATCGTCGTAATGGTGCACCCCGACTATCAATACGATCCTACACTCTTGCCGGAAATCATCCGGCCCATCGAGGCGGGCGAAGCCGACGTCGTGCTGGGATCGCGTCTCATGGGAATCCACCCCATCCGCCAGGGAATGCCGTGGTGGAAATACTATTCCAACCGGTTCCTGACGACGCTGGAAAACTTGGTGTTCGGGCTCCACCTTTCGGAGTACCACACGGGTTATCGCGCATTCCGGCGGCAAGTCCTGGAATCCGTGAATCTCCAGATGGATTCCGACCGGTTCATCTTCGATCAGGAGATCCTGGCCCAGATCGTCAACCTGAAGATGCGCATCACCGAAGTGCCGGTGCCCACCCGGTACTTCGCTCAGGCGTCGTCCGCATCGCTCTTCCAGAGCAGTGTCTACGGGGTTTCCATCCTATGGCTGCTGGTGCGGTACCTGCTGCACCGCGGCGGCATCGTCCACCAGCGCCAGTTCGACAGCCTGGAGCGCCGCTACCGCAGCGCCGCCGAAGCCAAACAGAAGGCAGACTGACTTGAACTCAGGCGACGGGAGCATGAGTGCTGCTGAGGGGCTGGGTGGACGACATCCGGCGGCCGTTCCGATCGAAGAACGATTGCGCGTTCCAGAGGTGATTCGGGCGGTCGGATACGCGGCCTTACTCCTGTGGCTGAACGCTTACGTCTGCCGCGAGATGTTTGTCCGATATACCCCGCGCATGAACTCGATGCAGGGCTTTTGGATCGCGATGGCCCGGCTCGGTGGAGGCTGGTTTCACTCCGAATGGTGGCGCTACTGGGATTGCGGAGCTCCGCTCGAGTTCGTGTACGCGCCCCTTGTGCCTGCCTTGAGCGCATGGGTAGCCGCGGTTCGCGGAATTCCTGCCGACGTCGGGTTTCAGACGGTCTCCGGCTTGATCTATTGTCTGGGTCCGGTCACTCTGTTTGTGATGGCGTGGTTGTTGACGCGGGCGCCGGGGTACGCCTTTGCGGCCGCGGCGCTCTATTCGCTCACCGCGCCGTCGCAGTTGTTTCTGCCCGATGCTCAGTTCTCGCTCCAGCATTTCTGGGATGCTCGCCGTCTCTACCTGATGGTGGTATGGGACGAAACGCCGCATATGGCCGCGTTGGTAATGCTGCCGCTTGTGATCTTGTTGCTCTCGCTCTCCATCCGAACGCGCCGCCCGGTCTACTACGCCGTCACAGCGCTGGCGATAGCCGTTTCTGCGCTCGCCAGCGATTTCGGCCCGGTTCTCGCGGCAATGGCGAGCTTGTGCCTGCTGTTTGTGCTGCGCCGCGAGGACTGGGCCCGAAACCTGCGGGTGACCGCCGCCATCGGCCTGTTCTCGTACGCGATATGTTGTCCATGGCTTTCGCCGTCCAACATTTTGGCGATTGGTAGCGCTTCAAATGGCGGAGGTGGGGGATCCTGGACCATCGGATCCTTCACCGCGCTGGCAATCGTGGCAACCGGGTGGGCGCTGCTTTGGCGCTACCTGCCCCGATGGACGCGGGACTGGCGGTTGCAGTTCTTCGCGCTTTTCGCCTGGCTGACCGGCAGTGTGCCGCTCCTGTCCACGTATTTGAACCGTCAATTCCTGCCGGAGCCTGGCCGTTATAAAGTCGAAATGGAGTTTTCGCTGTCGCTCCTGGCCCTATTCGCGGCACGCCCGGTTTTCGCGAGAATCCCGCGGCCTTTGAGGGCCTGCTTGTTGTTTCTGTTCGTCGCACTCGCCGCGGAACAAATCGTTGCCCAGCGGAAATTCGCCAAAGCCTTGTTTGCACCGGCTGACGCGACCCAAACGATTGAATACCGCGCTTCGATCTGGGCCCGGGACCACCTTCCCGGTATCCGCATCATGATGCCGGGATCTATCGGGAAATGGACCGACGCGTTCACCGATATCGAGCAGTTCGCCGGCGGTTCATGGAGCGTTGCTTACAATCCAGTCCAGCAGCGCGCCAACGAGGGCATTTACAACGGAGGCGACACGCCAGAGCAGGATGCGCGCGTCGCCATCGCCTGGTTGAAAGCGTACGGCGCCGGCGCCATCGCGGTGTCGGGCCCCCACAGCCAGGAGATTTGGAAAGGATTCGGCCACCCGAAAAAGTTCGATGGGATATTACCCGCGCTTTGGAGCGAAGATGACGTGACCATCTATCGTGTCCCGCTGCGATCGGATTCCCTGGCGCATGTGGTGCCTGTGTCCGCTTTAGTCCGGCGGGCGCCTTCCGGTCCGCGAGACACGGGGGACGTGGAGAAGTATGTGGCCGCCCTGGAAGACCGATCGCTTCCGGCGGCGGAGTCCCGATGGGAAGGCAGGAATCGGATTCACATCTCGGCCGTGGCATGGCCGGGCCAGGCCATCTCCGTGCAGGTTACCTATTATCCCGGCTGGCATGCCAAAGCCAACGGCATCTCCCGCCAGATCGAAGCCGACGGCCTCGGATTGATGTGGCTTCAAGCGAGGTGCCATGGCCCTTGTGATGTGCAGCTTGAATACGACGGCGGAACGGAACTGCGGATTTGCCGCCTGTTGAGCGCTATCGCGCTCGCGGCGCTGGTCGTCTTTTTGGGTTGGTGGGCGATCCGCGCCTGGCTTCTTTCCCGTCGGGGGACGAGGCGACATGAGGCTTGAGGCGGCGGCTAGCCCCAACACGGTTCACTTAAGGATGGCATCCCGACGCTCCCCGGATGGCCGTTTGGGGTCGTTGACCTGCCAAAAGTCCGGTATGGGGACTTTACGCTCATGTGATTTCCGTGGACGGCGTGTCACGGGAGTGATGTTCAGTCAAAGCTGTTAAAGTCAGGCCAGCCGGACATGCGGATACGCCGCAATCTTGCTGTCCTCAGTCATGATTGGGCACTGAAGGACGCGGGCCGTTGCGACCAGCAGTTGGTCGGCCGGATCGCGATGGAAAGGTTGCGGCAGTTGGGTGGATTCCACCACGATCTGTGGATGGAGGTGCAGCAGGGACACGCCCGGTTCCGCAAGGGCGCTTTCTATCCAGATGCCGACGGCCCGATCGAGCTTCATCCTTCCGTACTCCACGAGTTTCGCGACTTCCCAACAGGAGATGACGCTAACGCCGAAGACGCGGTCAGGGCCAAGTTCGAGAAGTTCGCGGTGCCTCGGTTGCAGCCGATCCGGTTGAGAAACCCACCAGACCCAAATGTGGGTGTCCAGCAGAATCACAGCAGGGCGTCCCAGTCCTCGCTGGCAACCGGCTCCAACGGCTCACGGAACTCGAAAACCGAATCTCGAAGGCTTCGGCCCCCGGCCGTCGTCGATCCTGCGGTTTTCGAGACTACCAACACCTCAACCGGCTGGCCGGGCTCAAACGGGAGGCCCTCCAAAACGAGTTCGCCATGCTCGCCGACCGTAGTCTCTCTCCACTGTGCCTGCACGCCCTCATTATAGAGGATTGGTCACGAAATGTGCTGCGAGGCGCTTGGGCCGCGACGGTCCAGGGCCTGAATGCGGCTTTTATGGACCGCCCGGATGTCCGCCGCGGTTTCGAACGTGATCGGCGTGTACCAGGAGTGATCGGCGCCAGGTGCCATACTTCCCATCGGGACTTGGGGACAGCGTGGACTGGGCACATCCGCGGGTTGGGCACACGGCCAGGTGGCCTGGCCCCTTGCTGTACAGGTCCACGCTCTGGGGGTTGGCGTGTGCTAGTCAGACGATGAGCGGACTCTGGACTCGCCTCGACCAACCTTATGGCCCGGGAGGTCGCAGCGACGACGCGAGCAGAAGGACTCAGGACTCCGTGGTGTCACGGCGACATGATCTCATCTGAATCGGTTACGTCTGCAATTGACAACGCCGAAGATAGTTTTCAGAAGTGCTGGGAGATCCTGGCAGTCATGAAGCGTGGGCCTATACCTGCCGGATTCGGCGAACTCTTTCTCTCGTTCCAGCCTACACTTGCTGGTGCCCTCTTCCAGCTCGATGAGGTCTATCGCAGGATCGGAGAAGAGAAAAGAGCCGCAATCGCCAACAAAGCACACGTGGCATCTGAGCAGTTCACGGCTCAGATGCGCGAGGTCGACGGTTTCCGGGATTCGATAAGGTCGGCGTTGAAAGTCGGGCGGTCGATTGGCGATGCATTCGCTTGGTTTTTTTACGGCAATAGTCAGGATAGCATCACACGGCACCTCCAACATCCTACAATTCCACATACTCCGCCTGGCGTTGGCGGCAAAGCAGAGCTCGCGTTCTTGGACAAGATCCGCTATGCCGATTGCGTTGTAATCTACCATGGGATTACCTCGTTTCTGCGCATTGGCGATCTCAGCTTTCTCGATCTCCGGTCTGGAGAAGTCATAGCTCTTGGTGAGTTGAAAGCCCGAAAAGTGAAGCCCGGAAAGGCCGTAGTCACGCTCCACATGATGGCCACCGACCGAAAGCGGATTCCGTTCAGCAGAGTTCCCGTTGCTCCGGATGCCCTTTCATCAGGGCGGCCTGAGCTCCAAAAAGACATGGCTGATCGATTGGAGCGACAGATCGGCAAGATGCGCGACGCACTGAAGACCGACAAGGGCGACCCGCCCCCCGGTGTTCCCGAGGGCCTCTTCGAGAACAACAAGATCGACGATGGCTATCACGTCAGTTCTTTGAAGAACCTCAGCGATTCTCTTGACACGTCCGACGTCGCATACGAGCACGTGGGCAGTGGCCTGCTGCTGATAGGGCTAAATGTGCTGCCCGAGGCTAGTTTGTCGGAGCGTCTGCTCGGAGCCGACGGGATCGATTTCAAAGCACGGCTTGAACAGGTGGTCGAGCACGCAGTGAAGCTCGTTCACTTCAAATCGTGCAACAACAGCATTCGCTTTGGAGAGATATCGACAGGATTCATGCCCGGCTGCGCCCCTCCATTTTGGTTACCGATCAATATCCGTTTTCTTCGAAAACTTTACTTCCAAGGCGTGGTTGTTTCTACGATTTATAACCCTGCACACGTGTTAGAACGGTTCAGGGATGCGGGCCTTACGGTGACCCAATCTAAAGATGGTTCCAGCTATCAGATCGAAAAGACTTTGGCTCCGGACCGCCGCCTGATTCTGGAACATTCGAACTGGTTTTTGGAGGTGATACAGCACCATCTGATGAAAGAGGAGAAGGTAATTGAGTGTGTCGTAGCCATTATGGAGAAGATGGAAGAGGGCCACATACCACCAAACACGAAAGTGCAGATGGTTATCAATACACATGTGTTCCCAGAAAGTACCCGATAGCGAATCGCTTCCCTTGATTCCGACCAGACTCCTAGTTTGACTTTCAGACGTGCCGATGCCCGGACCAGTCGCTCAAAGTCCGCCAATGCACCTGCCCGTGTCGCCCCATCCCGGACTTGTGTCGGTCGGGGTCCGGAAACGGCGTTGGAGGAAGTGTGGCACTGGATCAGTCTCGTGACGTCCCCCTCCCGTCAACTTGACGCTAAACGCCCGACCCTCGGATTGGCCCTCCGTGACTCGGATTGCGTCCGCGCGAGCCCAACCTTCCTCTGATCCGGCGCTCCGGCGCCGTGAATCTGCGGGGCCCGGATTCCTTGCGCTATCATTGCGGATACATGGGACTTTTCTACGTTGGGTGCCGGGTTCTCAATCCGGCAACTTCCAAGTCGACTGCCGTGCGGCGGCTGATGGTCGACACGGGTGCTGAGTCCACGTGGATCGACACGGCGGTACTGGAGGCGATCGGGATCGAGCGTAAGCGTTAGAGCATCCCATCTGTCCAAGCGCCGCCGTTCGTGATGCAGTGGAAGGGTGGACTAGCAAGCGGAGGTGGTAGAAGTG
>PMYB01000035.1:2379-11288 GCA_003170915.1 Bryobacterales bacterium | reverse complement strand
TCGAATTTTTCCTTTGCCATGTTGATGCCTTCTCTGTACGGAATTCGTTACAGGAGGAACTCCGGAGCGGTTGACCAGGATTGAACTCCGGTCGATCGCCCCTAAAATCTGGAGCCGTTGACCAGGATTGAACTGGTGACCTCGTCCTTACCAAGGANNGCTACAACGGCCCTACCAAAAGTCTACGAAATTCTCTGGTGGACGGGGGAGGATTCGAACCTCCGTAGCTCGCAAGGAGCGACAGATTTACAGTCTGTTGCCATTAGCCGCTCGGCCACCCGTCCAGGCCATTCACCCGCAATGCGACCACCAAAGCGAGGCTCACATTGCGGGGTAACTATAAGCATACAAAGAAAAGACCATCCGCCGCAACTTCGATTAGGCCGAATGCCGCCGCCCTCGTCTAACGGTATAGTAGTAACGAAGCGATGCTGATCAAAAAAACCGCGGATCTCCGCTATTCGGAGGTCACCCCCAAATCCATTTACCTGAACCGGCGCAAATTCCTGGCCGGCGTTCCCGCGGCCTTCCTCGGCGCCCGCGAGCTGCTCGCGCCCTCGGCGCGCGCCCAGGCCGGCGCCAAACTGCCAGACCTCGTCAAAAGCCCATTCAGCACAACTGAAAAGGCGAACTCCTACAACGACGTCACGCACTACAACAACTTCTACGAGTTCGGCACCGGCAAGCAACAGCCCGCCCAAAACGCCACCAACTTCAAAACCTCGCCGTGGACCGTCTCCATTGAAGGAGACGTAGCCAAACCGCGCAAGTTTAGCATCGATGAAATCATGAAGCTGGCGCCGCTCGAGGAGCGCATCTACCGCCACCGCTGCGTCGAGGCCTGGTCCATCGTGGTGCCTTGGGCCGGCTACTCGCTCAGCGTTTTGCTCAAACAGGTGGAGCCCGGTCCCAAGGCCAGGTACGTCGCCTTTGAAAGCTATTGGGACCTCCGCCAGATGCCGCTGGCGCGCCCCGAACTGACCGGCATCGCGCTCCCCTACGTCGAAGGCCTGCGGCTGGATGAGGCCATGCACCCGCTGGCGCTCCTCTGTGTGGGCATGTACGGTGAGGCGCTGCCGCCGCAGGATGGCGCGCCCGTCCGCCTGGTGGTGCCCTGGAAGTACGGCTTCAAAAGCATCAAGTCGATCGTCAAGATCAAGCTGGTCGCAAGCCAGCCGCCCACCACTTGGAACCTGGCTAACGCCCACGAGTACGGTTTTTATTCCAACGTGAATCCGCAGGTGGATCATCCGCGCTGGAGCCAGGCCACCGAGCGCCGCCTGCCCTCGTTGTTCCAGAATCACCCCACCCAGATGTTCAACGGCTACGCCAGCGAGGTCGCCAGCCTCTACGCCGGCATGGACCTGAAGAAAAATTACTGACTCATGCCGCGCAGCCGCTGGAGCAAAATCCTGGTTTTCTTGCTCTGCCTCGCGCCGTTATTCCGGCTCGCCTGGCGCGTGTGGAACCAGGATGTGACCGCCAACCCCACGGAATTCATCCAGCACTTCACCGGCGACTGGGCCATCCGCCTGATCGTCGCCACTCTTGCAGTGACTCCGATGCGAAAGCTCCTCGGCCTGCCCGACCTCATCCGTTTCCGCCGCATGATCGGCCTTTTCGCGTTCTTTTACGCCTGCCTGCACTTCCTCACCTACCTGTGGCTGGACAAGCTTTTCGATTTTCGGGCCATGCTCAAGGACGTCGGCAAGCGCCCGTTCATCACCGCCGGTTTCGCCGCGTTTGCGTGTCTGGTTCCGCTCGCCCTGACTTCCACCGCAGGGTGGATTCGCCGGTTGGGCGGCAAGCGCTGGCAACGGTTGCACAGCCTCGTCTACATCTCCGCGATCGCGGCGGTGACGCACTACTATTGGTTGGTCAAATCCGATATTCGCCAGCCGATGCTCTATGGAACCCTGGTAGCCCTCCTACTGGCCTGGCGCGTGGTCTCCCGGACGGTCCGCAACGCCGCCCCGCGGAGGGCTTAGAATCGGTTCATGCGAGGCGCTTTCATCCTTTCGCTGCTGCCGGCGCTTGTCTGGGCCGCGGACCTCAAAATCGACCATGTCACCGTCGCCGGAAGCAGTCTGAAGGAGCTGCAAGCCAATCTTTCCGCGGCCGGCATACCGCCTGTTTACGGCGGCGCTCACACCAACGGCGCCACCGAGATGGCCGTCGTCGGCTTTCCCGATGGCTCCTACCTGGAGTTGATGGCGCCCCAGGCGAATGCCGACGCTCACCTGATCGATCGGCAGCCCTGGGTCAGGTTCTTCCGGGACAATGGCGGGCCATGCGCCTGGGCGGCTCGCGAAAAGGACCTGGCGGGGGAAGTCATACGCCTCGGTGCGGCGGGCATTCCCGTCTCCGCGCCCGTCCGGGGCGGACGGCAAAGGCCGGACGGGGTCCGCCTGGAGTGGGAAACTTCGGATGTTGGCACGGAACCCAGAGGCGCCTTCTTTCCGTTCCTCATCCGCGACCTCACGGAGCGCGGGCTGCGCGCCGTTCCGCAAGCCAAGGCGGTCAACCGGGATTTCAGGGGAGTCGCCAAAGTGGTGATCGCCGTGCGCGATCTGGATGCCGCCATCAAGCGCTACCGGCAGGCTTACGGGTCGCCCGCGCCCATCAAGCAGGTGGACCCGGGCTTCGGCGCGCACCTGGCTTTACTGGGAGGCATCCCCGTGGTGCTGGCGCAACCGCTTACGCCGGGATCCTGGCTGAATGAGCGCCTCGACCAGTTTGGCGAAGCACCTTGCGCATTCGTGCTGGGGGCCAGCCGCCCGGGCCGTTACCATGCGGCGTCGCAGACGCGCTGGTTCGGCATCGAGATCTCCTGGTTCGATTCCGGCAAGCTGGGCTGGCGCCTGGGATTCGAAAGCCCGGAGTGGTGACCGGCCTTGGCCTACACCATTCTCGCGGAGAGAAAGACAACTTGCGGACGCTGCGGAGTGGATTGCCCCTCCCCATCGTCTTCCGCTCTATCGGTCGGCAGCAGATCGATCAACCAGGCTGCCACCTCGCGTGAGCAGATGCAATCAGCCTCCGTTAGCGTCGCGCGGGCGTCTCGCCAGGGTGTCGTGAATCGCGGGGTTGACCAAGGAGAGGTAGAAATGATCGGGCAAGGCTGAGGCCGCTGAGCCAGCGTGGGGCTAACAGAACTTCACCCGAGCCGAGATGCAAAGGCTGCACTTGAAATGCGAAATTTGCCGACCCGCAACCTGCGAATGCCGCTGCCAGGCGGGTCTCGCAGGCGTCCAAGGCATTCCAGTGCGGCCCGGCTAGCCCTTTTCCTGGCATAGCGTTTTGGACTTCCTCGCTCCACTGTCTCGGAGTGGTGAATGAAGTGCTAACAATGACTGGGGATCTTTCCGTGTGAGATCCGGCGGCACTGGCGCGCCGCTGTGGTGGGCAGATTGGGCGCGCTCGGCGCGGGGCTGTATAGCATTGGCATTCTCAAGGACAGCGTCGTGAAATATGAGGCGGCGGAGCACGAAGAACTCGCCTTGGTTTAGCGGCGGACAATCTTGCCATCGGCAAGCGAAGCACCTCGGCTTCAGGTTGCGGAGACTGTGTAACCAGGGTCTGAACCTGCCCTGAACAAGTAGAACATTTAAGGAGAAATATCGTGTACAAAAACGTGTTGATCGTATCGGTAGCGGGCCTGGGTTTGATCCTGCCCGCTTTGGCGTCGGATCGCGAAGATGACATTGGGCGTATTCAAAAGGCGACCCGGGTCTTCCACGAGATCATGGCAACGCCCGACAAGGGCATCCCCCGCGACCTGCTGGAAAAAGCGAGGTGCGTTGCCATCATTCCAGGAGAGGAGAAGCTCGCCTTCATATTCGGCGGCAACTACGGCAGGGGACTGGCTACCTGCCGCACCGGCGATGGCTGGAGTGCTCCGATGTTTGTGGCTGTCGGGGGCGGCAGCGTCGGCTTCCAGATTGGCGGCTCTTTCACCGACGTGGTGATGCTATTTATGAACGACCATGCCCTGCAAAGCCTGATGGGTGACAAATTCAAGATCGGCGCGGACGCTACCGTGGCGGCCGGGCCCGTGGGGAGACAGGCAGCCGCCGGCACGGATGTAAAGCTCAACGCGGAGATCCTGAGCTATTCGCGCAGCAAAGGGGTTTTTGCCGGGGTCAGCGTGGATGGCGCCGTGGTGCAGGCCGACCACAGCGGAGACAAAGCCATGTACGGCTCCGATGTCAGTCACCAGGAAATCCTGAGCGGCAAAGTTGAGGTTCCTGAGCCGGCGCGGAGACTGCTGGAGGAACTTGCCAGGTACCCCGTACGGCGTTGAAATCGGCGGACCGCCACTGAAGGCATTTCTTGCGACCGCCGGCATGGCGATGGCGCCGGAGTTTCCAACCCGCCCCGGCGCCGGCGCCGGTGGCGGTGGGTGAATGCGGCTTGACCGCTGAGAACGTCTGTAAGCGGGGTGCGGAATCCTGCGCGGCAATACCGCTTCGAAGCGGCCAATCATGAGTAAACCAGCCCGTACCAGCCACCCCATCTACAGTCTCCTGCCCACGGAAATCGAGGGGTTCGATTCCCTGGCGGAACTCGCCCTGGATATGCACTGGTCGTGGAATCATGCCACCGACGAAGTGTGGCGGAAGCTTGATCCCGACCTGTGGGAGATCACGCATAACCCCTGGGTCGTCCTGCAGACGGCCTCGCGCGACCGGATCGAACGCGTTTTGGCCGATCCCGTTTTCCGGAAGAACGTGGACGGCCTGGTGGAAGCCAGCCGCCAGGCGGCGGAAACGCCCGCATGGTTTCAGCGCAACCATTCGCCGGCTCCATTGACCTGCGTCGCGTATTTCAGCATNNTGGAATTCATGCTGAGCGAAGCTTTGCCCATATACTCGGGCGGGCTCGGGAATGTGGCCGGCGATCAACTCAAAGCCGCTAGCGATCTGGGTGTACCGGTGGCCGGCGTGGGACTGCTCTACCAGCAGGGCTATTTTCGCCAGGTGATCGACAAAAACGGGGAGCAGCAGGCCCTTTACCCGTATAACGATCCCGGACAGTTGCCGATCGCGCCATTGCGCCAGCCAAACGGGGAGTGGTTGCGGTTGGAGATCGCGTTGCCTGGGTACTCGGTCTGGGTGCGCGCCTGGCAGGCGAAGGTCGGCAGGGTGAAGCTATACCTGCTGGATAGCAATGACGCGGCCAACTTTCCCGCCCGTCGGGGGATTACCAGCGAGCTCTATGGGGGCGGCCCGGAATTGCGCCTCCAGCAGGAAATGCTGCTGGGGATCGGCGGATGGCGGCTGCTCCGCGCGCTGGGGCTCCAACCGGAGGTCTGTCACCTGAATGAAGGGCACGCGGCGTTCGCCGTGCTGGAGCGCGCGCGCGCCTTCATGGAAGAGACCGGCCAGCCTTTCGAAGTGGCACTGGCCGCAACCCGAGCCGGCAATCTCTTCACTACGCATACGGCGGTGGCCGCCGGTTTCGACCGTTTCACTCCGGCCCTCATCGAGCAATACCTTGGCGGGTACGCCGAAAAGAAGCTGGGCATTGCTCTTCACGATTTGCTGGCGCTGGGCCGCCAGAATCCGGACGACTCGTCGGAGCCTTTCAACATGGCGTATCTGGCAATCCGCGGGAGCGGGTCGGTAAACGGGGTGAGCCGCCTGCACGGGAAAGTCAGCCGGCGCCTTTTTCTACCTCTCTTCCCGCGCTGGCCAGAGGACGAAATCCCGGTCGGACACGTGACCAACGGAGTCCACATGCCCACCTGGGATTCGGCCGAAGCCGACGATCTTTGGATGGAAAGCTGCGGAAAGGATCGCTGGCTGGGGACGACGGAGACCATGGAACAGGACATTCACCGGGTCCCCGATGCCAGGTTCTGGCATTTTCGCACCGCCGCCAGTAAGTCGCTTGTGGAGTACGCTCGCGAACGGTTGTCCCGGGACTTGGCCGCGGCAGGCGCGCCGCCCGGGGAAGTCGAAGCCGCGAAGCATCTTCTCGATCCCAACGCCCTGACGCTGGGCTTTGCACGCCGTTTCGCGACCTACAAGCGACCTAATCTGCTGCTCCACGACCCACAGCGGCTGCTTCGTCTCTTGAGCAATTCCGAGCGCCCCGTGCAACTCATCATCGCGGGCAAGGCGCATCCAGCGGACCAGGCTGGGCAGTCCCTGATTCGGGACTGGATGCATTTCGTCCGGCGGCCGGAGACGCGCCCCCATGCCATCTTTCTCAGCGACTATGACATGCTTCTCACCGAGCACCTGGTGCAGGGCGTGGATGTCTGGATCAACACGCCACGGCGCCCCTGGGAAGCCAGCGGGACGAGCGGCATGAAAGTGCTGGTGAATGGAGGCCTCAATCTATCCGAGTTGGATGGCTGGTGGGCGGAGGCTTACACGCCGGAAGTCGGGTGGGCATTGGGGGACGGCCAGGAACATGGCGAGGACCCGGCCTGGGATGCCGCCGAAGCCGAAGCGCTCTACCAACTGCTGGAGCGGGAAGTGATTCCCGAGTTCTATGCCCGCGATGGGGAGGGCATCCCCACGGCTTGGGTGGCGCGGATGCGGAACAGCATGGCGAGCCTGACACCGCGCTTTTCCGCGGAGCGCGCCGTGCGCCAATACACCGAGCAACACTACCTTCCGGCGGCAGCCGCCTACCGCGAGCGCGCGGCGAACAAAGGCGCAGTGGGCCAGCAAATGGCCGATTGGCGGCATGCGGTGGATGGGAAGTGGGGCTCGCTACGCTTCGGCGACTGGCGGGTGAAAACCAGCGCGGACCTCCACGTGTTTGAAGTCGAACTCTTTCTGAACGATCTCGACCCGAATGCGGCGCGAGTTGAAATCTATGCGGACGGAATTGACGGCGGCGATCCCATACGGGTGGAAATGAAGTGTGCGCGACCGCCGTCAGACGCATCCCGTCGCTCGGTCTATCGCGCGACGGTGCCTGCGACCCGTCCAGCCGAAGACTACACGGCGCGAGTGATGTCTCACCGTTCCGGCGTTGCCGTTCCGTTGGAATCCGCTCGAATCCTATGGCAGCGATGATGAAGAGGGAGATGCCAATCACGACATTGTTTCTGGATATCGGCGGTGTCCTGCTCAACAACGGGTGGGATCATCATGCCCGCAGACAGGTGGCGCAGCACTTCAAGTTGAAGTGGGCCGAGATGGAGGAGCGGCATCGCCTGGCCTTCGAAACCCACGAGGAGGGGAAGCTAACTTTCGAAGAATACTTGGGCCTGGTGGTCTTTTACCAAAAGCGGCCGTTCACGCGGGCCCAGTTTCGGCGCTCGATGTGTGCGCAATCGAAACCTTACCCCGAGATGATCGATCTAATGGCTGGGCTCAAGATCCGTTATGGGCTGAAGATCGCCGTGGTCAGCAATGAAGCGCGCGAAGTGAATGCGTATCGGATTCGGAAGTTCAAGCTGGCGGGGTTCGTGGATTCCTTTATCTCCTCCTGCTTCGTCCATGTCCGCAAGCCCGACGCGGACATCTATCGGCTTGCGCTGGACATCTCCCAGATGCCGGCCCGGCAGGTAGTCTACATCGAAAACACCCCGATGTTCGTCGAGGTCGCGGAAGGTTTGGGCATTCGAAGCATTCTTCACACGGATTACAGGTCCACCTGCGCGAAACTGGCTTCGCTGGGATTGCAGAGTGAATGAGCCGCGCATGAAACCCGCTAACCCATCCATCCTGACGATCAATGCCGGCTCGTCGAGCATCAAGTTTGCGCTGTATCCGGTCGGCGAGCCCCTGAAGCGAACCCTTCATGGAACCGTCGATCGCATCGGCATGAGTGGGACGAATCTGACGTTCGACGACCCCGCCACGAACCAGCATGACAGCCGCAGTCTCGACGCCTCCGATCACAAATCGGCAGCGGTATTTCTGATGGATTGGCTCGAAGAGCAGCATGGTTTCGAATCGGTCATGGCTGTAGGACACCGTGTGGTTCACGGCATGCAACACACCGCGCCCGAACTGGTCACCCAGGCACTGTTAGATGAACTCGATCGTATCAGCCCGTACGACCCTGACCATCTACCCAGCGAGATCGAACTGATCGAGACGTTCCGCCGGCGTCATCCGAAGCTGCCCCAGGTGGCCTGTTTCGACACGGCGTTTCACCGTACCATGCCGCGGGTCGCCAAGCTGCTTCCCATCCCGCGCCGCTACGACGCGAAGGGAGTCGAACGCTACGGTTTCCACGGTTTGTCGTATGCCTATCTGATGGAAGAGCTCGCGCGCTTGGGCGACCCGGCGGCAACCAATGGCCGCGTCATCCTCGCTCATCTGGGCAACGGCGCTAGCATGGCCGCCGTGCGCGACGGCAAGAGCCTCGACACCAGCATGGGCTTCACTCCCACAGCGGGATTGGTGATGAGCACCCGCTCCGGCGATTTGGATCCTGGCCTGGCGCCCTACCTGGCGCGAACCGAACACATGACCACGGAACAGTTTTACGAAATGGTCAACCACGCCTCCGGCCTGCTCGGAGTTTCGGAGACCAGTTCCGACATGCGGGACTTGCTCGCGCGGGAAGCCTATGATATCCGGGCCGCGGAAGCCGTGGCGCTGTTCTGTTATCAGGCGAAAAAGTGGATCGGCTCTTTCGCCGCAGCGCTCGGTGGCTTGGATACGCTCGTGTTCGCGGGAGGTATCGGCGAAAATGCGCCGCTCATCCGCGCGCGCATCTGCGATGGACTGGGCTTCCTCGGCATCGAGCTCGGTGAGCGGCCGAATGCCGGCTCCGCGGCAGTTATTTCCACGGACGCCAGCCGCGTCACGGTGCGCGTCATTCCAACGGACGAAGATCTGATGATTGCGCGCTCGGTCGACCGCGTTCTCGAAACCGAGGCGGTGAACGAACCATGAAAACCAACACACTCACTCCGGAACTGCTCCACAAGATGG
>PMYB01000035.1:1199-2285 GCA_003170915.1 Bryobacterales bacterium | reverse complement strand
GACCTCGACATGATTTACGTCTCCGGTCCCGGACACGGCGGCCCGGCGGTGGTGGGCAATACGTACCTGGAGGGCACCTACAGCGAGATCTATCCGAACATCAGCCAGGATGAGGCCGGACTTCGGAAGCTGTTTCTTCAGTTTTCGTTTCCCGGAGGGATACCGAGCCACGCATCGCCGGAGTGCCCGGGTTCGATCCATGAGGGCGGCGAATTGGGTTACTCGCTCAGCCACTCGTTCGGGGCGGTGTTCGACAATCCCGATCTGGTCGTCGCGTGCGTGGTGGGCGATGGCGAGGCGGAAACCGGNNAACGGCTACAAGATTTCCAACCCGACTGTCCTGGCACGCATCACGCGCGAGGAATTGGAAGAGTTGCTGCGCGGCTACGGGTGGACGCCCTACTTCGTGGAGGGTCACGAGCCCGCCCCGATGCATGAGGCCATGGCCGCGACGCTCGACACGGCCATCGAGCGGATCAGAGAGATCCAGCAGGACGCGCGCGTCAATGGAAACATCGCCCGTCCCCGCTGGCCGATGATTGTGCTCAATTCACCGAAGGGCTGGACCGGGCCTAAGATGGTCGATGGGTTGCAAGTGGAAGGCACATTCCGCGCGCACCAGGTGCCAATCTCCGACCCTGCTACCCATCCCGAACACCTCAAGCTGTTGGAAGACTGGCTGCGGAGTTACCGGCCGGAGGAACTGTTCGACGAGCAGGGCCGCCTGAAACCGGAGCTGGCCGAACTGGCGCCCAAGGGTGAACGCCGTATGGGCGCGAATCCTCACGCCAACGGCGGAATGCTATTGCGCGACCTTCGCATGCCGGATTTCCGCGACTACGCGGAGCCCGTACCTTCGCCGGGCGCGGGCGGCGTCGGCGACACGCACGTGCTGGGGCGCTTCCTGCGCGACGTGGCCAAGCTCAACAGCGAGCAGCGGAACTTCCGGGTCTTCGGCCCCGACGAGACGCTCTCCAATGGCCTGGAAGCGCTTTTCGAAGCGACGGAACGCCAATGGGACGCCGCGACCGTGCCCAACGACGAATTCCTGGCGCCCGCCGGCCGCGTGATGGAAATGCTCAGCGA